>JAKALO010000034.1 GCA_021824125.1 Deltaproteobacteria bacterium | reverse complement strand
TTGTCCTGTGCACTGGTTACCGGAGGGAACAGGTGCGGGAGACGGTCGGAGACATGTACCGCAAAATGCGGGTCCGCTATTCGGAAGAGGTCGAACCGATGGGCACCGGCGGCGCGCTTCGGAACGCCCTTCCTCTCTTCTCTTCCAGTACTGTCCTGGTCGCCAACGGCGATTCCTTTCCGCGAGTGGACCTTTCCTCCTTCCTCGACTGGCACGTGCGGCGGCGGTCGCAGGCGTCTCTCGTTCTTGCAAGGGTGCGCGATGCGAGCCGCTTCGGTAGGGTGGACACCGACGCCGCCGGCCGCATCCTCCGCTTCGCGGAAAAGGACGGCCGCCATGCGACGGGCTGGATCAACGCGGGGGTGTACCTTTTCTCGCGGGAGCGGATCGCATCCGTATCCGAAGGGCGCACCTGCTCGCTGGAGAAGCAGATCTTCCCCGGATGGATCGAACAGGGGATTTACGCGATGAAGACCGACGGCGGGTTCATCGACATCGGAACGCCGGAATCGTATCGGGAGGCCGGGGCATTCTTTTCCGCCGGGACATACAAGAAGGAGGGGAGATGATTATCAGCCGGACGCCGTACAGGATATCGTTTTTTGGAGGGGGAACGGACTACCCGGCCTGGTACCTGAAACATGGCGGGGCGGTCCTGGCCACCTCCATCGACAAGTATTGCTACCTGTCGTGCCGGTACCTTCCGCCCTTCTTCGAGCATGATTACCGCATCGTCTGGTCCCGAATCGAGAATTGCAATGCGATCGACGAGATCAACCACCCCGCGGTCCGCGAGATCCTCCGGTTCCTCAAGGTGAGCAGGGGCGTGGAGATCCACCACGTGGGAGACCTTCCGGCCCGCAGCGGCATGGGATCCAGCTCCTCCTTTACGGTGGGGCTGCTCCACGCCGCATACGCCCTCAAGGGGTACATGCCCACCAAGCAGCAGCTGGCGATGGAGAGCATCCACATCGAACACGAGATCCTGAGGGAAACCGTTGGGGCGCAGGACCAGATCCTTGCCGCCAACGGCGGCTTCAACCACGTGACCTTCCAACAGAACGGGGAGATCTCCGTCCGACCGGTGATCCTCGCACCGGAGCGGATGGTGGAGCTGAACGCCCACTTGATGCTGTTCTACACCGGGATCAAGCGGACCGCATCGAACGTCGCCGTAAGCTACGTGGACGACATCGAGGCAAAAAAACGCCAGCTTCGCATCATGAAGGACCTGGTGGAGGAAGCCATTTGCCTCCTGAACAGCAGTCAGGACATCCGCGGATTCGGCGACCTGATGCAGGAAGCGTGGCAGGCCAAACGCAGCTTGAGCCCCCTCGTGTCCAATACCTACGTCGACGATATCTACAGCAAGGCCCTTGCTTCCGGTGCGATCGGCGGGAAGCTGACAGGAGCGGGAGGGGGTGGATTCATGGTGCTTTTCGTCCCGCCCGACCGGCATGCGGCCGTGCGGGAGGCGCTGAAGGAACTGATCTACGTCCCCTTCCGGTTCGACTTCTCGGGAAGCCAGATCATCTATTTCACCCAGGAAGAGGACTACTCGAAGATCACAAAGGAGAGGGCCGGCCAGGTGATCGCTGCCCCTCGCGAACTGAATTCCATCGGAAACGGATGATCCGATGACCGGATCCCTCGTACACCCGATGCCGTCGCAGCCAGGTGTTTCCCGCGAGCTGCCGTATGACGAAGTCCATCGGCTGCAGGAAACCGCCCGGAGGATCCGGGCCACCTGCATCCAACTGGCACACGATGGGAAGGAGGGGCACCTGAACGGGGCGCTCAGCTCCGTTGATATCCTCCTCGCGCTGTACGGCGGGTGGCTCAACACAACCCCCGTCGACCCGAGAAACCCCGACCGGGACCGGCTCCTTTTCAGCAAGGGGCACGCATGCACCTCCCTTTACGCAGTCCTGGCGGAGTCGGGTTTCCTGCCGAAGGAGATGCTGGCCCTTTACGCTCAAAACGATTCCCCTTTGCCGAGCCACCCCTGCGTTCATGCCTTGCCGCTCCTGGAATGTTCCGCCGGAAGCCTGGGCCATGGTCTCGGAATGGCCGGCGGGATCGCATACGGCCTGCGGCTCGATGGCCGTCCGTCCCGGGTCGTCGCCCTGATCAGCGACGGCGAGTGCAACGAGGGAAGCACATGGGAGGCAGCGACCTTCGGAGCGGCAAACGGCCTGGACCGGCTGCTGGTGGTGGTCGACAACAACGGTGTCCAATCGGTTGGCCGGGCGGATGCACTCATGGGCGGAACCTCCATCGAAGAAAAGTTCGAGGCGTTCGGATGGCGGGCGAGAACGGTGGACGGACACGATATCGGGGCCCTCCTGTCCGTGCTCCGGGAAGTTCCGTTCGAAAAGGGGCGACCGTCGGCCATCGTCGCGAAAACCACGGCGGGAAAAGGGGTGAGCTTCATGGAAGACCAGGTTCTGTGGCATTACAGGGTCCCGTCCGACGAAGACCTGAAAAACGCCCTGGCGGAGCTGGACGCGGTTCCGATCCACTTTTCGGTGTGATGCAATGCGAAGAGCCTTCGCCGAGACGTTGACGGACGTCGCTTCCCGGAACGACCGGGTGGCCTTCGTCACCGGGGACCTCGGGTTCCAGGTCTTCGATGAATTCCAGTCCCGGTTCGGACCCCGCTACGTCAACGTGGGGGTTGCCGAGGCGCAGATGATCTACACCGCGGCGGGGATGGCCACCGAGGGATGGAGGCCGGTCGCTTACTCCATCGCATCCTTCGCCACCGCCCGTCCGTTCGAACAGATCCGCTACTGCGTCGCCTATCCCGGCCTCCCCGTCGTTCTCGTGGGAGCGGGGAGGGGATACCTCTACTCGACCAGCGGCGTGTCGCACCACGCGGCGGACGACCTGGCGCTGATGACGTCCCTCCCCGGCATGACCGTGGTGGCGCCCGGAGATCCCGAGGAGGTGGTCCAGCTCCTTCCCCAGCTGTTCGAACTGCAAGGCCCGTCCTACATCACCGTGGGTCGATTCGGCGAGCCGGACTATCAGGCGCTGGAGCCGGCCGTTCTCGGCAAGGCACGGAAGCTCTGCGACGGGGAACGGGTGGCGGTGCTCTGCACCGGAGAGATCGCCAACGAGGTGCTCAAGGCGGTGGACGTTCTGCGACCGGACCGCATCCACCCGTCCGTCTACCAGGTGCACACGGTCAAGCCGCTCGACGAAGCGACCCTTTCCCTGCTGGTGGATTCGTTCGACACGTTGATCGTTGTCGAGGAGCACGTTCCGGCCGGGGGGCTGTGGGCGGCGGTTGCGGCGTGGCTCGCCAGCAACGGAAAGGTCGTTCGAACGATGCGGCTGGGAGCTCCCGACGCCTTCGCACTGGGAAACCTGAAGCAGGCCGAATTGCGACGGCGGTTCGGGATAGACGCGCCCTCGATCGCCGAGGCGTGCCGCCGGGCGTGGAGAAAGGAACGCGCGCAATGACCGTCTACAAGAAGATCCTGGTGACCGGAGGGTCTGCCGTCGCCGGCACGGCCATGAAAGCGATCGCGAGCGAGTACCCGGAAAGCGAGTTCGTATTCACCGGGTCAAGGGATTGCGACCTGGTCGACCGGGAGAAGACGTTTGCCTTTTTCGAGAAGACGCGGCCGGACGCCGTCGTCCACTTGGCTGCCTTAAGCGGCGGCATCGGCCTCAGCATGAAATACCCGGCCACCGTCCTGCGGGACAACGTGCTGATGAACTTCAACGTCCTCGAAGCGGCGCGGATCTTCGGCGTCCGGAAGACGGTGATGACGCTTACCACGGGGATGTACCCCGTGGATGCCCCGCTCGCGTTGCGGGAAGAGTCGATCCACGACGGCCCCCCCCACCCGTCGAACTACGGGTCCTCCTTCGCCAAACGGCTGGTCGAGCCGTCGATCCGGGCCTACCGCGAGGAGTACGGTCTCAACGTCATCGGCTTGGTGCCCAACGGCATCTTCGGGGAGAACGACAACTTCCACGAGAACGACGCGCCGATGGTCCCCACCCTGATCCGGCGTTTCTACGAGAACCGCCACGGCGACGGCAAGATCGTTCTCTGGGGCGACGGCACACCGCTGCGGGAGTACACCTACTCGAAAGACGTGGCGCGTGCGTTCCTGTGGTGCCTCCACCACTACGACGACCCCCAGATCCTGAATACCGGGACCTCCGAGGAACTCTCCATCCGGGAGATCGCGACCCTGATCGCGGGCTTCATCGGCGTCGATCCGTCCCGGATCGCCTTCGACACGAGCAGGCCGAACGGGATTCACCGGAAGAACTCGGACAACGGGAGGTTCGTCGCCCTCTCGGGATTCCGGTATACCCCGTTCCGGTACGGATTGAAGGAGACCATCCGGTGGTTCGTGGAGGCGAGCGAAAAATCGCCTTGCAGCATTCGCACGGCGGGAAAAAGCGGTCTGGCGGCGCAGCGATAGTGGCGGCGCCGGCGGTGCGAGAGGGGATCGGATGAAATATCGCAAGCTTGGACGCACGGGGATCGATGTCTCCGAGATCGGTTTCGGGACGTGGGGGCTCGGCGGGAATTCCTACGGTCCGGTCGACGACGTCGTGTCGACTGCCGCCCTGCGGCTCGCCTTCGACCTGGGGGTCACCTTCTTCGATACGGCCGACCTGTACGGGGACGGCCACAGCGAGGAGGTGCTCGGAGGCGCCTTGCGGGGCGTGCGGGCCAAGGTGATCATCGCCACAAAGGTCGGCACACTTCCCCACACCGGATTTTTCATGCCCCAGGACTTCTCCCCCGAACACATCGTCGCGGGGGTGGAAGGGAGTCTTCGCCGCCTCAAGACGGATTACGTGGACCTGCTTCAGCTCCACAGCCCTCCCCTCGAAGCCCTCGAAGGAGACGGCCGGATCGTGGAGACGCTCGAGACGCTTGTGCGCGCCGGCAAGATCCGCGCTTACGGCATCTCCGCGCGCTCGCCCGCCGACGCCATGACGGCGTTCGAGAGGTACGGATTCCCTGTGGTGCAGGTCAACTTCAACCTGATCGATCAGCGGGCGCTCGAGTGCGGCCTCTTCGCCCTGGCGAGGGAGCGCGGGACCGGCATCATCGGCAGGACTCCCCTGTGCTTCGGCTACCTTAGCGGAAAACTCAAGGGGGACGAGGCGTTCGCCGGTATCGACCACCGGAGGAACTGGCCGACCGGGCAGCGGAAGCGCTGGGCCGAGGCGCCGGACCTGTTCTCCTTCCTCAATAATGACGGGAAGGGAGGGACGGCGGCCCAATTGGCTCTGCGGTACTGCCTCGACCATCCCGAACTCTCGACGGTGATCCCCGGAATGATGAGCTCCGCAGAGGTGCGGGAGAACCTGGAGGCGAGCGGGATGTCCGCCCTCGGTTCCGATGAGATGACACGGATCCGTCTGGTATACGAGAGCCACGAATTTTACGACCGGTCCTTCGCGAAGGTATGAATACGATGCCCGGATCGACCACCAGGTCCCTCATCTGGAAGGAAGAGGAGCAGATCCTCGCGGCCCACGCCGCCGCCGTGCGCGCGAACGGAACCATCGTCGAGATCGGCACGGCCCTCGGCGGCACCTCGGCGATCTTTCATCGCGCGACGAAAGGGAAAAACGTTCGAATCTACACCGTCGACATCGCCCCTTTTCGCGAGGCGCACGACGCTCTCAACGGAACCGGTGTGACCATCGTCTCCCGGAAATCGTCGGAGTTCGCCGCCATCTGGGGCCAGGAGGAAAACCGCCCGATCGACCTGCTCTATATCGATGGGGGGCACCACTTCGCGGACGTCCATGAGGATTTTTACCTGTGGGCACCCCACGTCCATCCGTCGGGAACGGTTGTCTTCCACGATTACGATCCGTCGGAACGGGGCGGAATCGCCCACTTCGGGATCCGGGTGTTTCTGGACACGCTGATCCGCGAAAAGGCGCTGTGGAAGCCGAAGCGGGAGTACAAGCTTCTGTCCGGGACGCTGGCGTCCGGAGAAGCGGCTACCCCGGCGATGGACCAGTACTGGAAAACGATGCGCGGCATCGGCGACGAGGTCGTCTTCTTCAGGGACGCGCTGCTTGCCGGGGGGGGCGCCGGCTGTCTCGATGCGCTTCGGCGACGGATCCCGGGGATCGACAGCCTGAAGGCATGCTACTGCCTGGAGCATCTGTTGCGGGACCATTTCGAGTTGCTCGCGGTGGCCGCGGAAGACGTGGGCGCTTTCCGGCGATGGGCCGAAGCCGTCTCGGTCTTCGCCCACGGCGGGCTTGGATCCAGGTTCCCCGACGCGATGCCGAAGCTGTCTCGTCCGTTTTCTCCAGCGGGATTCTCCCGCATGGTCGCCCGGGAGCAGGCGAAACTCACCCTTCTGGCGATGACGCTGCGCACGCTCGTCCCGTGGGAGGTGTGAGGGATGGCTGCGGGATCCGGGCCATGAACGTTCTTCTAGTCAATCCGCCGACCCCGGCGCACATGCCCAACAAGGAGTTCATCCTTTCGACGGCGCTGCTGTCGCTTGCGGCAGTTCTGCGGGAGGACGGGGCCGAGGTGCGCCTCGCCGACCTCAACATCGACCGCCCCTGGGATATGCCCGGAGACGAAGGGTACAGGCGCGTCGAGAAAGCCCTTGCGGCGGATATCGTCGCGTTCCGTCCGGACCTGGTCGGGATCGGCTGCCTCTTCTCCGGCCAGTTCCCGGCGGTCCTGCGGTACGCGGAAATATCGAAGGAATACGCCCCCGGCGTCCCGGTAGCCATCGGGGGGATGCACCCGACGATCTACCCCTCGGAAATTCTCCGGAACTGCCCCTCCATCGACTACGTCGCGATCGGCGAGGGGGAAGAGCAGGCGGTCGCTCTCTCGCGCGCCGTACGGGACGGGTCCGCTTCGCTCCGGGAAGTGGACGGCCTAGCCTGGCGCGACCGGGGGGAGGTGGTGGTCCAGCCAAAGACGACATTCCTGGCGGACCTGAACTCCTTGCCGATCCCCGCCTACGACCTGGTCCGGTTCGATGCGTATGCCCACGACACGCGCCACTGGCACAATCCCCGGGGGCTTTCGTTCCGGATGACCGTCCCCATCGTTTCGAGCCGGAGTTGCCCCATGCATTGCAACTTCTGCTCGATGTTCCTGGTCATGGGACCGACCCTGCGGGCGCGGTCGCCGAAGAACGTCGTCGACGAGCTGGAACTTCTCTACGACCGGTACGGCCAGCGCCATTTCTCCTTCATGGACGACAACATCAACCTGAACCGGAAGCACATGATCGAGCTGTGCCGGCAGATCGTCGAGCGAAAGCTCGACATCGCCTTCGAGACGCCCAACGGATTGATGGCCTCCGCGCTGAACCGCGAGGTGATGGACGCGATGGTGGCGGCCGGTTGGGTGCGGGGTGCGATCGCCATCGAGAGCGGATCCGACCGTATCCGGAACGGGATCATGAAGAAACGCCTGCCCAGGGAAAAGATCCTCGAGGTCGTCGGCCTGGCCAAGGCGTACCCGGAGCTGTTCCTGAAGGCGTATTTCATCATCGGCATGCCGGAAGACACCGCGGAGACGCTCGAAGAGACGTACGAGATGATCCGGGAGATCGACGTCGACGACCCCTACGTCACCAATCTGGTCCCCTTCCCCGGCACCGCGGTCTTCGACCAGGCGTTGCGGGACAACCTGTTCATCGACGAGATGGATCTGGACAACCTGTGGCGCATGGACGGATTCCACTACCACAACAACAGGAAGTTCTACATAAAACCGTACGGGATGACGCTGGAGGAACTCGATGCGTACCGTGAGAAGTTCGACCGCCTCCTTGCCGAGAACAAGGAGAAGCGATCCGCAGGTCGTCTTGACGCGGCAGCGGGCTGACATGCCGAGGGAACTCGGACTCGAGGATGTCGCCCGCCTGTTCGGCACGACGAAGGAGGATCTGGGCGAGGAGTGCGCCTCCCGTCTTGCCGAGATGGACCTACGGTACCGGCCGATCGTAGGGTTGGGGCGGGATGAGCTCATCCTCCGGATCCTGAAGCGGATCGACGAGGGAGATATTCCCGCGTCCGGGGAAGGGAGGCAGCCGGATTGGGAAAGGGGATGGGAAGAGAATCTCGAGGAATTCGTTCGCTCGGGGTACGACCCTGAGGCGCTGGTGCCGAAATATTTCCGCAAAAACGTCCCCGTGCGTCTCAATGGGGAATTCGTCCTTCCGCTGGACCCGGAGTTCGTCCTGAAGTTCACGAGGGCGTTCCGAAGCTGGCTTCTCGGGAAGCACCTTGGAACTTCCGGAACGGTGTATGAATTCGGCTGCGGCCCCGGAACACACCTCGCCTGGCTTGCGGAAAGGTTTGCGGGCAGGAGGCTAGTGGGCCTGGACTGGGCCGCGTCGTCGCAGGCGATCCTCGGGGCGATGGCGGAAAAACTGGGGTGGCCGGTGACCGGCCGCAGGTTCGACTTCTTCGCTCCCGACAGGTCGCTTCGCCTCGACGCGGGTTCCGCCGTCTACACGTTCGGCGCTCTCGAGCAGGTGGGTGACCGCCACGCCGCGTTTCTGGAGTACCTGCTGGAGCAACCGATTGCGGTGTGCATCAACGTCGAGTGCCTCCACGAACTCTACGACGAGACGCGCCTGACGGACTACCTCGCCCTGAAATACCACAAGAGAAAGAATTACCTGGAAGGGTACCTGGGGCGGCTGCGGCTGCTCGAATCGGAAGGCAGGATCTCGATCGAAAGGGTCCATCACCAGAAGTTCGGGAACGCCTTCGACGATCCGCATTCCTACGTGGTCTGGAGGCCCCTGTGACCGCCTTGGAGGGATATTCGGCGCCGACCAGCATGATTGCTGTTCCGGCCCTGCCGCGGGTGTCGGTGATCACGATCTCCAAGAACAACATAAATACTATTCGCCGTTGCGTGGAAAGCGTGCTGTTGCAGGATTACCCTAATCTCGAATACATCATCCAGGACGGCGTCTCAACCGACGGGACGCTGGAATTTCTTCGAGGATTCACCGATCCCCGTATAAAGCTGGTCTCGGAACCGGATACGGGCGGATCCCATGCCTATTTCAAGGGGCTGAAGCGGTGCACCGGGGATCTGGTCACCCTGTGCTGGTCGGACGAGGAACTCCTCCCAGGGGTTGTCGGGTGGGGAGCGGACCAGATGCGTTTGCATCCTGATGTTGCCGCGATCTACGGCAACGTGTACCCGACGGACGTCGACGGGAACATTTTACCCAGCGGGGCGGAAGTGAAGCCTTGGGATCCGAAGGCGGCCCTCTGCTGGGAGATGATGCCGAACTACGTCGGCAGTTTCATGAGGATGGACGCATTGCGGGAATCGGGCTTCTTCGAGTTTACCGACGGTTTCTACCGGGAGGGGCGGTCGGGCCCCGGCGAGACCAACTGCATCATGTACGACTATTTCGCGAAAGTCGGGGTCCGAAAGCCTGTGCTCCGCATCCCCCGATACGTGGGCAAGTTCTTCGTTCACGGCGGACAGTTGTCCTCCACCGCGAACGTCCTCCGGGAGATGATTCCGACCCTGTACCGGTCGTTCGATCACCTTTGCGATTCGCCCGGCGCGCCGGAATGGATCCGGGGGCTTCGGGGCCGCGCATACGCGGGCTTCCACCTCGCCATGATCAATTCCCTGATCGCGAACGCGGGGGACTACGAGGAAGCGAAGCGGATGCTCCGCGAGGCGTTGCGATACGAGCCGGACATCTCGTTCCTCGACCACGTGGTCCTGGAAAGCTGCGGATTCTTCCTCATCCGGAACCAGCCTCAGGATGCCTACGACATGGTCCGGCCCGTCATCGACGCCGGTCATCGCCGTCCTCCCATGCTGTATGCCTACGCGGTGGCCGCCATCGACCTGGGGGTCATCGAAGAAGCGTTGGTCGCGGTGGAGGAAGGGTTGGCGTTGGACCCGAGGAATAAGGTTCTTGGCGAACTGCATCCGCATCTGCGGAAGGACCGGGAGGCCTTGCGCAGCCTCGAGGCGGAGATGTCGAGGCGGCTCGGCGAGCTGCGGGCGGGGGATTTCAAGGCGCAGTTGGCGGACTTGGCCAGGACGCAGAGCCGGGAAAAGCTGCGTCGACGCCTCTTCCGGCAGCGGAGGAAAGGGACCGTCGAGGAGTTGCTCGTCATGCGGCACTCCGTCCTGAAGGCGCTGGAGAAGCCGGGTCTTCTTCCCTTTCTCCGCAAGGACGCGCCGGAATCCGCAACATGGCTCGCGGAACTGCTGCAAGGCTGGCTGGATGTCGCCACGGAGGCGGGCGCCGGAGAGCTGCAGCAAGCCCTCGCCCGCCTCCTGATCGCGGATCGTACGGCGGATGCGGCCCCCGGGGCGTGCCTTCCGACGCGTGCGTGAAGCTACAAACGACGAGGGAGAATTCGATGGAAGCCAAGGGGTGCAGTCTGGAAGGCGTGCAGCTCATCAAGCCGCCAACAATGTTTGAGGATTTCCGCGGAAGCTATGTCGAGCTGTACAACGAGCGCCTCTATAAGGAGGCCGGGGTCTCGGCCGATTTCGTGCAGGACGACATCTCCGTCTCTTCGCGCCACGTGCTCCGGGGGCTCCATGGGGACGAAGGCACATGGAAGCTCATCTCGTGCCTCCTCGGAAAATTCTACCTGGTGGTCGCCAACTGGAACCCCGCTTCGCCCGATTATCGGAAGTGGGAGTCCTTCGTACTCTCCGACCGGAACCGGATGCAGGTCCTCGTCCCTCCAAAATGCGCGCTCGGCCACCTTGTGCTGAGCGAACAGGCGATCTTCCACTATAAACAGTCCTCCTACTACAACCGGGGGAGTCAGTTCACCGTGTTGTGGAACGACCCAGCACTAGGCATCTGGTGGCCGGTGAAGGACCCCATTCTGTCGCGGCGAGATGAAGGAAAGGAATAGCGGATGCGGATCCTGTTCATACCCCTTGAGTTTTCCACGTGGGTAGACGCCAGCCATTTCCCCTACACGGGGAATTACGGTTTTGAGGAAGGGTTCGAGGCTTGCGGCGTCGAGTACGCTACATTGCCGGCTCTCTTCGGGACGACATCGGCGGATGCGCATTCGTGGCTCCATCACGCCCGTCGGATTTTCGAGGGAGAGGTGTTCGACCAGGTTTGGATGGAGGTCGTTCACAGCACGTACGACGCCGCATTCCTCGACTGGGTGAAAACCGTCGCGCCGGTCCGGATCGGATTCATTTGGGAAAGCTGCGAGTTGGACCCGCGGGAATCGATTAACAATCCCGAAGGAGTCCGCCGGAGGCGGTCCAACCTGGAAAGAAACCTGCCCGCGATGACCCACGTGGTGGCCGTCGACGAAAAAGACGTTGAAATGTTCCAAGCGGGAGGAAAGGTCCGGGCGAAATGGATCTGGGACGCCGGCATCGTCCCGAAGCGGCACATCTCGGAGGATCCCGCCACCGGGAACTTCGACAAGGCCCTCTTCTTCGGAGCACTTTACGGGGACCGGAAGGCGTGGCTTTCGCATCCCGATCTCATCGACTGCCTCGTACGCCCCGAGGCTTCCGCCGAACATTCCACCCCGTTGCCCAGGCTGTTCGACGATCTGCACGCGTCTATCCTGAGCCGGTTGGCCCGGGAAGGGGCGGGCGTGGCGAAAGAACTGCTTCCGGAATACCTGGGCGTGGCCCGAACGATACGGAAAAAGGCATTCTCGTTATGGCTTTCCAGCCTCAAGGCCGGACTGGCGGTGGTCAACCTTCCCCAGTTCGGGCATGCGTACGCCAGCCGCGTCGTCGAGGGGATGGCGGCGGGGCGCCCGGTGGTGACCTGGGAGATCCCGGACCGGCCAAGGACCAGAGCACTGTTCCGGGACGGAGAAGAGATCCTGCTCTACCCGAAGGACGATCCGGGGGCCCTTGCGGCACATCTTCTGCGTCTCCGGAAGGAACCCGGGTTGGCCGAGCGGTTGGCTCGCAACGCCATCCGGAAACTCGGGGAGGGACATACGACGGAACTCCTCGTCAGGCAGATCCTGGCTTGGGTGGGAGAGAAGGAAGATCCCTTCAAGGGGAAGAAAGAGTTTGCCGATGCGGCAATTGTCTCTGCGTCGGAGGAACCTGAGGCCACTTTCCCGGGCGTGATTCCGGCTGGGTCTTCCGGGGGGAACATGTTCCTCGAGGAAGTGGTCGAAAGGGGATTGTGGCGGGAAGGGGAGCCGCTCCGCCTCCACCTCGGGTGCGGGGAAATCCGGATGGACGGATACGTCAACGTGGATTATCCGCCCTCCGAGCACAATGTCATGCGGACCATCGCGGACGTCCACGCCGACATCGTGAAGTTGGTCCTCCCGGACCGGTCCATCGACGAGATTCGGTTGCACCACGTCTTCGAGCATTTCAACCGCGTTACCGCTCTTGCGCTGCTTATCCGGTGGCACGGCTGGCTCAAGGTTGGAGGCAAACTCGTCATCGAAACGCCCGACATCGTCGGAAGCGCGAAAACGCTTCTTTCCGACGTCCCGCTAGCCGTGAAAATGGGAGTGGTGCGTCACCTGGCCGGAGACCAGGCTGCGCGATGGGCGTACCACGTCGATCACTGGTTCCCCGAGCGGTTCGGACACACATTGAGCGCGCTGGGGTTCGACCGGGTCGTCGCCAGCACCTCCTCCTGGCCGATGTCTCCGTACCTGTCCAACGTGGAAGTCACCGCCCGGAAAGACCGCGCGGTGCGGATCGTGGATCAACTCGCCGCCGCGGACCGGCTGTTGCTGGAAAGCACGGTGGCCCCAGCCGAAAAACCGACGTGGGAAATCTGGCGCCGTCAGCTTCGCTCGGCCCTCCAGGGGGAGGAAGCCACGGAACCCGACCGTCCGGTCGATTCAGCGGCAGGTCCGCAGGCAGGGGAGATGCTGCCCGCTCCCCCGGGACGCGCTTCGCGGCTTCCCCTCACCGAGATCCACGACTTCAACCAGTTGGAGCGGGACCGTTGGGTGGCGGAACAGGCGGGGAAGATTCCGGCGGGCGCCCGCGTCCTCGACGTGGGGGCGGGGACGTGTCCATACCGACGCCTCTTCGCCCACTGCGATTACCGGACGCACGACTTCATGAAATACGGAGGGGTCAAGCTGGGGGGCACGGCGGAATACGGGGCGATCGACTACGTGTCGGAGATCGACGCGATCCCGGTTCCGGACGAGGCCTTTGACGCGGTCCTGTGCACGGAGGTGATCGAACACGTTCCGGAGCCGATCCGCGCGTTGAACGAATTGGCGCGGATCCTAAAGCCCGGCGGAACGCTTCTCCTTACCGCCCCCCTGGGGTCCGGTCTTCACCAGTTGCCGTACCATTTCTACGGCGGATTCACCCCGGAATGGTACCGCTGCTTCGGACCGCGGACCGGGCTGGAGGTAGTGGAGCTCCGCCCAAACGGCGGGTTCTTCCGCCTCCTCGCGCAGGAGTGCGTCCGGGTGGCCGGCACCTTCCCACTGCACCGGCACCTGCACGGGGCCCGGCCGGAGTCCGTCCACCGGTTGTTCTCCGAATCGCTTCCGCGCTACCTCTTCGGCCTCGAGGAGAACTGCTTCATCGACCAGTTCACCGTGGGGTACCACGTCGAGCTGCGCAAACCCCTTCCAGAGGACGCCGCGAGGGGCGCCGGAGGTGTGCGTGGGCACATATGAAAAAAAACGTCGCAAGCAACTGCGCCGTCAAGGTCCCGGCAAACGGACTTCCGGGGAAGGACAGGCATGGGAGGCGGAATTTGCGATGATCCAGCGGGAGATCGACGGGAACAGCAACGATCCCGCGCCGTATCTTAAAGCCGCGGAGTTGCTTGTCGCGAACCGGAAGGTGCGCGAGGCCGTGACCTATGTGGAAGATGCGATGGAGCTCGCCCCGGAAACCCCCGGAATTCGTACCTTTTACGAGGAGTTGACGAGGGCGGAGGAATAGCGTGCGCCCGAAGCTGCTCTACATCGGGATGCAGTACGACTACGGAGACCGGAGGCGCGGATTCTCCTACGAGCACAGGAACTTCCATCAGCCGCTCCGGAGCTACTGCGCGAAGGAAGGATGGGAGTTCCTCCACTTCGACTTCATGGAGCGCGGCTGGGAGATCGGCCAGGACGGGATGACCTCGGAACTGTTCGACCTGGCGAAGAAGGAGCGGCCGGATTGCGTCTTCGCGGTCCTCTTCGACTTCCACAAGGATCCCCGCCACGACGTCTTCCGGAGGATCTCCGCGCTCGGCGCGGTGACGGTCCACTGGTTCTGCGACGATCACTGGCGGTTCGGGAATTACAGTTCGGTCATCGCCCCGAACTTCGACCTGGTCACGACGACGGCGAGCAGCTCCCTCCAGAAATACCGCGGGATCGGCATGGGGGGCAGGGTCATCAAGACCCAGTGGGCGTGCAACCACGAACTTTATGTTCCACGCGACGTGGAGAAGGATGTGGCGGTGAGTTTTGTCGGACAGCCCCACGGGAACCGGGCAGAGGTCCTGCGGCATCTCCTGGCCGCCGGGCTGGACCTTCGCGTGTTCGGTTTCGGGTGGAGCGACCGTCCGCGCATCCCCTTCCACCAGATGGTCCGTCTTTTCTCGCGCAGCCGGATCAACCTGAACCTCTCCAACGCCTCCACCTCCTGCGGGGAGCAGATCAAGGGGCGCAACTTCGAGATCCCCGGCACAAGGAGCTTCCTCCTGACCGGCAGGGCGGACAACCTGGAAGAGTATTACGCAGACGGAAAGGAAGTAGTCACATTCGAAACGCGGGAGGAGTTGGCGGATAAGTGCCGCTACTTCCTCTCCCGCGACGCCGAGAGGAACCGCATCGCCGAAAACGCCTACCGACGGACCTTGGCGGAGCACACCTGGCACCATCGTTTCGAGCCGATTTTCCGGGAAGCGGGCATGCCGACGGGCCGTCGGGCCCGGACCAATCCGCCCGAATCCGTGGCGCCGCGCGTTCCAAAGGTCTCCGTCGTGATGCCATGCTACAACTACGGGAAATTCCTTCCGGAGTCCATACCCACCGTCATCGGCCAGAGCTACCGGGACTGGGAGATCATCGTCGTGGATGACGGCAGCACGGACGACAGCCTGGCGATCGCGAGAAAGTTGGAAGAGAAGCACAGGAATTGGCCGATCCGGGTGGTTTCACGGGAAAACGGTGGGCTGGTGATGGCCCGTGACACGGGTGTGAGGGAAGCCCGGGGAGAATACGTCCTGTTCTTCGACCCGGACGACAAGCTGCTCCCCGATTTTCTGGAGAAAACGGTCCATGTCCTCGAAACGGAGCCGGACGTCGGCTTCGTCTATACCCGGTACCGGACCTTCGGCGCCTTCGAGGAGTTCTTCCCCCAATACGAATATTCCCTCAAGGAGTTGATGGAAAAGTGCATCGTCACGGCGAGTGCCTTGTTTCGCAAGGAGTGCTGGACCGCCGCGGCGCGGCTCGACTTCGACCGGAAGATCGTTGGAGAGGATTGGGATTTCTGGCTCTCCTGCGCGGAAGGGGGGTGGCGGGGCCGCCTGCTCAAGGAAGTGCTGATTCTCTACCGGAAACACGGCGTCAACCGTACCATGGCGGCCGAACTGAACCAGAACCCACTTCCGTACCTTGTCCTCCGGCACCCCAATCTGTACGGAACCGGCATCGTGAATCAGGCTCGGCGCATCATCGGGGAGAACGACCCGGGGAACCTGGGCATGCCCTGGCTTGCGCCGGGGAGAATCGCCAGGAGGGTGGTTTCCCGGCCCGACGGGCCGAAGTCGTCCGGCGAGATGCCCGAGGCGACAGGCGCCATTCGATTCGTCAACATCGGGATGGTCACCTACAACCGCCTCGAATTCACGCGTCAGGCGATCGAAGCGCTGCTCTCGAACACGGACTTCCCCAACGTCCTCACCGTGGTGGACAACGCAAGCACGGACGGGACCCGGGAGTACCTCCGCGCGCTCCACGCCCGGGGCGCCATCAAAAACCTGGTGCTGCTCGAGGAAAACGTCGGCGTCGCCAAGGCGTCGAACCTGGCGTGGAGCCTCGAGCCCGGGGCCGACTGGTACCTGAAGCTGGACAACGACATCGTGATCAGGAAGAAGGACTGGCTCGCCGGCATGGTGGACGTCGCGGAAACGGTATCCTCCGCGGCGGCGGTGGCCTATAACTTCGAACCTTGTTCCTACCCGCTTTCCGAGAGGAACGGCTGCCGGGTCCGCGTCAAGGCCGAGGGGAATCTCGGCGGGGCGTGCATCCTTATCCCCCGCCGGACGCACGACCGATTGGGATACTGGTGCGAGGAATACGGGTTGTACGGGGAAGAGGATTTCGATTACGGGACGCGGATCCTCATCTCAGGCCTGTTGAATGTCTACATGGAGGACGAGGAGGTCGGACTCCATCTCCCCGCCGGCCGCGCGGCGCGGATCGACACGGCCACCTGGGTCGCTTCGGATGGAATGGAGGAAGTCTCCCATCGGGATTACCGCAGATTCAAGGATGAAACGCGCCGACGGACGGTGGAGAGCGGGTTCCTGAAGAGGAAGGTCGAAACCTACCTGGAGAACCGGGACATGCTGCGCATCGACTCGGTGTTCGTCCGGGCGTGGGAACGTCTCGATCAGGTGTGCCCGACCCCGGAGTCGGCGCTCGAGGCCGGTGAGATCTGCTACGAGGCAGGGCTCCGATCGCACGCGAGACGGTTTTTCGAAAAGGCGTTGTTGATGGATCCGAGGAACAGCGTGGCCCTTAGCAATCTGGGCGTGTTGACGTTCCAATCGGGGGACATCGACCGGGCGACGAAATACTTCCTGGATGCGCTGAACATCGACCCGGAAAACCGGGAAGCGGCCGCGAATCTGGCGGCGCTGCGTACGAGCCTGGAAACTCCCCGGGGGGTGGCGGCGCAATGATCCGGGAAAAGGGCATGCTCTCCGGACCATGCCTGCCACCCGCTCCGGCTGTAACGCTGGCGGCGACGAAGACCGGTATGTACTCGCTTCGGGTCAAGGGGTGCGACGGGGCGAGCCGAGCGCTCCACAGCCTGTACGATCCCGAGGGCGAGGCGGTTGGGATTATCGACGCGTTCTCCTGGACCGGCGAGGGGGTTCTCGTCGTACTGGGGCTCGGAATGGGCTACCACGTACACGAACTGAGCAGGCGATACCCGGGCGCCGACATCGTGGTCATCGAGTCGATGCCGGAGATCCACGATCTCTGCGGGAAGTACGGGAAGGGGGCCGAACTGACGAGTCGTGTTCGGTTCATCGTCGGAGCCGCCCCGGGCGACGCGGTCGCGGAAATATCGAAGCTTCATCTGAAAGCGGGCCTCCCTCCCCTTGTCGTTTTCCCCTTTGCTCCCGAAGTGGCCGCATTCCCCGAATATTACGGTCCGATCAAGGAGGCCCTCGAAAGGACGGTATCCTTCCGGCTTTGGGACAGGCTCCGGTACCCGAAGTTCCAAGGGGACGCTTTGTCGGTCGCCGTTTTCGACTTCGGCTACTTCCTGACCGAGGAGATCGCGCGGGCGGTGAAGGCCCTTGGGCACTCGGTCGTAAGGGTCCGAGGAAGAAAGGACGAGTCGTGCGGCGATATCCTCGGCCGTGCCATCGAGGCTATCTCCACACACAAACCCGACT
>JAKALO010000033.1 GCA_021824125.1 Deltaproteobacteria bacterium | reverse complement strand
TCATGAACTCGGCGTTCTTGTAGCTGATCAGCGGCCAGATGCCCGCGAGGACCGGGATGCGCCGGGCGTGCCGCTCCACCCGGTCCAGGAAGCGCATGAGTGCCTCGACGTCGAACACGGGCTGGGTGATTGCGAACTCCGCTCCCGCGTCGATCTTCCTGTGGTAGCGGTCGATCTCCCGCTCGAGGTCGACCGCGCACGGGTTCGCGCCCACCCCGATGCAGATCCCCGTCGGCGGCGAGATCGGGTTTCCCCCGATGTCGAAGCCCCGGTTGAGGTTGGCCACCACCTGCGTGAGGCCGATCGCGTCGACGTCGAATACCCCGGTGACGTCGGGATAATCGCCCAGCTTCGGCGGATCGCCCGTAATGATGAGGAAGTTCGCGAGGCCGGCCGCGAATCCGCCCAGCAGGTCCGACTGCATCCCGATGAGGTTGCGGTCCCGGCAGCAGTAATGCAGGATCGGCTCGATGCCGACCTCCCGGCGGATGGTCAGCGCGGCGATCATCGGGGAGACCCGCGCGCTCGCGCGCGGCCCGTCCGGTATGTTGATCGCGTCCACACCCGCCTCGGCGCAGCGGCGCACCTTCGCCAGCATTTCCGTCATGTCCCAGGAGCGGGGCGGCAGGATCTCCACGGAGGAGACCTTCTCTCCCCCCATTATCTTCCGTGCCAGGGCCGACTTCTTTTCGGTCGGGACGACGTGTACGAGGGGGTCCTGGCGCGCGATCGACCGGACCTTGATGTGTTTCTTGACCCCGCTCAGTGATTTCACGGCGCGTGCCGCCATCCGGATGTGGGCCGGCGTCGTGCCGCAGCACCCCCCGACTCCACGGACCCCCATCTCGATGAACTTCTTGGCGTATTCGGTGAAGTATTCCGGGCTGGTCAGGTAGATCATCCGCCCCGCGACGTCCCGGGGGAGCCCCGCGTTGGGCATCACGATGAACGGCTTGCGGGTCAGGGGAAGAACGACCTGGAGCGCGTCGAACACCCCCGCGGGCCCCGTGCCGCAGTTGATCCCCACGGCGTCGACGTTCGGGTCCGCGGACAGCGCCTGCGTCATCGTCTCGGCGCTCGTCCCCACGGCAGTCTCGCCGCGCTCGTTCAGCACGAACGACGCCAGCACCGGGAGACCGTGCCGCCTGGCGGTCCTGGCGGCCAGCTGGAGCTCCTTGAGGCTGGTGAACGTCTCCAGTACGACCAGGTCCACCCCTTCCGATGCGACCGCGGAAATCTGTTCCGCGAAGGACGCCTCCACTTCCGCGACGTGCTCCTCGAGCATGATCTGGTCCGGCCGTATGCAGGGTCCCACCGCCACGGCGACGTACACGGAGTCGCCGGCGGCCTCCCGCGCCAGCCTCACCGCCTGGCGGTTGATCGCCTCGGCCTTCTCCGAGAGACCGTAGGGACGGAGCATGATCCGGTTCGCGCCGAACGTGTTTGTCTCGATCACGTCGGCGCCGGCCTCCACGTACTCCCTGTGGATCTGGGAGACGAGCTTCGGGTTGGACAGGCACAGCTCGTCGTAGCAGGTGTTGATGAACACGCCGCGCTCGTAGATCATCGTCCCCATCGCCCCGTCGAAGATCAGGGGGGACTCCTTCATGCGTTCCAGGATCGGCTTCATCGGCTCAGTCCAATTCGTCGAACTGTGTTTTCGGCGCGTAGCACATGGGGCACACCCAGCCCTCCGGCAGATCGGCGAACGCCGTGCCCGGCGGGACGCCGCTCATCGGGTCGCCCGCAGCGGGGTCGTATACGTAGCCGCAGTTCGCGCAGATATAACGTTTCATTATCGTCTACACCGCGAAATATTTCGCCTGGGGATGGTGGGCGACGATCGCCGACGTGGTGTGCTCCGGCACCATCTCCATCGTCTCGGTGAGCGTGACGCCGATCTCCCCCGGTGAGAGGAGATCGAAAACCGCCCCGTGCGCATCGAGGTCCGGGCAGGAGGGATAGCCGAACCCGTAGCGGGAGCCCTGGTATTCCTGCACGACGTAGCCGGCCGGGTCCCCTGGTTTACGCGCCCCGATGCCGAGTTCGCCGCGGATCACCTCGTGCCAGTATTCCGCGAGGGCGTCGGCGATCTCCACGCCGAAAGCGTGCAGCATGAGATAGTCGTGGTACCGGTCTTCCGAGAAAAGCGCGTGCGTCGCCTCCGCGATCCGGCCGCCTATGGTCGCCACGAAGAACGCGACGATGTCGCCTCCCTCGTCACGGGTCTTGAAGTAGTCGGCGAGGCACAGGTGCGGCGGGTCCTTCTGCCGCGGGAACGGGAACGCGTACCGGCGCCCCGAATCCTCGACCTGGAGCGTGTCCCCTCCGGAAAAGCAGCGGAAGTAGCCGTAGGCCACCATCGGCCGGATGAGCCCCTCTTCCACGGTGCGGCGCTTGAGGGATTCGTAGATCGGACGGACCTTCCCGAGGACGAGCCGGTCGTACTCATCCGCGGACAGCTTCCCGCGCCGGTACCCCCACCGGCCGCGGAACAGCGCCTGCTCGTTGACGTACGGGAAAAGGGACTCCACATCGATGTCCGTCACGCGCCGGGCCCCCAGGAACGGGGGTGCGGGGACCGGGTTGTCGCGGAATATGCGGCCGCTTTTCGGGCCGGGCTTCGTCGCGGGGGCGGCGTCCCTCCTGTGCCTCGTCGGGGCGAGCGTCCCGTTCTCCAGGGCCCGCATCGCCTGCAGCCCCGCGAAGGCGTCGGCGCAATACACCACCGGGCCGGGGTACCCGGGGACGCAGCATTCCGCGACGAACTTCTCCGTGAGCGCCGCCCCGCCGAGGAGAATCGGCACGGCCAGGCCCGCCGCCGCGTACTGCGGCATGCTTTCCTGCATCACTATGGCCGATTTCACGAGCAGCCCGCTCAGGCCGATGGCGTCGACCGCGTGTTCCCGGGCCTTTTCGATGATCGTCTCCGCCGGGACCTTGATCCCGAGGTTGAACACCTTGTACCCGTTGTTCGAAAGGATGATGTCGACGAGGTTCTTCCCGATGTCGTGAACGTCGCCGGCGACCGTGGCGAGCAGCACCCTGCGCCCGCCGTCCCGTTCCCCCTTCGCCAGGTGCGGCTGGAGGAAGTCCACGCTCCGCTTCATGACCTCCGCGGACTGCAGGACGAACGGCAGGAGCATCTCCCCCCGCCCGAACAGGTCGCCCACGCGCCGCATTGCGGGGACCAGCAGCTGGTTGACGATCGCCGCCGCCGGCCGCCGCGTAAGGAGTATCGAGAGCAGATCCTCGAGTCCGTCCCTGTCGCCCGCGACCACCTTGTCGGCGAGCTCCTCCTCGGGAACCCGCCGGGACCTACCCCGCGCGGGGATCGCGTCGTCTGCGGCCTTCTTCCCCGAAAAATGCCGGATGAAGGCGGCGAGGGGCGTCGTCGCGGGATCTTTACCGCGGTTGTAGAGGAGATCCAGGCAGACGCCCCGGTCCTCCAGGGGGATTCCCGCGAACGGCTGGATCCTGGCGGCGTCGACTATGGCGGCGTCGAGCCCGGCCCGGACCGCCTCGTGCAGGAACACCGAGTTGAGTACCCTGCGGGAGTGGGGGGAAAGACCGAACGAGACGTTGCTCACCCCGAGGAGCGTGAAGGTTCCCGGAAGCTCCTCCTTGACGCGGCGGATCGCGGCGAGGGTCTCCGCGGCGGCAAAGGCAAGGGCCGGGTCGCCCGAGCCGACGGTGAACGTCAGGACGTCGAACAGCAGGTCCGAGGGGCGGAGGCCGTACCGGCCGACGGCCAGGTCGTGGATCGCCCGCGCCGTGGCGACCTTCTCCTCGACCGTCATCGCCATGCCCTTCTCGCCGATGGTCAGCGCGATGACGGCCGCCCCGTACTTTTTCGCGAGGCGGCAGACGCGCTCGAGGTTCTTCCCGCCGTCCTCCAGGTTGACGGAGTTCACGAGGCAGCGGCCGGGGTGGATCCGCAGGGCCGCCTCGATGCATTCGGGGCTGGTCGAGTCGATCACCAGGGGGATCTGCAGCGACCGCGCGAACAGCCGGGTCAGGGCCGAGAGGTCGGCCTTCTCGTCCCGTCCGGCGTACGCCGCGCAGAGGTCCACGGCGTGGGCGCCGTCCGTTTCCTGCTCGAGGGCCACCTTCAGCCCGCCCTGGTAGTCGTCCGAAAGAAGGAGGTCGCGGAACCGGCGGGAGCCGTTGGCGTTCGCCCGCTCCCCGACCAGGAACGGCGGGATCTCCTGGCGGATCTCCACGGCCTGGTACAGGCTGGAAAGCGAAGGCCTCCACAGGGGCGTGCGCTGCGCGGGCGAAACCCCTTCGAGCGCTTCCGCCAGGCGCCGGATGTGATCCGGGGTTGCGCCGCAGCAGCCGCCGACGATGCTCACCCCCTCCTCGACGACGAGCGCCTTGATCTCCGCCGCGAAGGCCTCCGGTCCCAGCGGGTATGCGGTCCGCCCGGAGACGACCTGCGGAATGCCCGCGTTGGGGATGCAGGAGACGCGTCCCGGCCAGCGCCGGCAGAGGTGGCGCAGGTGCGATTTCATCCCCTCGGGCCCCGTGGCGCAGTTGAGCCCGAGGGAGAAGACCGGGAACGGCTCGATGGCCGCGGCGGCGGCCGCGACGTCCGTGCCGACCAGCATCGTGCCGGTGTTTTCCACCGTCAGGGAAACCATGACGGGGACGTCCCTTCCGGTTTTCCCCAACTCCTCGAAGCAGCGGACCAGCGCGATCTTGACCTGCAGGAGGTCCTGGCAGGTTTCGAATAGCAGGAGGTCCACGCCGGCGGCGACAAGCGCCCGGACCTGGCGGGCGAAAGCTTCTCCCATCTCGTCGATGGAAATATGGCCGAGGGACGGCAGCTTGGTCGTAGGCCCTATGGCCCCCGCGATAAAGGCGCCCGGCTTGCGCCGCCGGATCGCGGCACGGGCGCACGCCACCGCCGCGGCGTTGATCTCCTCGACCCGGTCCTGCAGGCCGTACTCCGCCAACACGATGTCGTTGGCGCCGAAGGTGTTCGTCTCCAGCACCATCGCCCCCGCGTCCAGGAAGGAGCCGTGCAGTTCCTCGATCGCCTCCGGCGCCGAGAGGTTGAGGAATTCGTTGCACCCCTCGTGGCGGCCCCATGCGGACGCGGGCAGGCGCATGCGCTGTATATTCGTGCCGCAACCCCCGTCGAAGATCAGGATTTTCGCTTCGGCCAGGCCCACGAAGTGCCTCCCTGTTTCCCGTCGCAATCGTCGCCCTTGGGGGCGATTTGCAAGTTGCTTATATTACAGGGGAAAAATCTGAAGGTCAAACGCGGAGCTTTTGGCTTGACTTGGGGAAATCTTTCTTGATATTAAGATAGTCGGTCTGTATACGGTATACAATCTGCGATCTCAGAATCAGCACATAGGCGGGGAAGGTTTTTGCGGGCAGCACCCGGGAATCCACCGTTGACGATAGATAACACCATAATCGGAAAGGAGGACAGGGGATAACGGCAACTCCGCCCGAAGCGGTCCGTAAAAAAATATCTTCATCCCACGAAAGGGGGTTCGGCCTTATGTCGAAAGTGATGGAAAAATCCTCACTCAAAGAGAAGCTGCACGAGAAGATCCAGGCCCACCGTCCCCGCACCACGAAGCTCGTAAAGGAACTGGGGAAGGTCGTCATCGACCAGGTCACCATCGATCAGTGCATCGGCGGCGCGCGCGACGTCCGGTGCCTCGTGACCGACATCTCCTACCTCGATCCCCATGAAGGGATCCGGTTCCGCGGGAAGACGATCCCCGAGACGTTCGCGGCCCTTCCCAAGGTCCCCGGCTCCGAATATCCGTACGTGGAAGGCTTCTGGTATTTCCTTATGACCGGCGACGTCCCGACGAAGGAACAGGCCCTCGAGGTCGCCGCGGACTTCAAGGCGCGGGCGAAAGTGCCCCAGTATGTGTTCGACGTCCTCCGCGCGATGCCGCGCGACACGCACCCGATGACGATGTTCTCCGCCGCCATCCTGTCGATGCAGCGGGAATCCCTCTTCGTCAAGAGGTACAACGCCGGGATGAAGAAGACGGAGTACTGGGACCCGATGTACGAGGACTGCACCAACATCATGGCGAAGCTCCCGGAGATCGCGGCGTACATCTACCGGATGAAGTACAAGTCCGACACGCCGATCGCCCCCGACTTCAATCTCGACCTGGGCGGCAACTTCGCCCACATGATGGGGATCCCGAAGCCGTACGACGATGTCGCACGGATGTATTTCATCCTCCACTCCGACCACGAGTCCGGGAACGTCTCGGCCCACACCACGCACCTGGTGGCCTCGGCCCTGTCGGACGCCTACTACTCCCTGTCTGCCGGCATCAACGGCCTGGCGGGCCCGCTCCACGGCCTGGCGAACCAGGAAGTGCTCTCCTGGATCCAGGAAGTGTTCGCGAAGCTCGGCGGGAAGCTCCCGACCGAGGAGGAGCTCAAGAAGTTCCTGTGGGACACGCTGAACAGCGGCAAGGTCATCCCCGGCTACGGCCACGCGGTTCTCCGCAAGACCGACCCGCGCTACACCTCGCAGATGGAGTTCTGCCTGAAGCACCTGCCGGACTACCCGATGTTCAAGCTGGTTAACATGATCTACAAGATCGCCCCGGACGTCCTCCGGGAGCACGGCAAGGCGAAGAACCCCTGGCCGAACGTCGACGCGCAGTCCGGCGTCATCCAGTGGTACTACGGCCTCGTCGAGTACGACTTCTACACCGTGCTCTTCGGCGTCGGCCGCGCTCTTGGCGTTCTGGCGAACATCACGTGGGACCGCGCGCTGGGCTACGCCCTGGAGCGTCCGAAGTCCGTCACCACCGACATGCTCGAGAAGTGGGCGGCCGAGGGCGGCAGGAAGCTCGCCTAAACGTCCGCGGGAAAGACGGGAAACCGGAAAGGGGCGCCTTCGGGCGCCCCTTTTTATTAGGGACGGTCCTGTGCGATGACTCTCTTGGGCCGAAATTGGACCGATGTCACACGACAGAGGTTGATGGAGAACCAGGGGAACGCCAGGACCGTCCCGCCTTTCTTCCTGTGCGATGACTCTCTTGGGCCGAAATTGGACCGATGTCACACGACAGAGGTTGATGGAGAACCAGGGGAACGCCAGGACCGTCCCGCCTTTCGTCCTGTGCGATGACTCTCTTGGGCTAAAAAGGGACCGATGTCACACAACCGGGGAGGATGGATCAACCGGGGATGCCGGGACCGTCCCGCCTTTCGTTGGATCAGACCAGCGCGGCTCCGCAATCGACGCAGGCCCCGAGGACGTGGAGGTCCAGGGAGTTGATCGTGGAAATGGGAGGCTGCTCTTCCCAATTGAAGCTCTGGAGGGATTCCGGCAACGGGATGTCGTGGACGGAATTGCAGAGAGTGCAGTGGAAGTGGGCGTGGGGAGGGTTTTCGCCCTCGAACCGCGAGGACGTCGAGCCGTTCGAGCGGATCTCGCGGACCAGCCCCTGCTCGCGCAGGAAATTGAGGTTCCGGTAAACGGTGCCCAGGCTGATGTTCGGGAGTGATTTCCGGGCCTCCCGGTATATGGTGTCGGCGGTAGGGTGCGAGGATTGGCTCTTTCGCAGGATGTTCAGGATAACCGCGCGCTGGCGGGTGTTGCGCGATTTTTTCAACGAAAAACCTCCGCTTGGCCGCGACAGGGATGTATCCTATTTTTCAATGCCGTAATTGTCAAGACCATTGAACAGGCGGAGAGTTTCCGATATATAGGGATGTTATTATCGACGGGAGGTATTTCACTGAATGCCAACTATCGGATTTCCCTTGATGCTCGTTCCGGCCGCCGCAGGGATTCTCGACACGCGCGTGTTCCAGCACGTTTTGCTGGCCGGGCCGATCGTAAAACTGGTTTTGCTCCTGCTGATCGTCTTCTCCATCGTATCCTGGGCGATCATCTTCCTCAAGTTCAAGCTTTTCAACGGGATCGAGCGGCACCAGGCGTCTTTCGTCAAATCTTTCGCCGAGGGTAAAAGCCTGTCCGTCCTGTTCGACGAGGCCGAGAAGTCGGAACGGACTCCGCTGACGGAGGTGTTCCGGACCGGGTACCAGGAGCTGACGCGGATCCAGCGCGGCCGCGGGCCGGAAGCCGCGCCCGCCGGCCGTGTGGGGCCCTTCCCGATGGACAACATCGAGAGGGCGATGCGCAAGGCCGCCAACGAGGAGGTCGCGCTCATGGAGACCTACCTTCCTTTCCTCGCCACCACCGGCAGCGCGACCCCGTTCATCGGCCTGTTCGGGACCGTCTGGGGGATCATGAACGCCTTCTCCGGGATCGCCGCGTCGGGCAGCGCGACGCTCGCGACCGTCGCCCCCGGCATCGCGGAGGCCCTCATCGCGACGGCGGCGGGGCTGGTCGCCGCGATACCGTCGGTCATGGCGTACAACTACTTCGTCAACAGGGTGCGCACGATAGCCATGCGGATCGACAGCTTCACGATCGAGTTCGTCAACTTCCTCGAACGCAACATCGACAAGGTGTGACGCGATGGCCATCCCCACGGGAAACGGCGAACGCAGGATGATGTCGGAGATCAACGTCACCCCGCTCGTGGACGTGATGCTCGTGCTCCTCATCATCTTCATGGTGACCGCCCCGATGCTCACCCAGGGCGTCGACGTGAACCTGCCGCAGGCGAACGCCAAGTCGATGCGCGCCGAGGAGGAGCGCCTCGTGATTACGGTGGACATGCACAGCCGGATCTTCATCGGGAAGCAGCCGGTGGAGTTCAACCGCCTCAACCCGGCCCTGAAGGCCGTCGTGGCCCGCCGGACGGACCGCCAGGTCTATTTCCGCGCCGATCGGGCGGTGCCGTACGGATTCGTGGTGAAGGTCATCGCGGAAGTGCGAAACGCCGGGATCGAAAAGCTTGGGATGGTCACCGAGCCGCTGGAGCGGTAAGGTGCACCCATGGCCATGGAGCCGGGGGACCGTCTTTTCAGGAAGATGTTGGGCCTGTCGGGGGCGCTCCACGCGGTGACATTCGTTCTCGGCGTCGCCTGGCTTTCCTTGATCCCCCCCGCAGTCCGGATCGCCCCGATCGCCGTCGTCGACCTTGTCAGCGGGGAGAGGTTCGCGCCGCAGCCCGCCGGGGAAGCGGAGAAATCCCCGCCCGCGGAGACCCGGCGCCGGACGCCGGAGACCAGGGCGAAGGTCCCGACGCCCCCGGCGGTGAAACGGGAAAAAGCCCCCCCCAAGGCGGCGCCCGCCCGCGATGATTCCCGCGCGGACGTCCTGGCATTCTCCGAGAAGATAGTGAGAATGCGGGAAGAGAAGGCGAAAAGGACCAGGGTCCAGGAGGCCGTCGAAGCGATCCAGCGCGAGAAGGCGGTGCGCGCGGCGGTCAAGGGGATCGGGGAACGGGTGGCGCACCGGGTCGATCTGTCCGCCATCCCCCCGCCGGCGAAAGGGACCGTTCCGCCACGGGGGGGGGGGATGACCGGGTCGCCGGGCGCCGCGCGCGTGCCTCCCGAGATCCTGGCCTACGCGCGGGCGCTGGACGAAAAGGTCCGGGCGAACTGGACGGTTCCGGAACTGGCGCAGAAGGACGTGGGCGGGCTGATCGTACAGGTGCGGATCACCATCGAGAAGGACGGCCGGGTTTCCAACATCCGGATGGAGAAGGACTCGGGAAACCCCTACTTCGACGACTCGGTGCGGCGCGCCATACGGAAGGCAAGCCCGCTGCCGGTCCCGCCCGACCAGCTGCGCGGCGGCGAGGATCATTACGACGTGGGATTCCGCTTTTTCGGGGGGGGAGGGGATTCTTGAGGCGGTTGTGGTTCGTTATTCTGTTCGCCGCCGGCGTCGTTCTGTTTCCCGCCGCGGGCAGCGCCATACTCTACATCGACATCAACTCGCCCGGGGGTAGGCGGATGCCCATCGCCCTCCCGTCCTTCATCACGGTCGCCGGTGATCCCGCGCTTGCCGCCGACATACCGAAGGTGCTCGCCGCCGACCTCGGGATGACCGCCCTCTTCGAAGTGATCCCCTCCGAAGCCTACCTGGAGAAGGTCCTCCCGGCGCATTTCGCGGGGAAGCCTCTCTCTTTTCCGGACTGGAAACTGATCGGGGCCGAGGCGGTGGTGATCGGGAGGGTGGAGGCCCGCGGGGACCAGGTCACGGTGGAGATGCGGCTCTACGACTCGACGCTTGGGAAGTTGATGGCCGGCAGGCGCTACAGCGGACCCGCCCGCCATTACCGGCTGATAGGACACAAGTTCGCCAACGAGGTCCTCTACGCCTTCACAGGCGTCCGGGGGATATTCGACACCGAGATCGCGTTTTCCGCGAGGCCCGGGAAGGGGAGGAGCAAGGAAGTCTATGTCGTCGGGCTCGACGGGCAGGACCCCCGCCCTGTCACGAACAACCGGAGCTTCAACCTCTTCCCCAGGTGGTCGCCCGACGGGAACACGCTGGCCTACACCTCTTTCCGGACCGGGGTGCCCGTCGTCTACCTGCGCAACCTCCGGGATGGGAAGGAGCGGGCTCTCGTCAAGTTCGGAAACACGAAATCGCCCGGTTGCTTCTCCCAGGGCGGGGAATCGCTTTACGTGTCTGTAAGCGTTAACGGAAACTCCGACATCTACCGCGTGCGGGTCAGCGACGGGGCGGTCGAGAAGGCCGTGGAAGGATGGGGGATAGAGGTTTCCCCCTCCCTGTCTCCGGACGGGAAAAAAATCGCGTTTGTTTCCAACCGGAGCGGCTCCCCCCAGGTGTATGTAAGGGACCTTGCCGCCTCGTCGGGGGAGCGTCGGATTTCGCACGCGGGAGGATACTCCTCCTCTCCATCGTGGTCCCCGGTGGGCGACCGGATCGCCTTTACGTCCCAGTCCGCCGGGAATTTCTCCTTGTACACCGTAAACGCCGACGGGTCCGACCAGCGGCTCCTCGCCTCGGGGGACGGGGACTGCACCGATCCCTCTTATTCGCCGGACGGGCGGTACGTGGTTTACTCCTTTCAGAAAAAAGGATATTCTGAGCTTCGGATAATCTCCGCAGACGGTCGCTCGGGGAAACGCCTGTATTCAGGGTTTTCCGATGCAGGTTCGCCCGCATGGTCTCCCCGAAGGTAGTCTTACGCATGTAAAATAGTGTTTGACCGTTAAAATCGTGTTTCGATAGTCTGGTGACCATAAATCGCGCGAGAGGAGAAAGTCATGGGCAAATGGAGGGCCTGGAAGTACTGCGCCGTGATTCTCGGGGTAATGATGATATTCGCCTTCGGGTGCGCCAAGAAGCAGGCGGTGAAGTCGACCGACACCGCGGCGACGGAAAGCGCGCCTTCCTCTGTTTCCGCCGTGGAAAAGGCGCCGGAGGGAGTCGTCTCAGAGACGCTGAAGCCCGAAGCGAGCGCTGCGGAAACGATGTCGAGCCGGCCCGCGGGCACGCAGATGGCATCCGCGGCGGAGGCCGCCGCGGGAGTCTCGGCCACCGAGGAGAAGTCCTCGCTATTCCAGGATATCCACTTCGACTTCGACAAGTCCCTGATACGGGACGACGCGAAGCCGATCCTGGCGTCCGTTTCCGATTACCTTAAGAAAAACCAGGGAGTGAAGCTTCTCGTCGAGGGTCACTGCGACGAGCGCGGCACGTCGGAGTACAACATGGCGCTGGGCGACCGGCGCGCGGAAAGCGCCAGGAAGTACCTGGTTTCCCTCGGTGTGCCGGCCGCCGTCCTCTCCACGGTAAGCTTCGGCGAGGAGAAGCCGCTGGACCCGGGGCACAACGAGGAGGCGTGGGCGAAGAACCGCCGCGCACACTTCGTGGCGAAATAGGGCCCGAATGAGGGTCGGAAACGTCGCATTGCTCCTGTGCCTGGCGGCGCTCGGGGCCGCCGCGGGGGGGTGTGCCGTAGCCGACACCGGGGCGTTCGTCCGTCTCCAGGACGAGGTGGTTTCGTTGAAGAAGGAGGTTGCGTCGATCAAGGCCTCCGCTCCCGCCGCCGCCGCGGTCGCCGCGCCGGCCGGAAGCGTAAACGCCGGAGAGCTTGCCTCCCTGCAGAAGAGCGTCGCCGACCTTTCGGCCGAATCCGACCGGATCAGGGGGGAACTGCTCGCCGCCACGACGCGCGCCGACGAGACGAAGGTGCAGACGCAGAAGGACATCGCGAACCTGAACGACAAGGCGGGCGAGCAGGCGCAGGCGATCCAGGAAGTGAAGGGAAAGATCGCCAGGGTGGATGAAATCGACCGGCGCGTCGCAGCACTCGAGGGAAAAGTGGAGAAGCTGTCGGCGGCTTCTCCCGCTCCTGCAGGCGCCCCGGCCCAGGTTTCGCAGGAGTGGAAGAGCCCCGAGGAAATGTACGACCACGCGCTGGGGCTGATAAAGGGCGGGGAGACGCGCAAGGGGCGCGAAATCCTGGTCGCCTTCGCGGCCAGTTACCCCGACCACAGGCTGATGCCGAACGTCCATTACTGGAAGGGGGAGTCCTTCTACGTCGAGAAGGATTACGAGAGCGCGATCCTGTCCTTCCAGGACGTGGTGGACAAGTACCCGAACGTGGAGAAGGCCCCCGACGCCATGTTCAAGCAGGGGCTCTCCTTCCTTGCCCTCAAGGACGTGAAAAACGCCCGCATCCTGTTCGAGCTGCTCCAGTCCAAGTATCCCAAGTCCTCCTCCGCCGAGATGGCCCGGAAGAAACTGGCTGAAATCAAATGAGCATGGAGACCTGATGATAAAAAACTTCGTGCTGGACACGAACGTCCTCCTGCACGATCCGAACGCACTCTACAAGTTCCAGGACAACCGGGTTGTCATCCCCATCACCGTGATCGAGGAACTCGACCACTTCAAGAAGGACCTGAACATGCTCGGGCGCAACGCCCGGACGGTGTCGAAGTTCGTCGACAGGATGCGCAAGGAAGGGAGTCTTGCCGACGGGGTCCCCCTGGAGAACGGTGGGGAGCTCCGCGTCGCCTTCGGCGGCAACGGGACGTCGCTTCTTCCCCCGGAGCTGATAGGGGAGAAGAAGGACAACCACATCCTCGCCGTGGCCTTGAGCGTGCGGGCCAGGGAGAAGGACGTCCCCGTGGTGGTCATCTCCAAGGACACCAACCTGCGCATCAAGGCCGACGCCCTGGGGCTGCGCGCCGAGGATTACGAGAGCGGGCGGGTGGAGATCGAGGAACTCTACCGGGGGTTCCGCGAGGTGGAGGTCGACAAGGGGTGGATCGACGGATTCTACTCCGCGGGGGAGAACGCCCTTCCCACGGGAGTCGAGGACCTGTTGCCGAACGAGTACCTGGTGCTCCGGGACGGCGTGTCGAACGCGTCGGCCCTGGGGCGGTACGACTCCCAGCGCAAGAGGGTGCGTCCCCTCCCGGTCTTCAAGGAGGACGTGTGGGGGGTGCGCCCGCGCAACAAGGAGCAGCACTTCGCGCTCGACATCCTGCTCGACGACTCGGTCAAGCTGGTGACCCTCGCGGGAAAGGCGGGGACCGGCAAGACGCTGCTCGCGCTTGCCGCGGGGCTGCGCAAGACCTCCGACGACGAGGTTTTCCAGAGGCTCCTGGTCTCGCGCCCGGTCTTCCCGATGGGGAAGGACATAGGGTTTCTGCCGGGTGACGTGGAGGAGAAGCTCAAGCCGTGGATGCAGCCCATCTTCGACAACGTGGAATACCTCTTCGGGTTCAGCCGCCGGAAGCGCCAGGGGATGCGGGGGTACCAGGAGCTCATCAACCTGGGAATCCTGGAGATCGAGCCGCTGACCTACATCCGGGGCCGCTCGATCCCGAACCAGTACATCATCATCGACGAGGCCCAGAACCTGACCCCCCACGAGGTCAAGACGATCCTCACCCGCGCGGGCGAGAACAGCAAGGTGGTACTGACGGGCGACCCGTACCAGATCGACAACCCCTTCGTCGACTCGGCGAGCAACGGGCTCTCCTTCACCGTGGAGAAGTTCAAGGGGGAGGCGATCGCCGGGCACGTCATGCTCGTCAAGGGGGAGCGGTCCCCCCTCGCGGAGCTCGCCGCGAACCTCCTCTGACCGGCGCGCCGGACCTCCCTGCGGCGGGCGCCTCCGACCGCGGCCGTGGTAAGGTGATGGGATGCGCGTTCTGGGCATAGAGAGCTCGTGCGACGACACGGCGGCCGCCGTCTACGACTCGGCCGGCGGGCTCCTGTCGAACGTGGTGGCGTCGCAGGTCGCCGTGCACGAAGCGTACGGCGGCGTCGTACCCGAGCTGGCGTCCCGCGAGCACATCCGGTCGATCGTTCCGGTCGTGGAGCAGGCGCTCGCAAGGGCGAAGACGGATCGGGACGACGTCGACGGCGTCGCGGTGACCGCGGGGCCCGGCCTCATCGGCTCGCTACTGGTGGGCCTCTGCTTCGCCAAGTCCCTCGCCTTCGCCCGGGGGCGGCCGATCGCCGGGGTCGACCACCTCGAGGCGCACCTCTTCGCGATCTTACTGGAAAGATGCGTGGAGTTCCCGTATGTCGCGCTCCTGGTTTCCGGCGGGCACACGTCCCTCTTCCGCGTGGAGGGGTTCGACGCCGTCAGGCTTCTCGGGGGGACCCGCGACGACGCCGCCGGGGAGGCGTTCGACAAGGCGGCAAAGCGGCTGGGACTCGGGTATCCGGGCGGCGTCGCGATAGACAACCTGGCACGACAAGGGGACCCGTCACGCTTCGCCTTTCCGAGGGCGTGGCTCTCGAAGGATTCTCCGGACTTTTCCTTCTCGGGGCTGAAAACCTCCCTGCGCACCTTCCTTTCATCCGCGGAGGGGCGTGCTTTCCGCGTGGAGGACGTCGCTGCTTCCTTCCAGGAGGCGGTGGTGGAGGTACTGGTGGGAAAGACGCTGTCCGCCGCCGCGAGGGAAGGTATTCCGCGCATCGTGCTCGCGGGGGGGGTGGCGGCCAATTCCCGGCTCCGGGACAGGATGGAGGCGGAAGGCAGCCGCGCCGGCGTGGAGGTCTTCCTTCCGTCCAGGGCCCTGTGCACGGACAATGCGGCGATGGTCGCCTTCCTCGGCGAGCGCCGCCTGTCGGCCGGCCGGTCGGACGGCCTCGACCTGAACGCCTATGCCGCGTCGCGATTTTCGCGCTGATTCCCCGCGCCGGCTCCTCAAGGGGCTGGGGCTGGCGCCACGTAAAAGGCTCGGCCAGAATTTCCTCCACGACCGCAACGTCGCCGGCAGGATCGTGTCGCTCGCCGTCGGGATGGGGCCGCCCTTCCTGGAGATCGGGCCGGGCCTGGGGGCGCTCACGGATCTCCTGGTCGAGGCCGACCGGCCCGCCGTCGCGGTCGAGGTGGACCGGGGGTTCGCGGCGTTTCTGCGGACACGTTACGAAGGGTCCTCCGTGGAGATCGTCGAGGCGGATTTCCTCCGCGTCCCGGACGTCGAGTGGGAACGTCGGTTCCCCGGGGGAGGCACCGTGGTGGGGAACCTGCCGTACTCTATCTCCTCGGCGATCCTCCTGCGCCTGATGGGTCTCCGAAGGATCTTCCCCCGTGCCGTTGTGATGCTCCAGAAAGAAGTGATCGAAAGGCTTTGCGCCCCCCCGGGAGGAAAGGAATACGGGATCCTCTCCGTCTACCTGTCCGTCCTCTCAGAGGCGCGGGAGGAGTTCACGGTCCCGCGGACCTGCTTCACGCCGTCTCCGGAAGTCGATTCCGCCGTGATCGCGGTACGGTTCCGGGAGGAAATCCCGGACGAAACCTTCCACGCGCTTCAGGCGGTGGTCCGCGCCGCCTTCGCCCATCGGCGCAAGACGCTTCGGAACGCCCCCGTTCGTTTCCTCGGCGGCGGGACCAGGGAATGGTGCGACCTGCTTGCCGGGGCGGGGATCGACCCGTCGGCACGCGCGGAGACCGTCTCCCCGGACCGCTACCTTCTCCTTGCACGCTCGATCCCGAAGGGAACGCCCGGTTCGTGGCCGCCTCGCGAAGACGCCGAGGCAAGGTGATGGAAAAGCAATTTCGCACGCCATACGGAGACCGGTTTTTCCGGCTGGCTTCGGACCTGTTGCGCGAAGCGAGGGATGCTTCGGAACTCGCGAAGGCGATGACGACGTACGTCGACGCGGCGGATGCGGAAGCCGGGGCTGGCGGCGAGTTTCAAACCGCATGCCGATCGGGTTGCCCGCACTGCTGCGTCCTGAACGTATCCGTGCTCCTGTCCGAAGCGGTGTCGATCGCGGTCCGCCTGTCGGAGAAGCGTCCGGCCGACGAGTTGGCCCGTATTGTTTCGCGGCTCGACACCCATCATCGCAGGGTGCGATGGATGGAAAACGGCGAACGCGTCAGACTCCGGATCGGCTGCCCGTTCCTTGATGCGAGGGGGGACTGCACGATCCATCCGTATCGGCCCATGGCGTGCCGGGGGTTGACGTCGCTCGACCCGGAGTTGTGCAAGGCCGCCCTCGACCCCTTCGATCCGGACGCCCCGGGATTCATTCCGATGGACATCCACCGGAAAATCGTCATGGAAGACGCCTATCTCGCCATGGCCGGGGCGATGGCGGGGAGGGGCATGGAGCCGCGATGCATCGAATTGAGCGCCGGGGTCTGGACGTTCCTCGCGGCGCCGCACCTTTGCGGCCTTCTGCTGGCCGGCGGGCGTTTCCCCTCCAGCGCCTGGGATTAACCCGCATTTCTCACCAGCCTCCTGCTGCTACGGCGGATACGGGCATGTCTACTGCGTTGCACTCCTTCGTTCTCCTCGACGTAGTTTCAACTACGCCTGCGTCGCCCGAAGTTCGTGCGCCTTGTATCCACGCCCGTCTCCACCGCCTTAGCGTAGGAGCCCGGTGAGAAATGCGGGTTAGGCGCCGGTCCTCTTCGGGTAAATGTTGTGGACAATCTCTCCGCCTGCTGAATACAATTGAGCGGACATGGCCGACAGGATCAATCCACGTTATATTGCTATCGAAGGGGCGATCGGTGTTGGGAAAACCTCCCTCGCCAAGTTCCTCGCCAACCAGTTCGGCTGGCGCCTGGTGCAGGAAGAGGTGGGGCACAACCCGTTCCTCGAGCGTTTCTACGAAAATCCCAGGAAATTCGCCTTCCAGACCCAGCTGTTCTTCCTTCTGTCGCGCTATCGCCACCAGAGGGAGCTCGCCCAGGGGAACCTCTTCGAGAAAGGGGTGGTCTCGGATTACGTCCTTGCCAAGGACAAGATATTCGCCCTGATCAACCTCGAGGACGACGAGGTTTCCCTTTACGACTCGATCTACAAGCTCCTGGTCCCGACGGTCCCCCGCCCCGACCTGGTGATATACCTCCAGGCCCGCCCGGAGATCCTGCTTAACCGGGTTCGGAAACGCGGGGTGGATTACGAGAGGAACATTTCCCTTGACTACTTGAAGGCCCTAAGTGATGCTTATAACGAGTACTTTTTCCACTATAACGAGACCCCGCTCCTGGTCGTTAACACGAGCGAGATCGACTTTGTGGAAAGCCCCCGCGACCTTGAACATCTCGTGAGAGAAGTCAAGAGTGTGAAACGCGGGACGCATCACTATATACCGCTGGGATCCAGGTAACACCGGACCAAGACGGGATCGTGGGAGACGCGGCAGGGGGGAAGCCCTCCTTGCCGCGGGCCGAAGGAATAAAATGCGGCCTTCCGGAAACGATTCCGGAAGGCCGTTTCGATTTTAAATGCGAGGAGACCTTGAAGAAGACCAGCATTCTGGACATAGCCCGGATGAAGGAGGAGCGGCGGAAGATCGTGATGATCACCGCCTACGACGTCCTCTTCGCGAAGATCTTCGA
>JAKALO010000032.1 GCA_021824125.1 Deltaproteobacteria bacterium | reverse complement strand
AATGCCTACGACGTTGAGTTAACGGATTATCACTGAAGCGAGGTGTGAGATGAGCATTCCTAACACAAGGATCAGAAAGGTTCGCCCTACCCACCCTGGGGAAATGTTGCGCGAGGATTTCTTGCCCGACTACGGGCTCACCGTATCGAGCTTTGCCAAGGCCATTGGGGTGTCTCGCCAGACCATCAACGAGTTACTCAGGGAGCGTCGCGCTGTGAGTCCGGAGATGGCACTGCGCTTGTCGCGCTTATTCGGGAATACCCCAGAGTTCTGGTTGAATGCACAGCGCGCCGTGGACTTATGGGAGGCATCCAAGGCGGCGAAAAAGAAGCTCGATCGAATTAATCCGTTAAATGCCGCCTAACTACCGCTTGCAGCTGACGCCTCGCCTCTTTCTCGCTGAGCGCCCGCAGCTCAACCGTAGCGTTAGATGCACGCTTTCAATTATGACCAGAAGTCGGTGGGACTACTTGACACCATGACGTCATAGCGGTATATTGGGGACATGAAACCAGCCATGAAAAGGGCAACAGTATATTTCGACTCCCAGATCCATCGGGCCTTGCGCCTAAAGGCGGCCGAGACGGAACGGTCCATGTCGGACTTGGTCAACAATGCTGTAAAGTTGAGTTTGGCTGAGGACGCTGAAGATTTGGCCGCCTTTGAGGAACGGGCTCACGAACCGAATCTTGCCTTCGAGGATTTCCTCAAGGATCTACGGAAACGTGGCAAGCTATAGACTTTCCATCAAGCAGTCTGCCGCCAAGGAAATAGAAGCCCTTCCAAAAAATGATCGCATCCGCGTTCTCAAGCGAATCAAAGGTCTTTCGGAAAATCCACGACCGCCTGTCTGCGAGAAGTTGTCGGGGCATGACAAATATCGCGTCCGCCAGGGTGATTATCGTATTGTTTATTCTGTCTCCGACGAAGAACTTATCGTATTGGTTGTGAAGGTTGCACATCGTCGTGAAGTATATAGCGGCATCTAACTACGGCTTAGAGCTGACGGCTGCCCTGCTAAATACCTGAGGCCCCGCTGCTCAAGCGGAGCGTTGGGCAGACATAAAGCTAATTTGAACTCCCACTTCGGTGGTTGTAATTCTTGCCGGATTGTGTAGGATTATGTGTGGACGCTGATGGGAGGTGTGCTATGCCGACAAATCTTCATATTGAAACGAAGTTGCTTGAAGAGGCACAACGGCTGGGGCATCACCGCACGAAACGCGAAACGGTCAACGAAGCGCTACGCGAGTATATCCAGTATCGGAAACGCTTGCGGGCAGTGGAGGCATTCGGGACGATCGATTATGACCCCGATTATGACTACAAAAAGATGCGAAAAGCACGTTGATTGTAGTCGACACATCGGTGTGGTCGTTGGCATTTCGGCGGCGGAGTTGGCCGAAGGGGGTTATGCCAAAAATTGTTCAACTCTTGGAGAAATTGACCCGCGGCAAGAAACAAGTGGTCATACCAGGCATAGTTCTCCAGGAACTATTGTCCGGGATCAAAGAACCATCTCAGGCGGACAAAATTATGGGAATTATGGAGGGGTACCCTACTCTATTGGCAACGCAGGATCATCATATTGAAGCGGCAAGCCTTTCTAATGTTTGTAGAAAGGCAGGGATTTCCGCCGCAACGATCGATTGCCTGATTGCGGCTCAGTGCATTATGGAAAAGGGAATCCTGCTCACGCTTGATGATGATTTTTCGAAAATTGCAAGACATTGTACATTACGACTTTATCCGATCCCTATCGATTGAATTTTACGCCGAGTTTGCGGCGATGTACTCCCACACCGGGCGCCCTTCGGTCCCGCAGGAGAAACTGCTCAAGGCGCTTCTGCCTGTCAGGAACTTGACAGACTTGGGCAAGGTCGATATTATGGTTCCAAAATGGTTCCATATAGGAACCATGGAGGTATCGCCATACCAAGCATAACGGTCAAGAGCATCCCGGAAGAGCTTTACGAGCGAATCAAGCAGAGCGCCGCCGAACATCGGCGGAGTATAAACAAAGAAGTAATTAGCTGTCTTGAGCGCACGTTGCTTCCCCGGCGTGTGGATCCAGTCGTGTTCCTGGCTCGCGCTGATGCATTGCGCGAACAGAGCAACCTTCCCCCTCTTACTGACGATATTCTTCGAAAGGCGAAGACAGAGGGGCGGCCATGATCGTCGTCGATACGAATTTGATCGCCTACTTGCTTCTTGGAGGCGAGAAGACGGCGCAAGTCAGATCTATTTTCAGACGAGACACGAAATGGGCGGCCCCCCTATTGTGGCGAAGTGAATTTAGAAGTGTGTTGGCAATGTTTATCAGGAAAAAAAGACTAACATCAGATAAAGCAATTGAATTTATGAATGAGGCAGAAATACTGATGCAAGGCGAGGAATATCAAGTGGATTCAAGAAGGATCATAAAATTAATCGATTCCTCAAAATGTTCTGCTTATGACTGCGAGTTTATCGGGCTGGCGCAACATCTCGCTGTTCCATTGATAACATCTGACAAGCAGATTCTTAACGAATTTCCGAATACGGCTTTATCGATCGAATCATTCAGCGCCTAACAACCGGCTGAAGCTGACGGCTCGCTTCTTTCTCGCTGAGCGCCCGCAACTGAAGCGGAGCGTTGGGCTGACCGAACCATGATTATTGAATCCGAATGACTTGACACATGGTATAAAACATATCATACTAATAGTATGAAAACTGCTGTGTCCATACCGGACAAAGTTTTCCGTTCTGCGGATTCCCTTGCCAAGCATCTCGGCGTATCCCGGAGCAAGTTGTATGCGACCGCTCTTGCCGATTTCCTGTCCAGGCACCAAGGCCGACAGGTGAAGGAACGCCTCGACGCGGTATATGGTAAGGAGGAATCCGCACTCGATCCAGAGATAGTCAAACTCCAGAAAAAGTCATTGCCACCTGAGGAGTGGTGATGGAAAGAGGCGCGGTGTGGTGGGCGGAGCTCCCCGATCCCATCGCCTCGGAACCTGGTTTTCGGCGCCCCGTTGTGATCGTTTCTTCCGATGTGTTCAACCAAAGTCGTATACGAACTGTTATCGCCGTTGTGCTCACCTCGAATCTCCGGCTTGCTGAAGCTCCCGGAAACGTCCTTATTGCCGCAACCGACTCGGGCCTTCCTAAGGATTCCGTGGCGAACGTGTCGCAGGTTATCACGATAGATAAGAGCTTTCTCACCAAACGATGCGGACAATTGTCGTCACTGGTTTTAAAAACCCTTGATAATGGGCTGCGACTGGTTCTATCGCTATAAATTTATGCAGCCCAACCACCGGCTGAAGCTGACGGCTCCTTCGGTTCACGCTTTTTGCATTTCCGCGACCGTTGAAGATCCTGTGCCGCGGGGCGAAAAAGCGCGCCCCTCGGCCCGCAGCTGAAGCGGAGCGTTATCCGGAGGTAGGCTCTTACTAGACAACTGGTGATGAATGAAAAGCCGACACATTGATCTGATTCGAATTGGCTGGAATGAGTGGTTCGAAGAAAGGGTGGAATGCGGGCCTGAGTACACAATTGCTCGTGTTGCTGCGGTCGATCGTGACTTGTTATTGCTCATGGATCAAAACGGAACCTTTCGGGCAAAGCTGACAGGCAGTTATCTATACCGACACCACCTGTCGCAGGAACTCCCGTGTGTAGGGGATTGGGTCTACGTTGAAAAACACCCGACTGACGATTCAGGATTGGTCCATATGCTTCTGGAGCGAAAAACTGCTCTGCGTCGAAAGTCGGCTGGAGACTCCATCGATTATCAGATGATCGCGGCGAACGTGGATTACGTGATTATCGTTCAGTCTTGCCATTATGACTTCAACCTGAATCGGTTAGAGCGTTATCTCGTTATGGTGAGGGATGGCGGGGCAGATCCTTATGTCCTCCTTACCAAGACGGATTTGATTGAACCAGAAGTTCTAGCTTCCCAGTTGGCAGAGATCCGCGCTGCAGGTGTTACGGCTCCGGTGCTGACTTTGAGCAATGTCACGCGAGAAGGCAGTGAAGACCTTAAACGGACACTGCTGCCCGCAAAGACGTATTGCTTTGTCGGGTCATCGGGGGTGGGCAAGAGCACGATCATAAACCACCTGATCGGCCGAGAAATGCTCCAGACAAAGGGCATCAGCGGAACGGGCGAGGGAAGGCACACGACCGTCCGCCGGGAATTGATCCTCCTCGAGTGCGGTGCCTTGGTCATCGACAACCCGGGCATGCGTGAGTTCGGAATCCTGGGGGCCGAAACCGGGATAGGTGGTAGCTTTTCCGACATCATCGGGTTCGCCTCTGGTTGCCGCTACAGGAATTGCAGTCATACAAGCGAGCCTGGCTGCGCTGTACTCGAGGCGGTGAATTCAGGCGATATCAATCACGAGCACTATGATAATTACATCAAGCTCAGGAAAGAGTCCGAGTTCCATCAAATGTCATATGTCGAGAAGAGAAAGAAGGATCGTAACTTTGGAAGATACATTAAGTCCGTCAAGAAGGATCTGAAAAATTTTTAGAGCGATGGCCAGGTGGTGCAGATGATCAAGGATCAGATGGAAAAGACATATGGCGAGTTGCCACCAGACATTATACCGGGCGCTACAGGCGGTTGATCACCGATGAGAGTACGCCGGCCCCGAAGCCGTTGTCGATGTTCACGACGCCCACGGTCGGGGCGCAGGAGTTGAGCATCCCCAGGAGCGCCGCGACCCCGCCGAAGCTCGCCCCGTAACCCACGCTGGTGGGGACCGCTATCACGGGCTTGTCGGTCAGCCCGCCGACGACCGAAGCGAGCGCCCCCTCCATCCCCGCGACCACCACGATGACCCGCGCGGAGAGAATCGCCTCCTTCTGCAACAGCAGCCGGTGGATTCCCGCGACGCCGACGTCGAAGAGACGCTCGACCCTATTCCCCAGGAACTCGGCAGTCAGAGCGGCCTCCTCCGCCACCGGGATGTCGGATGTACCGGCGGTGACCACGAGGATCGTCCCCTTCCCTACTATCTTCGGCTTCGCGGAGCGGATCACCGCGCAGCGCGCCCCGGGGAAAAGGAGCGCCCCGCGAAAGCTTCTCCGGACCGCCTTTCGCCCGGCTTCATCGAGGCGGGTTATCAGGACCGGCGCGCCCGAGCGCCGCATCGCTCGCGCGATGGCGACGATCTGCGCCGCGGTCTTGCCTTCCCCGAGAATCACCTCGGGAATTCCCTGGCGGATCGCCCGGTGGTGGTCGACGTTCGCCATACCCAGGCTTTCGAACGGCAGGGAGCGCATCTTCCGGAACGCACTTTCCACGGACGTATTCCCGTCAGCAACTTCCTCCAGGAGTTTTCGCAGGCTCTCGGCGTTCAATCCATGCTCTCCCCGAAATCCGTGTCCGTCTCCCCCAATGCCTCCTCCTCGTCCCCTCGCCTGGACGAAAACACCACGCGGACTTCCTTGACGGCGCGCTCCGACGCGCGGACCACCGTGAAATCCGAGCCCGGCAGGGAAAAGACATCCCCGGCGACGGGGATCTTCCCCGCCAGCGACGTCAGCATCCCTCCCACCGTGGAATATTCGCCGGGGGGGAGGGAAAAGCCAAACTCCTCCTCGAACCGCCCGATCTCCATCTTCCCCGGCACGAGGAATTCATTCGAGGCGATTTTCTTATAATATTTCATCTCCCGGTCGTATTCATCCTCGATCTCCCCGACGACTTCCTCCACGACGTCCTCGGCGGTCACGATCCCTGTCACGCCCCCGAACTCGTCGACGACCGCTGCGAATGAGGTCTTCTCCTCCTGGAACTTCCGCATGAGCTCGTCGATGGGCATCAACTCCGGCACGAACAGGGCCTTGCGGAGGAGGGGGCGTATCGGGGCTTCGGGGGGATTGCCCACCGTGTCGAGCACGTGCAGGAAACCGACGACGCGGTCGACCCGTTCGCGGTAGACCGGGTAGCGGGAGTAGCCGCTCCGCGAGGCCAGCAACGCCGCGTCCCGGCAGGTCGCCTCTTCCGGCAGCGCCACGGCCTGGGGAAGCGGCCGGAAGATGTCGGAAACCCTTCTCTCCCCGAACCGGAAAACGCGTCTCACCATCGCGCGCTCGTGCGCTTCGACGTCCGAGGAGCCCTTGCTGGCCTGCAGTATGAGCCCCAGTTCCTCCCGGGTGACCATCCCGTGCACGGGTGGCACCCCTCCGAAGGGGCGGGAGAGGATCCTGGCGAAGAAGGACACGACCGCCACCAGGGGATAGAGCGCAAGCCCCGCGTACCGGATGAAACGTGCGGCCCCTCCCGCGAGCGCGTCCGCGCGGGGCTGGGCGAAACTCTTGGGGACGATCTCGCCGAAAAGGATCACCAGGGGGGTGACCGCCAGGATAGCCACCAGTTCCGCCCGCCCGCCGAAGCGCGGGAGAAAGTGGGAGGTGGCGATCACGGTGGACAGGACCACGAAGAAGTTCGTTCCGGTGAGCGTCGTGGATATGGCCCAGTCGGGTCGTGACAGCAGCTTCAGCGCGATTTCGGCGCCCCGGTCGCCCCGCCTGGCCCGCTCGGTCAGCTTGTGAGGGTCCGCGCAGATCAGAACCATCTCGGCGCCCGTGAACAGGCCCTCCATCAGGAGACAGAACGCTATGGCCGCATACAGTTCCACGCCCTATCCCTTCCCGCCGCGAGTCTTCAGGACACCGATCTCCACGATACGGATCCCCTTGAGCCTCTCCACGGTGAAGCGCAGCGGTCCCAGGTCGATCGAATCCCCCCTGGCCGGGAGCCTCCCGAACTCGTGGAGCAGAAGCCCGGCGACGGTGTCCCACTCCTGGTCGGGAAGGTCGGTCCCGAACGACTCGTTGAAACGACGGATGGACATCTTCCCCAGGACCCGGCAGGTCCCGTCCTGCCTGACGACCATCTCCTTATCCTCCAGGTCGTGCTCCTCCCGGATGTCGCCGAACAGCTCCTCGAGCAGGTCCTCCAGCGTGACGATCCCGACCAGCTCCCCGAACTCGTCCACCACCAGCGCCAGGTGGAACTTGAGCTTCTGGAACTCTCGCAGCAGGAGCGGAAGCTTCTTCGCGGCGGGGACGACGAAGGGGGGCTTCACCAGCTCGCCCCATGCGAAATCGCTTCTCCCCTCCGCCATCGGGCGGAGGAGCTCCTTGAAATGCAGGATGCCCGCCACGTTCTGCCGCTTCCCTTCGTATACGGGGATACGGGAACGTCGATACCTGCGGAACTGGGCAAGCAGCTCGACATAAGTCATGTCGGCGGGGATCATGAACACGTCAGCAAGGGGAGTCATGATCTCCCCGGCCCTCTTGTCGGTCATCTCGAATATGTTGTGGATGAGCTCCTTCTCCCCGGCGTCCAGCGTCCCGGTCTCCTCCCCCACGTCCACGAGCGCGCGGAATTCCCGCTCGGAAAGACCGCCCGCGGCCGCCGGGAGGGCTCCTCCACCCATAAGTCTCAGGATCCCGGAGGCCATTTTTTCCAGGAGGAACCGGAGCGGGCCGACGATGCGCGAGAAAAGACGGAGCGGGCGGGCGGCCAGAACCGACCACGTCCTGGCTCTCGGCCAGGCGATGCATTTCGGGGCGATGTCCCCGATGACGAGTATGCCAAGCGTGCCGAGGACGAGCGCGAGCAGTCCTCCGTGCACGGGGAACGCCTGGATGAGTGCGGATGCGATCACCGAGGAGATCGCGACGTTTGCGACCTCGTTCCCGATGAAGATCGTCGCGATCAGCTTCCCCGGCGTCCCGAGCATCTTCTCTATCACGCCGGTGAGGGGGTTCCCCTCCTCCTTCCACTTCAGGAAATCCACACGCCGGAGGGCGAAGAACGCCGTCTCCGCGGAAGAGAAAAAGGCGGAGACCGCGAAAAGGAATGGGAGCAGCAGCAACTTCACGGAAGCGTCACTTTCCGGTGCGTCCGGTCGGCCGAACGCCGTCCGCGGCGACGGGGGTTCCGGATGGATTAAAGTGGGAGAACCCGCGCGGGAGGCGCTCACCCGCGACCCACGACCCGTCGGCACGACGCACCCGGATCCCGGGAGCGTTCGTCACCACGCCGATCGGGGACGCCCCGGCCGGGAACGATCGCGCGGCCCTGCGGAACGCCTCGTACCGGTGCGGCCGTACCGACATCAGGAGCTCGTAGTCCTCCCCCCCCGCCAGGAAGGCGGCGACCGGATCGGCTCCCAGCTCCGCGGCGGCCTTCCTGAACCTGGCCGAGAGCCTGAACGACTTTTCGTCCAGGACGGCGCCCATCCCGCCGCCCTCGAGAAGACGGGAGAGGTCCGTCAGGAGCCCGTCGCTTACGTCTATCATCGCCGATACCGACCCGGTCCTGGCCGCCGCGATCCCCTCCTTCCATCGCGCGACGGGTGTCAGGTGCCGGCGCATCGCCTCGAGCCGCCACCCGGCAGGATTACGCGGTCGCCTCCGCGAGAGAAGCATGAGACCCAGGCGGGACCAGCCGGGCTCGCCCGTGACGAAGATGAGGTCCCCGGGCCTCGCGCCGCGGCGCGGAACGACTTTTCCCGGGGAAACCTTCCCCATCACCGTGAGCGACAGCACGATTCTTTCCCCCCGGCAGGTGTCGCCCCCCACCAGGCGGATTCCGGAAGGGCGGCCCGCTCGCGCCATGCCGCGGAAGATCCCGGTGAGAAGCTTAACCGGGGTATCGGGAGGAGCGGCCAGCGCCACGAGATAGCAGACAGGGACGGCGCCCATGGCGGCCAGGTCGGAAAGGTTGGCCATGAGCGCCCGCCACCCCAGTTCATCGGGAAGGAAATACCGGAAATCGAAATGGGTCCCTTCCACGAGCAGGTCGGTGGAAAGCACCACTTTACCCCGCGGCGAAGGAAGGACCGCACCGTCGTCCCCGATGCCGATCTCCCCCTGGCGGACGGGGCCGCCGAACCGCCGCTTCACGTGATCGATGAACCCTTGCTCGCCGAGGTCGCGAAGGCGCCCCGACAAGGGGTTCCCGCGTTTCACCGTTTTTTCCGTCCCTCCGCCGCCGGGGCCCGGAAAGGATTCTTGCGGAGGGCCTTGCCGACGACCTCGTCCATGCTGCGGACGAACGTGAAGGTGAACTGGCGCGCCTCGTGCCGGGGGATCTCCTCGAGATCCTTCCGGTTCTGCTCGGGCACGACGATCTCCGTGATTCCCGCCCTGAGTGCGGCCAGCGCCTTCTCCTTAAGCCCGCCGATCGGCAGCACGCGTCCCCGGAGGGTGATTTCCCCGGTCATCGCGACGTCACGCCGGACCGGTATGCCGGTCAGCGATGATATGAGCGCCGTCGCGATCGTGATGCCGGCGGAGGGGCCGTCCTTCGGGATAGCGCCGGCAGGCACGTGGATGTGGATGTCGGAGTGGGCGTGAAAATCCTTCGCAAGCCCCAGTCGCGAGGCCCGCGAGCGCGTGTAGGTGATCGCCGCCTGGGCGCTCTCCTTCATGACGTCGCCCAGGGAGCCGGTGATCGTAACGTTTCCCTTGCCCTTGACGAGGGACACCTCGATGAACAGGATGTCCCCCCCGGTGGGCGTCCACGCGAGGCCAGTGGCGACGCCGACCTCGTCCTCCTCCCCTTCCGTCTCCGGGAGGAACTTCGGGACCCCGAGGGACTTGGATATGTTCCTGGGGGTCACCCCGAACGGACCTTTCTCCCCCTCCGCGATCTTTCTTGCCGTCTTTCGACAGATCTGCGAGATCTCCCGTTCGAGGTTGCGCAGGCCGGCTTCCCGCGTGTACTGGTGGATGATCGCAAGGATCGCCTTGTCCGTCATCCGGAGCTGATTCTCCTTGATCCCGTTTTCCTCCTTCTGGCGGGGGAGCAGGAACCGCTTCGCTATCGCCAGCTTGTCGACGTCGGTGTACCCGGACAAATGTATGATCTCCATCCGGTCCTTCAAAGCCGGCGGCACCGGGTCGATGATGTTGGCGGTCCCGATGAACAGGACCTTCGACAGGTCGAACGGGACGTTCAGGTAGTTGTCGCTGAACGCGAAGTTCTGCTCGGGGTCCAGCACCTCGAGGAGGGCGGCGGAGGGGTCTCCCCGGAAATCGGCGCCGAGCTTGTCGATCTCGTCCAGCATGAAGACGGGATTCCTCGTCCCGGCCTGCTTCATCCCCTGGATGATCCGTCCCGGGAGCGCACCGACGTAGGTGCGGCGGTGGCCGCGGATCTCGGCCTCGTCCCGGATCCCGCCAAGCGACATGCGGATGAACTTGCGCCCCATCGACCGCGCTATCGACTTGCCCAGGGAGGTCTTCCCCACGCCGGGAGGCCCCACGAAGCACAGGATGGGTCCCTTCATCTTGTCTTTAAGCTTGCGTACGGCCAGGTACTCCAGGATCCGCTCCTTGACCTTCTCGAGGTCGTGGTGGTCCTCGTCGAGGATCTTCTTGGCCTTGGAGATATTGATGTTGTCCCGGGTCTCCTTCTTCCATGGGAGCTCCACGAACCAGTCGAGGTAGGTCCGCACGACCGAGGACTCGGCGGAATCGGGGTGCATCCCCTCCAGGCGCCGCAACTGCTTCTCGGCCTCCTTCTGAACCTCCTCCGGCATCCCCACCGCCTTGATCTTCTCGCGCAGCTCCTCGATCTCCTCGCCCTTCCCCTCCGCGTCCCCCAGCTCCGACTTGATCGCCTTGAGCTGTTCACGGAGGAAGTATTCACGCTGGCTCTTGGACATCTCCTCCTTGGCCTGGTTCTGGATCTTGGCCTGCATGTCCGCCAGCTGGAGCTCCCTGGAGAGGAGGTTGTTCACCAGGCGAAGGCGGGCGACCGGCTCGTCCTCCTCCAGAACACCCTGCGCCTCCTCGATCTTGAGCCTCAGGTTGCTAGCGACCAGGTCCGCCAGCACGCCGGGGTTGCTGATGTTCTCCGTGACCATCAGGATCTCGACCGGCATGTTCTTCAGTGAAAGGATCTTCTCGATCTTCTCCCTGGAGGCGCGCATCAGGGCCTCCACCTCGAGCGACCCTTCCTTCACGGGGGCCTCGACGACCCGCTCGATACGGACCCGCACCGCGGGCTTCGACTCGAGGAACTCGCGGATCCTGCCCTTCACGACGCCCTGGATGAGGATCTTCAGGCGGCCGTCCGGCAGCTTGAGCATCCTCATGATCATAGCGACGGTTCCCATGCGGTAGAGATCCTCGACCTTCGGGTCCTCCACCGAGGGGTCCTTCTGCGTCGCCAGGAAGATGTGCCGGTCTCGCGCGAGCGACTCTTCCACCGCCGCGATCGACCCTTCCCGGCCGACGAAGAGCGGCAGCGTCATGTACGGGAAGATGACGATGTCGCGGACCGGCAGAAGGGGCAGGACCGTCGGGATTTCGGGGGTCACCTCTTTCGGCCCGTCCTCTTCCTTGTTCCCCTCGATTTTTTCCGGCAACGCTTCTTCCGGTTTTCCGGTCGCGCCGCTCCCCGGCTCGTCAGGTCTTGTCGGTTCTTCCGCCATATCGTTCGCTCTCCCCTGGTATTGTGTCGGTCGTCATTCCTCTTCCGTAAGGATCGGCACTCTGCGCTCCCGGCCCCGCCGCTCGAGGATCTTCGGAATATGAAGGGCCAACACCCCCCTCTTCAAGGTCACGACCATGCGGGAAAGGTTAACGGGGCCGCTCACGTCGAACGCCCTGTGGAACCTCCCGAAGCTACGTTCCAGGCACAGGTAGGACGCGTCCTCCGACGCCATGTCCGGCCGCTTCTCCGCGAAGATCTCGATGCTGGCGCCCCTCACCAGGACCGCCAGGCTGTCCGCCGGAACCCCGGGTACCTCCATCCGGATGATAACCGCATCCGGGGTTTCGTGGACGTCCGAGGGGGGCTTGCAGGACGTTTCATCGGAGATGTCCAGCAGCATGACCTGCCCCATCATGCGAAACTCGCCGTTGCTTTCCCCTTCGGCGGGGGATTTTCTCTTCGGTGTCCTGCTCAACTCATCCTCTCCTTTTTCAGGAAGGCGCGCAGCCCCGGCCCGATCTCGGGGTCCTTCATTGCGAACGCTATGTTGGCCATCAGGAAACCCAGCTTGGTTCCGGCGTCGTACCGGACCCCCTCGAAGGCGTACCCTATGACCCGCTCCCCGGCAAGCAGCGCGCGTATGGCGTCGGTCAACTGGAGCTCCCCTCCCGCCCCGGGCTTCGTCTTCCGGATCAAGGGGAAAATCGAAGGCGGGAGGATGTAGCGGCCGATGATCGCCAGGTCCGAGGGCGCTTTACCGGGCTTAGGCTTCTCGACCATGTCCACGATCTCGTATACCCCTTCGGCGATCTCCCTTCCTTCTATGATGCCGTACTTGGAAACGTGTTCCTTGGGGACCTTCTGGATGGCGAGCACGGCCGCGGCGCTGTGCTTCTCGTAGACTTTTATCATCTGCCGCATGACCGGGACTTTCGAATCGATCACGTCGTCCGACAGGATTACCGCGAACGGCTCCTCGCCGACCATGTCCATGGCGCAAAGGACGGCGTGCCCCAGTCCCAGGGGCAGGCTCTGCCTCACGTAGAAGAAGTCGGCCATGTCGGAGATCGCGCGGACCAGGGAATGGAGCTTGCCGTCCCCCTTCTTCTCCAGCAACGCCTCCAGCTCGAACGAGACGTCGAAGTGGTCCTCGATGGCGTTCTTCCCGCGCCCGGTCACGATGATCATGTCCCTGATCCCCGCTGCCCTCGCCTCCTCGACTCCGTGCTGGATGAGGGGCTTGTCCACAAGGGGGAGCATCTCCTTCGGCGAGGCCTTGGTCGCGGGAAGGAAGCGCGTCCCGAACCCGGCCGCGGGGAAAACCGCCTTTCGTATCATCCTGTTTCCTCCTTTTTCTTCAGCGGCGCTTCGCTCCGGTGCCGCAGGAAGAACTCCCTTACATCCCCCGCGTCGCGGGTCCACGGCATCTCCGGGAGGTTTGCCCTGAAGACGCCCCCGTAGGGCCTTGATATTACCCTGCGGTCGAGGAGGGCCACCACGCCGAAATCGTCCCCCCGCCGCAGGAGGCGGCCCACTCCCTGACGAAGCGCCAGAACCGCCTCGGGAAGCTGGTACTCGCGGAACGGGTCCCCGCCACGCTCGCGGACCGCCTCGATCCGGGCGCCCACCACCGGGTCGGATGGGGAAGCGAACGGGAGCTTGTCGATGACGACGCAGCGGAGGGACACCCCCGGCACGTCGATCCCCTCCCAGAACGTCCCCGTCCCGATCAGGACCGCGTCCTCCTCTTCCCGGAACGCCCGCAACAGGTGCGACCGGGGCGCCTCCCCCTGCACGTAGAGCGTGAACGGAAGGGTGTCCCGGAGGCCTTCCTCCAGCGCCCCCAGTACCCGGTAGCTGGTGCACAAAACCAGCGCCCCGCCGCCGGAAAGCGCCAGTATCCCGGCTGTTTCCCGCACGGCGCCCGCCGGAAACCCGTCGTCTCCGGGATCCGGAAGGCCGGGCGGCACGAATACCAGCGCCTTGCGGGCGAAGTCAAACTCATTATCCACTATGAGTTCCCCCGCATCAATACCACGGAGACCGACACGCTCCCGGAAATAGGAGAGGTCCCCCGACACGGAAAGGGTGGCCGAGGTCAGGAGGATCGGTGCCCGCACGGACCACAACTCGTCGGCGAGGATCGTGGAAACCTCGACCGGCGTGCGGCAGAAGGTGACCGAGTGGCCGCGCCGCTCCGCCCATCCGACGGTGCGCCCCGCGCCGGGGGTTAGAATCCCGGAAAGATCCTCGACGAACGACCGGGCTCTCCGCAGGAGCGTTTCCGCGTCGGCGGCCGCGGGATCGGCGTCGCCGCGGCTCTCCGCACCGGCGGCAATTTCCCCGCAGCGTGAGGAAAGGACAAGGCACAGGTCCTCTCCCGCGCGTCGCAGCTCCCCCGTCCCCCGCTCGAAGGAAGCATCCGCCGCGGGATCGGGGAGGAGGAACCGGCCCTTCGCATCCCCCGCGCCCGCGGCCACGAACAGGCTTTCCGCCGCCCGCCGGAACTCCTCCGTGGCGGAAACCGCGGGCCGCCACTTCTCCCCGGATTTGCCGCAGGCGCGAAAGAGGTCGCGGCAGAGTTCCTGCGCGCGCCACAGGGAAACGCTGACGCCGAAAAAGGAGGAGGCTACCTCCTCTATCCCGTGGGCCTCGTCCAGCACTACGACATCGTGGGCGGGTAGAACGTCCGGGCCGCTTCCCGCCCTCGCGCGGAGAGCCAGGTCCGCGAAGAACAGGTGGTGGTTCACCACGACGAGGTCCGCTGCGGCCGCCCGGCGGCGGACCTCGAGCAGGAAGCACCGTTCGGCCTCCTGGCAGGCGGAGGCGTCGCACATCTCGGTCCTCGAGTTGACTTCCCCCCAGGCCCGGAAATCGTCGGGGACTCCCGGGCACTCGGAGAGATCCCCGGTCCGTGTCGTCCCGGCGAACGCCAGCATCCGGTCGAAGTGGCTTGCCTCGCGCGCGAACTCGAAAAGCGGCTCCGCGGCGAACCGCTTCCAGCGCCTCAGGCACAGGTAGTTGCCCCGGCCCTTCACGACGACACAGGAAAACGGGACCGAGAGCGTCTTGCGCACAATGGGGATATCGTTCTCCACCAGCTGCTGCTGGAGCGTCCGGGTCCCCGTGGAGACGACGGCCTTGCAGCCGGACAGGACGATCGGGACGAGGTAGGCGAGCGTTTTCCCGATCCCGGTGGCCGCTTCCGCCACGAGGATCTCCCGCCGCCGAAGTGCGTCCGCCCAGGCGGCGGCCAGGCGCGCCTGGCCGGGACGCGGCTCGAATCCGGCAAGGCCGCCGGAAAGCGGGCCGCCGGGAGCGAACACCTCGCGCACTTTCCGCGCCAGCTCGTCGCTCATCGACCTAACGCAGGGTCATCCGGCGCCTCAGGGTTCCGGCACCGGGACGAAATTTCCGAGCTCGACCCGGAGGAGGGGCACCTTCCGGCGCATCTCCCCGGACGGGCCGAACTGGAAAACCCCCGTCGCCCCGTGGAACGTCTTCAGCTTAGGTATCCGGTCCCGGGACGCCTCCGCCCCCGACCGTGCCTCCTTCCCGGTGTCGAGTCCGTGGGCCTCGGCCAGCAACATCGCGCCGTCGTATCCCATCGCCTCGAAGCGGGAAGGGGCGGAGCGCACCGCCTCGTGATATTCCGTGCGCAGCTTCTCCCCCTGGATTCCCGGGATCGCGTCGGCGTAGTCAACGGAGAACACGGCTCCCGCCAGCGCGTCGCCCGCCTTGCGGATCAGCTCCTCGTCGTTCCATCCCGAAAAACCCGCAAGCGGGAGGTAGACATTGTAATAGCGGAGCTGCGAGGCGATGAGAAACACCCTGTCCCACCGGTCGGCGATCAGGATGGCTTCCTGCTTGAGCTTCATCCCTTTTCCCTTTTCCTTCGTGCCCGCTTCGCGCTCGAATGCCGCCGTCCCCACCGCTTTCCGGATGATATTCGTGAAATCCGTCGCGTCCGGCTCGTAGGAGACGACCTTTCCCACACGCACCCCCGTCTCCCTGGCCGCGGTGACCACCGCCTCCGAGAACCCCTTCCCGTACCCGTTCTCCGGGTAAAGCAGGAGGACGTTGGTTTGCCCGTTCCGCTGCAGGTACGAGAGAACCGTCCGGGCCTCCTGAAGCGGTGAGAGGCCGAAGCCGTACAGGAACGGCTTTTCCGGGATCCCTTTCTGGCCAAGGTAGAGGACCGGCGGCGACCTCGGACCGAACGCGACGCCGACGGACCACCCTTCCTCCCCGGTCAACGGGCCGATGAACCCGATGACGCCCCGGTCCGACGAGGCGGAGAGGAACTCCTTCCTCGCCCGCTCCGGCTGTCCCCCGGTGTCCACCCAGCGGAGGGCCGGAAGCCGCGCGTCGGAACCTTTTTTCCGTACGTGTTGCAGGGCGACCTCCGCTCCGGAGAGCACGGCGAAGCCGATGTCGGCCAGCTTCCCGCTCAAGGGTAGGATCCCCACTATCCTGGGGCGCGTGGAAAGGATCTTATCCAGGCGGTACAATTGCTCCGCGGCCTCCTGTCCCTTCTGCCCGCCCGCCCGGGCCGCCCTCTCGAACGCGAACGCCCCCATCCCCGAGAACCCTTTCCGGGACGCCGTCTTCCCAAGGGTCAGAAACAGGTGGGCCTTGACCCCCGGCTCCTCCTCCGACTCCGCCGCGTCCCGCAGCGCGTCGATGTCGATCAGTCCGTCTATCAGCGCGTCCCGCTCCGAACGGATGCCGGCGGCCGCCTCCGGTGTCGGCGCGGAAGAGATCGCCCGGCGGAACAGCCTCATGGCCTGCGCCACCCTGCCTCCATCAACGTCGGCGCGGGCCATGACGGCGAGCAGCTTGGGGAGATCGGCGTTGATGTACTGCTGCTCGACCAGGTAGGCCGCGACCTGGCGCGCCTCCGATTTCCACTGCATGCGCTGGTACAGGTTGAACTTGAGGTCCATCGCGGAGAGCGCCAGGTACTTCGCCCGGGAAAGCATGAGGGCCTTGTCGGCCGCGGAAAGCGCCGGCTCGAGCTCGCCCCTGGCGAGCAGGATCTCCCCCACCCGCATCCAGACGAATCCCTTGCGCTCGTCGTCGGGATAATTGTAGGCGAGGTCGAGGAAGCGCGAGAGGGCCTCATCCGCCCGGCCCGCCTGGAACTCCGTCTCCGCGCGCCAGAACACGGCGATCGGCATGGTGCGGGAAGGGTTGGGGGACGCGGAGCGCGCGACGGGAACCGTCCCGGGTACGACCGGAACGGGCGGCTCCTCGCCCGCAGACGCGGTAACGAGCGAAAGGAGGAGGAGAAACGCCAGGACGCCCGCTTTCAACCGAAGATCTCCTTGACCTTCTCGAAGAAGGTGCGGGACATGGGACCGGGGGATTCCCCCGACAACTCCTGGAACTCGAGGAGAATCTCCTTTTGCCGCTTTGTCAGCTTCTTCGGGACGTCGATGACGACCCTGACCACCAGGTTGCCCCTGCGGTGGCCGTTGAGGACGGCGACCCCCTCCCCCTTCATGACGAACTCCTGGCCCGACCGCGTCCCCGGGGGTATGACGAGCTTCTTCCTGCCGGAGAGCGTAGGGACCTCGATCTCGTTCCCCAGCGCGGCATGGGAAAAGGTGATCGGGACCTCGCACAGCAGGTGCTCCCCGTCGCGCGTGAAGAAGGGGTGCTCGCGGACGGAAATCACGACGTAGAGATCGCCCGGGGAGCCGCCGCCCGGCCCGGCCTCCCCTTCCCCGCGCAGCTTCAGCCGTATCCCGTTGTCGACGCCGGCGGGGATTTTTACCTTGAGGGACCGCCGTTCCCTGGTCGTCCCGCCGCCGGCACACGCGGGACAATGCTCCCGGATGATCTCTCCGGTCCCCCTGCAGCGGCCGCACGGCCGGGTCATAGAGAAGAACCCCTGTTGCACGGATACCTGTCCTCTCCCGTTGCAAGCCGCACATCGTTCGGGCCTCGTCCCCTTCTTCGCCCCGCTCCCCCCGCACTCCCGGCAGGCCACGGTCCTGGGGACGACGATCTCCTTTTCCGCCCCGAACGCCCCCTCCTCGAACGAGATCTCCAGGTTGTACCTCAGATCCTCTCCGCGCCGGGACCTCTGGCGGCCGCCGAAGATCGTCCCGAACCCGAAAAAGTCGTTGATTATGTCTTCCACCCCGCCGAAGTTGAAGTCGCCGAACCCCTCGAACCCGAATCCCTGGCCGGAGGGGCCGGCATGCCCGTAGGAATCGTACTGCTGGCGCTTCGCGGGGTCCGAGAGGACGCTGTAGGCTTCGTTGATCTCCTTGAACTTCTCCTCGGCGCCCTTGTCGCCCGGGTTCCGGTCGGGGTGGTACTGGAGGGCCATCTGCCGGAATGCCTTCTTCAACTCGTCGGGGCCGCTGTCCCGTGAAGCGCCCAGCACTTCGTAGTAGTCGCGCTTTGCCACGTCAGCCCTCCGTTTCGGGCGGCGCCTGCGCGACCGTCACCTGGGCGGGCCGGAGCAGCCGGCCGTTCAGCAGGTACCCCTTCGCCATCTCGGAAAGCACCGTCCCCTCGGGCTTCCCTTTCCCGGGGGCCTGGATTATCGCCTCGTGCAGGTTCGGGTCGAACATCGCACCTTCCGTCGAAATCTGCTCCAGCCCGAA
>JAKALO010000184.1 GCA_021824125.1 Deltaproteobacteria bacterium | reverse complement strand
CGCCGCAGCGCAGGCGGCCGTTCCCGACCGGGCGGAGCTTGCGGATCGCGTTGCGGGCCTCGCCTTGCGGGCGGGGAGGGCCGAACGGCACCACCGGGAAACGCTCCGCAGGGAGTTCCGGATCGCCGCGGGGGCGATCGTCGACCCCAGGCCGCTCCTCCAGGCGAAGCGTTACGCGCTGGCGGATTCGACCGACTCTCTCGTGGAAAGCGCGCGGGAGAAGACCCGGAAAGGCTGGGAGCGAGTGTCCGGCCTGTCGGTCGAACTGCGCTTTTACTCCCCGGCCGCCTGGGTTTCCCGAAAAAGGGCGGACGCGGCCGTACTCATTTCGAGGGCGACCCGCGGGGTCGGGGCCGCGCGCGACGCCTCGCGGGGGAGACTGGGTGTCCTGAACGGCAAGCTCTTCGCCCTGGACCCGACCGCGGTGCTTTCCAGGGGATACGCGATCGCAACCTCGAGGGCGACGGGCCGCGCCGTGCGGGCCGTCTCGGAAGCCGCCCCGGGCGAGGCCCTCGACGTCCGCGTGTCCGACGGGACGTTCGGCGCGGTCGTGGAACGGGAAAACGCCGCCGGACCCGCGAAACGGGGCACGTAGTGGAACAACACATGAATACGGCAACGTATCCAAAGAGCGGCCCCTGCGGCGTGTGCCTTTCGTCTCCGGCGAAGCAGCCGCAGGAGGGGGGGCGCAGTGAGGTAAAGCGCAGCCGTGCGGGTGCATCGCACGGCGAGCCACGAACGGAGTCCCCCCTCCGAGGCAGCGCAGCCGAAAGGGGAGTCCCGGAGGCGCAGCGACTTCCGGGATCGATCCGGGTACGTTGTCGCATTTATGAACTGGACCAATTGGTCGTGGCGGCGTTTTTTTTTGTTTCGGCGTTCCTATTCCTCGCGGGCTCCGTGACGGCGTTTTCGGCGGAACCTTCCTCCGCGGACCGTCCGGGGATTCAGGGGGAAACGTTGTCCGTTTCGGTTTCCGCGCGCGAGCCGTTCCAGGGGGACCCCGTGCTCGCCGAGGTTTGCGTCGACCCGTCCACGGACAACCTGGCGCTCGTCTGGATGGGACGTACGGTCCCCTTGAGGGATTCGGGAGGCGGAAAACATCTCGCCCTGATCGGGATCGACCTGCTGGAACGTCCCGGGAAGGCCTTGCTGACGGCAACTGCCGTCCGGAACGGCGCCTTCGCCCGTTTCGACATGGAGCTGACCGTGCGGGAGGGGTCGTTCCCCGTGCAGGAGATGACCCTTCCGAAAACGATGACGCAGTTCGACGAAGCCACGCTCGCAAGGATACGCAGGGAGGCCGAACGGCTGGAAGAGCGGTTCGCCGCAGTTACCGCTCCGGCCTGGGAGCTGCCGTTCCTGCCCCCGGTGCCTGATTTCCGGCCCGCCGGGTTCGGTGCGCGCAGGGTGATCAACGGGGATGCCCGGGCGCCGCACGCGGGTGTCGATATCCAGGTCCCGGCGGGTACCCCCGTGACGTCTGTCGCCGCGGCGTCCGTGGCCTTCGCGGGCGAACAGTTCTTCGGGGGCAACTCCGTGGTGCTGGACCACGGGGGCGGGGTGTTCAGCGTGTATTACCATCTCCGGGAAACGGACGTGAAGGAAGGGCAACGGGTGGCGAAAGGAGAGCGGATCGGGTCGGTCGGGTCGAGCGGCCGCGCCACGGGGCCCCACCTGCATTTCGGCGTCCGGGTCCCCGGGGGGCGCGTCGACCCGTCCAGGCTCTTCGATCCGGCGTTTCGTTGACCTTACGACCCGCCGAGGGATATATTTAAAGGATAGGGTGAACATGACGGCCAAGGGGAAAGAGCCTTCCTTCGAGGAGGCGCTGAAAGCACTGGAAGCCATCGTCTCGAAGCTGGAATCCGGGGAGACGAAGCTCGAGGAGTCGATCCGCCTCTTCGAGGAGGGGATGAAGTTGTCGGGGGTCTGCCAGAAGCGGCTGGACGAGGCCGACAGGAAGATAGAGGTCCTGCTCCGGAAGCCGGGCGGGATCGCCCGGGAGACCGAGGACGAAAGCGACATTCTCGGCAAAGAGGAGTGAGTTGCCTTCCCCGACGCGGCCGGAAATCTCCCGTTGCCGGAAGATGGTCGAGGAAAGCCTCCTGCGTTTCCTCGAAAGGGACGTCTGCTCCATGCCGGAGGTGCTTCGGGAGGCCGTGGAATATTCGCTGACCGCGGGGGGGAAGAGGATCCGGCCGGTGGTGCTGCTCCTTGCGGGAGGTGCGGTGGGGGGGAACGAGGAGGAGCTTCTCCCGTTCGCCTGCGCCGTCGAGTACGTGCACACCTATTCACTCATTCACGACGACCTGCCCTCCATGGACGACGACGATTTCCGGAGGGGGAAGCCTTCCAGCCACAAGGCCTTCGGGGAGGCCACGGCGATCCTGGCCGGCGATGCGCTGCTGACCGAGGCGTTCCGGGTGATGGGTGAGTCTCCGCTGGCGGCGAAGGAGCCGGGGAAGGCGCTTGCCGCCGTCGCGGCGCTTGCGCGCGCCGCGGGGGCCGAAGGCATGGTCGGAGGGCAGCAGATGGACCTGTCCGCCGAGGGGACCGGGGGACGCGGGCACGAAAAAGAGGAGATCGACCTTCGGAAAACGTCGGCCCTCCTGTCCGCCTCCGCGCGGATGGGGGGGATTCTGGGGGGAGGGTCCGCGGTCCAGGTGGAGGCCCTTGCGCGGTACGGACGGGCGCTGGGTCTCCTGTTCCAGGCGACGGACGACATCCTGGACGAGACCGGCAGCTTCGAGGAGATGGGTAAAGGGGTGGCGAAGGACCGGGCGCGCGGCAAGCTGACCTTCCCCGCGGCGTTCGGGATGGAGGCGGCGCTTGCCCGCGCGGAGGCCTTGTGCGGCGAGGCGTTGTCGGCGCTCTCCCACTTCGGCGACGAAGGCGGGCATTTGAGGGATATGGTCCGCGTCGTGGCGTCCAGGAGATCGTGAAAATGAAGTCGTTGCTTCACGGCATGGAGTCTCCCGACGATCTGAAAAAAGTCCCAAGGGAGAATCTCCCCCGGATCGCCGCCGAGTTGCGCGACCTGATCGTCCAGGGCGTCTCGAAGACCGGCGGTCACCTGGCCTCCAGCCTGGGGGTCGTGGAGCTGACCCTCGCGCTGCACTACGTCTTTTCCTGCCCCCGGGACCGGATCGTCTGGGACGTGGGGCACCAGGCCTACGCCCACAAGATCCTCACCGGGCGGCGCGAAGTTTTTCCGACCCTCCGGACATACGGAGGGATATCGGGGTTTCCCCGGATCTCGGAGAGCGCCTGCGACGCCTTCGGGACGGGACACTCGGGCACATCGATATCCGCGGCGCTCGGCATGGCCGTGGCCCGCGACATGCGGAAGGAGAGCCACAAGGTCATCGCGGTCATCGGCGACGGGTCCCTCTCGTCGGGGCTTGCGCTCGAGGGCCTGAACCAGGCGGGGCACCAGAAGCGCGACCTCATCGTGATCCTGAACGACAACGAGTGGTCCATCTCCCAGAACGTCGGCGCCCTGTCCGGGTACCTGAACCGGATCATGACTGGCAAGTTCTACACGTCGTTCAGGAAGCGGGTCGAGAACCTGCTGAAGTCGATGCCGAGAGGCGATGTCATGGCCCGGCTCGGGAAAAAGGCGGAGGAGCTCACCAAGGGGTTTTTCGTTCCCGGCCTGCTCTTCGAGGAGCTCGGCTTCACCTACATAGGGCCCATCTCCGGCCACAACGTGGAGGATCTCATCGGGACGTTCCAGAACCTCGCCAACCTCGAGGGCCCCCTCCTCGTTCACATACTGACCACGAAGGGTAAAGGGTACGCGCCCGCCGAGGCCAACCCGGAGGTTTTCCACGGGGTCGGGGCGTTCGACCCGGTGACCGGGGAGGGCGCCGGCAACGGGAGGCTGCCCACGTACACGGACGTGTTCGGTGACGCCATCGTCGAGATCGCCCGCGAGAATCCCAAGGTGGTGGCCATCACGGCGGCCATGTGCGGCGGCACGGGCCTGTC
>JAKALO010000031.1 GCA_021824125.1 Deltaproteobacteria bacterium | reverse complement strand
TCCGATCTTTGAAGAACGTCTCGTCGATGTCTTTGCCGCCGCCGCTCTCGATCGAGGCGACGACCCGGTAGTTGCCCGATGCCGCGTTGGCGGGCAGGGTGACGGGGACTGTGCTCTTCCACGTACCCCCCTCGCGGGTGATGTCGATCGAGGTCTTTCCCACCGAGGCGCCGTTCACCAGGATCTCCCGCGTTTCCTTGACCATGACCTGCCGGTCGGCGGAGGGGGTGAGGACGGCGTAGGTCAGGTTGATGTTGACCGTCTCCCCGGGTGCGAGAACGGCCGGGTTGGCGCGGATGGATTCGATCTTGAGCCGGGTACCCTCCGACGGCGAGTAGCCTTGCTCCCTGCTGGTCTGGGACAGGTCCTTCTCCCGCTGGTCGAAATAGTGGCCGATGGCCCCTCCCGTCAGCGCCCCGAGGAGACCGCCGATGACCGCCCCGCGTTTTCCCCCGACGAGGCCGCCCACGACGGCGCCCCCGACGGTTCCGGTCCCCGCCCCGATCGAGGTTTTGGGGTTATCCCGGACTGTCTGGCCGGTCTGGGCGCACCCGGCAAGGAGCGTGGAAAGGAAAACGGCGGCGACCGCCGCGCAGAGGAATTTTCTCATGGGAGCCCTCCCGGGAACTTTGACGTTCTCCGTGGATTATATATTCATCTTTTCCCCGCCTCCATCGCGAAAAAGCGGGGCGAGGGTCCGTCGCGCCGGGCGGCGTGGACCGGGACGTCGGCGAATCCGTAGCGGGCGAGAATCGCGCGGACCGTCCCCGTTGCCAGCGCGGGAGTGTTGTGGTCGGCGCTCAGGTGGCAAAGGACCACCGCCCGGGGCAGCTTGCGGCTCTCCTGCATCACCCGCACGAGGAACTTCCCGGCCTGCTCGTTGGAGAGGTGGCCGGTGTCGGAGTCGACCCTCGCGCGGTCGACGTGGTTGCGGCGGCTTTTCGTGATCATGACCGGGTCGTAGTTCGACTCGATAAGTATGAGGTCGCTGTCGACGAACCGCTCGTAGAGGCCGTTCCCGCCCGTCCCCAGGTCGGTCGCGATGGAGACGCGGGCCTCGCGATCCCCCGCGCGGGCGAGCAGGAGGAACCCGGAGGTGACCCCTTCGGCGTCGTGCGGGACGGGGAAGGGGAGGACCTCGATGCTCCCCACGGAGAACCGGTCGCCGCCGAAACAACGGATCGGCCCCGAAACGGGGGACCTGGAGAGGATCCTGCGGGAGAAGGCGCGCACGTTCTTCTCGTGGAGGAGGATGGGCACCTCGTGGCGGGCGCAGCATACGACGGCGGAGGGATGGATGTGGTCCCCGTGGAGATGGGATACCAGCACCGCGTCGATGTCGTCCCAGGTGGCCCCCGCCTCGGCGAGGGCGAGGGCGAGCCCGCGCTGCGAGGAGAGGCCCGCGTCGACCAGCAGCATCGTCCCCGCGCATTCCACCAGCGTGAGGTTCCCCGAGCTTCCGCTGCGCAGCGGCCTCACGGAGAAGCTAATCAACGGAGAGCAGTTCCAGGCCGGATTTCGCGTCCTGCTTCCGCGAGGCGGACACGCCCGCGATCTCGAGGACCAGGGCCTCCACGACGAGAAACACCTCCCCGTCCTTCCGGATGCATCCGGTCAGGACCTCTTTCCCCCTTCCCATGGAGGCATGGAGGTGGATGGACGGGGCGCCTTCCTTCTCCGCCACGCTCCCCGTACCGACGATCTCGTGCGGCTGCGAAAAATCGGTCCAGACGGGCTCCGGCGGCAGGCAGGCCTCCTTCGGCCCGGTGACCATCCTTCCCGCCGCGAGGGCCCCGAAGAGAAAAAACCAGCCCGAGGAAATCCGCTCCTTTTCGCAGAGGTCGAGGAGCGCCGGGACGATCTGCTCCCCGTGGTCGAACCTCGCCAGCAGCACCTTCCCGATCGACCCCGCCTTGTAGTGCATCGGTACGTCCGCCTCTCCCGTGGAATCGTGATGGCGTATTATACCAAGTTCCTCCGGCGCTCCCGAAACAACGTCGTTGGGATATAATCCGTCTTCATGGATCCGTGGATTTCCCGAGGATGCCGGGCGTGAGCCGACGGACGCTCGTCCTCCTCTTCCTGGCCTTTGCCCTCTTCTACTTCTCTGCCCTCGGGACGATGCCGCTTCTCGAGCCTGACGAGGGGCGCTACGCCGAGATTCCCCGCGAGATGCTGGCCACGGGCGACTTCGTGACCCCGCACCTGAACGGCGTCGTCTACCTGGAGAAGCCGCCGCTCTTCTACTGGGGGAACGCGTTTTCCATGGCGGTTTTCGGGGAAAACGAGTTCGCCGCCCGCTTCTTCACCGCCGCCGTCTCCGTCGCCGGGATCCTGTTGACGTACTGGATGGGGGCGGAACTCGCGGGCTGGCGCACGGGCCTCTTTTCCTCCGTCGTGCTGTCGACTTCCCTGTACTATTACGCCATCGGGCGGCTCAATACGCTCGACATGACGCTTGCGCTTGCGCTCCTCCTGGCGGTCTTTCCCGCCTACCTCTACCTGTCGGGAAGGCGGGAGAGTCGCCGGTACCTGCACTTCTCCTACGCGGCGGCGGGGTTCGCGTTTCTTGCCAAGGGGCTCGTGGGGGTATTCTTCCCGGCGGCCATCCTTCTCTGCTGGCTGGTTTTCTCGCGGCGGCACCGGGAGATCCTCAGGGCCGTCTCCCTCCCGGGCATCCTGCTGTTCCTCGCGATCGCCCTGCCGTGGGTCGTCCTCGTCCAGCGGGAGAACCCGGACTTCCTGTGGTTCTTCTTCGTGCACGAGCAGTTCCTCCGGTACACGACGAAGATCCACCGCCGGGTCGAGCCGTTCTGGTTCTTCCTCCCGGTAGTCATCGGCGGCTTCGTCCCATGGATCGCCTTCCTGCGGCGGGTCGTCCTGGCGGCGCGCGGCGCGGGCGCGAAGTTCCTCCCCCGGGAGGAGATGACCTTCCTGCTCTCCTGGATCCTGTTCATCTTCCTCTTCTTCTCCTTCTCCGGCTCGAAGCTGCCCACCTACGTCACGCCCATCTTCCCGCCGCTCGCGGTCCTGTTCGGCAGGGGGCTGGACATGTGGGCGGAGCGGGAGGACGGCGCGGTGCGCTGCCGGTCCCCGCTTGCGCTCGCGGCGCTCATCGCGGCGGCGATCCTCTGGCTTCCGCAGTTGTCCCGTCACCCCGTGGACGCGTCCGCGTGGACGCGGGCCGCGTCGCTCCCGGTCATCCTCATACTCTTGTGGGGGTCGATCCCCCTGTTCCTCCGGCGCCTCGGGGCCGAGCGGGTGGTCCTGCTCTCCTTCCTGGTCCTGGCGCTCTTCCTCACCTCCCTCAACCGCCCCGCCGGGGCGTACATCGGAAGCTACAAATCGGCGAAGGGATTGGCGGAGGCGATATCCGCCTCTATTCGGCCGGGGGACGTGGTCGCCCAGTACGGGGTCTACCGGCAGGGAGTGCCGTTCTACACGAAACGCCGCTGCGTTCTCGTCGAGGAGGTGGGGGAGCTGGAATTCGGCGCGACCCGCGCGAAGGACCGGGCCGACTACTTCCCGGGCTCAGCCGACTTCCAGCGTCTCTGGGAGTCGGGCACGCGGGTCTTCTGCGTGTTCAACCGGCACGCGATGCCGCTCATCCGGGAGAAGTTCCCCTCCCATCGGTTGCTCTACCGGTCCGATGCGGGTATCCTCATTGTGAACCACCCCTGACGGGGAGAACGAAGCGCGAGGCCGCCCTGCTGGAAATCCGGAAAGATTTTCTACCCCTTTCCCGTCCCGGGCTTGACGAGGAAGAGGTCGACGCCGTCGCCACGTCGCTCCGCTCGGGTTGGATCACCAGCGGGCCCAAGGTGGCCGAGCTCGAGGAACGGTTCCGGGATCTCACCGGCGCGTCGCACGCAGTGGCGGTCTCCTCCGCCACCGCGGGCCTCCACATCGTTCTCGCGGCGCTCGGGGTCGGGGAGGGGGACGAGGTCGTGACCCCCTCGATGACTTTCGCCTCCACGGTCAACCAGATCGCCCTGCGCGGCGCGCGGCCGGTTTTCGCCGACAGCGACTACGGTACGCTCCAGGTCCTGCCCGCCGAGGTCGAGCGGAGGATCACGAGCCGCACCCGGGCGGTGATACCCGTACACTTCGCGGGGGCGCCCGCCGACCTAGACCCGATCCGGGCCGCTGCCGACCGTGCGGGCATACCCGTCGTCGAGGATGCCGCACACGCCGTCGGGACGTCCTACCGGGGGAAGCCCGCCGGCGGGCACGGGAACACGGCGATCTACTCGTTCCACCCGATCAAGAACATCACCACGGGCGAGGGCGGGATGGTCACCTGTTACGACGGTGAACTCGCGAAGAAGCTCCGCCTGCTCCGGTTCCACGGGATCGAGCGCGACGCCTGGAAAAGGTACGGGAAAGGCGGCACGCCGCACTACGACATCCGGGAACCCGGCTACAAGTACAACCTGACCGACCTGCAGGCCGCCATCGGCGTCGTACAGATGGGAAAGGTGAAACGGATGAACGAGCGCCGGGCCGCCCTCGCCGCGCGGTACCTCGAAGGGCTTCGCGGCCTCCCGGGCATCGACCTTCCCGAATCGCCATCCTGCCCTCATGAGCACTCCTGGCACCTCTTCATCGTGAAGGTGACCTCCATGGACCGGGACGCGTTCATCGGCCGGCTCGCGGAGTACAACGTCGGGGTCGGCCTCCACTTCCCCCCGTGCCACCTCCTGTCCTACGTGCGGGAGCGGTACGGCACGAAGGAAGGGGACCTCCCCGGCTGCGAGCTGTCGGGGAAAAGGATCCTGTCGCTCCCCCTCTTCCCCGGCATGGCCGACGGGGACGTCGATTACGTCTGCGCGGCGATCCGCGAGATCCTCCCTGGAGGCAAGTCGTGATCTCGGTCGTCATACCCGTCTTCAACGAGGAGAAGAACCTCCCCCTGCTGATGGACCGGCTCGAGTCGGCCCTCCGACCGATGGGGCGCCCCTACGAGGTCGTTTTCGTCGACGACGGGAGCCGTGACCGCTCGCTCGATATCCTCCGCTCCTTCGTCGGGCGGAACGGCGTACGGGTGGTGGAACTGACGCGGAACTACGGCCAGCACTCGGCTATCATGTCGGGGTTCTCGATCGTGCGGGGGTCGATAGTCGTGACTCTCGACGCCGACCTGCAGAACCCGCCCGAGGAGATCCCGGGCATGGTTCGGGCGATGGAGGAGGGGAACTACGAGGTCGTCGGGACGGTCCGCACGATGCGGCGCGACTCGGTCTTCCGGACGATACCGTCGCGCATCGTCAACGCGATGACCCGGAAGATAACCGGGGTCGGGATGACGGACTGGGGGTGCATGCTCCGCGCATACCGGCGCGAGGTGGTCGACCGGATGGTCGAGAGCCAGGAGTACTCCACCTTCATCCCCGCGCTGGCCACGCTCTACGCGAAACGGATGACGGAGATCCCCGTCGCCCACGCGGAGCGGCACGGCGGGGTCTCCAACTACACCCTCGCGCGCCTGCTCAGCCTCCAGTTCGACCTGCTCACCTCCTTCTCCGAGTTTCCGCTCAAGGTCCTCCTGTACCTCGGGACGGTGCTCGCGCTCGGCGGGGTGTCGTTCGGCTTCCTGCTCGGGGCGATGCGCCTCCTGTACGGGCCCGAATGGGGCGGCTACGGCATCTTCACCCTGTTCGCCGTCCTGTTCTTCTTCGTGGGAGGGCTCTTTTTCGCCCTCGGGATCATGGGCCAGTACGTGGGCCGGATCTACCACGAGGTCCGGAAACGGCCCAGGTTCACCATCCGCAGGGTGCACGGGGAGTGACGCGGGTGCGCGCGGTCGTATTCGCCTACCACAACATGGGGATCGTCGGCCTCCGGGCGCTGCTCTCGCACGGGTTTGACGTCCCGATGGTTTTTTCCCACGCGGACGACCCGAAGGAGAACCGCTGGTTCGGCTCCGTGGCGGAGTTCTGCCGGGCAAAAGGGATCCCGGTCCACCTGCCGGAAAAGGTGAACGAGCCCCCCTGGCCGGCGGCGATCCGGGCCGCCGCGCCCGACTTCCTCTTCTCGTTCTACTACCGGTCGATGCTGGGGAAGGAGATCCTGTCCTTGCCCCGGCTGTGCGCGATGAACCTTCACGGTTCCCTCCTCCCGAAGTACCGGGGAAGGGCCCCGGTCAACTGGGTCCTTGTCAAGGGCGAGACCGAGACCGGCGTCACCCTCCACCTGATGACGGAGAAGCCGGACGCCGGTGACATCGTCGCGCAGGAGGCGGTGCCGATCGCCTTCGATGACACCGCCCTGACGCTGTTCGGCAAGATGGAGAACGCCGCCGAGGCCCTCCTTTCGGGGATTCTCCCCGTTATCGCCGCCGGGGAGATTCCGCGCCGAAGGAACGAGCTGGAGAAGGGGAGCTACTTCGGGGGACGGAAGCCCGAGGACGGGCGGATCGACTGGACGCGCCCCGCCGTCGAGATCTACAACCTGGTCCGGGCGGTCACGCGGCCCTATCCAGGCGCTTTCTCGGACCTTGGCGGGAAGAAGATACTCGTCTGGTGGGCCGTCCCGGTTTCCGCGGAAGAGGGCCGCGATGTCCCGGCGCCGGGAAGGATGGTGGTCGCCGCCGGCCCCTCGTTCGGGATGGCGGGCGGCTGCCCGATGCCGATGCGGACGTCGCCGCGAATCCTCGCGGGGACGGGCTCGGGCCTGCTGCAGCTCGAAGAAGTGGAGTGGAACGGGAAAATCGCAAAAGGGGAAGCGGTCGTCTCTCTGCTCAAGAAGGAAATCACAAGGGGGTTCGGATGAAAGTCCTGGTGCTGGGGGTCAACGGGTTCATCGGGCACCACCTGACGGCGAGGATACTGGCGGAAACCGACTGGAAGGTGTTCGGTATGGACCTATCCGCGGAGAGGCTCGGCGAGATGGTCCGGCACCCGAGGTTCGAGTTCGTCGAGGGGGACATCTCGATCAACAAGGAGTGGATCGAGTATCACATCAAGAAGGCCGACGTGGTGCTCCCGCTCGTCGCCATCGCCACGCCCAAGGTCTACGTGGAGCGCCCGCTCTCCGTCTTCGAGCTGGACTTCGAGGAGAACCTGCGGATCGTCCGTCAGGCCCACCGCTACGGCAGGCGGGTCGTCTTCCCGTCCACCTCCGAGGTGTACGGGATGTGCGGGGATGCGGAGTTCGACGAGGAGAAGTCGCACCTGGTGCTGGGGCCGATCGCGAAGGAGCGCTGGATCTACTCCTGCAGCAAGCAGCTACTGGACCGCGTCATCTGGGCCTACGGCCGCCAGGGGCTCTCGTTCACCCTGTTTCGCCCGTTCAACTGGATCGGGCCCCGGCTCGACTCGATCGAGACGGCGAAGGAGGGGAGCTCCCGCGTGGTTACCCAGTTCATCGCGAGCCTTTACCTGGGCGAGCCGATCCAGCTGGTGGACGGTGGGCGGCAGCGCCGCTGCTTCACCTATGTCGACGACGGGATATCGGGGCTGATGAAGATCCTCGAGGACCGCGACGGCTGCGCGAAGGGGAAGATATTCAACATAGGCAACCCGAAAAATGACTGCTCCATCCGCGACCTGGCGCGCATGCTCCGCGACCTCTATGCCCGCCACCCGGCCTCCAGGGGGAGGAAGATCCCGGATATCGTCGAGGTGGGGTCGAGGGAATTCTACGGCGAGGGTTACCAGGACATCCAGACCCGCACGCCCTCGATCGAGCGGGCGAAGGAGTGCCTCGGTTGGAGCCCGAAAGTAGGCCTGGCGGAGGCGCTGGGGAAGACCATGGATGCTTTCCTCGAGGAGAACGTGCCCCCGAAGCCGGCGGCCGCAAAACGCACGAAGAGGAACAGTCGATAGCTTGAGTGCGCCGTTGAATGAATGTCCCCCACCGCCGGACGATCGCATTCTCGGCCTGAAGGTCGACGTCGACACGCGCCGGGGGATGGAGGAGGGTGTCCCGCGTCTGTTGTCCGCCCTGCCGGCGGACACGGCCCCCGCGACGTTTTTCCTCTCCTTCGGTCCCGACAACTCGGGGAAGGCCGTCTACCAGGCGCTCCGCAGCCCCCGCTTCCTTCTCAAGATGGTCCGGACGAACGCGCCGGGGCTCTACGGCATGAAGACGGCGCTGTACGGGACGATCCTTCCGGCGCCGATGATCGCGCAGGCGCTGCCCGGGCTTTGCAGGGAGATCGAGGCGCGCGGGCACGAGGTCGAGTTCCACGCGTGGGATCACCGCGCGTGGCAGGACACGCTGCCGCGGAAGGATAACCGGTGGATCCGCGAATGGCTGGACCGGGGGCTTTCCTCGTACGAAGGGTGCATGGGGCATCCTCCCCGGGCGTTCGGCGCCCCGGCCTGGCTGCTCACCAGGGAGGCCGTGGCCGTCCTTTCGGGCTACCCCTGGGAATACCTGAGCTGCACTCGGGCGCCTTCCCCGTTCATCCTGTCGGGGACGGGAAGGATGGAGGTCCCGTCCGACCTCCCCTGCCTCGAGGAAGTCGGGGGTCCGCGCGGGACCGGCGCGATCCTCGCGGCTCTTTCGAAGGGGGGGATCCACGTTCTCCCCGTGCACGCGGAGGTAGAGGGGGGGATCTGGCGGGAGGCCCTTGCGGAAATTCTCCGGGGGGCGGCCTCCCTCGGCTATCGCGTCGCGCCGCTCTCGGAGATAGCCGCGATGCTCGGGAGCCGGAACCTTCCCGTGCGGCCTTTCGGGACGGCGCTTCTTCCGGGCCGGGCGTTTCCCTGCTCGGTCTGAAGGAAGCGGCCCATTTCGACGGGAGAAAGAGGAGCGCCGGGGTAATCGTTGTTTTTCTGTCGTCCCGGACGGATAACCGGGGTAGACTATGCGGATAGATTGGAAAGGCAGGGGGGGATGTTGAAGCTTCCGGAACTGAAAATCGGCAAGTTCACGGCGCGGATCCCGATCGTTCAGGGAGGGATGTCCGTGCGCGTTTCCACCTCGTCGCTTGCCGCCGCGGTGGCCGAATGCGGGGGGGTCGGCACCATCGGGGGGTCCGGCATACCCATCGACGATTTGAAGGAGGACATCCGCAAGGCGAAGCGGATGACCAGGGGGATCGTCGCGGTCAACATCATGTTCGCCGTCCGCGAATTCATGGACACGGTCATGGCCTCGATAGAGGCCGGCGTCGACATGATCGTCACCGGCGCGGGGTTCTCGCGCGACATCTTCAAGGTCGGCAAGGAGCACAACGTCCCGATCGTTTCCATCGTCTCCTCGCCGGAGTTCGGCAAGCTCGCGGAGAGAAGCGGCGCCGACGCGATCGTGGTCGAAGCCAAGGAGGCGGGGGGCCACCTGGGCACCGACCGTCCGCTGCGCGAGCTGTTCCCCGAGGTCCGCAAGGTCGTGACGAAGGTTCCGCTGATCGCGGCCGGGGGGATCACGGATGGTTTCGAGATCGGCGAGATGCTGGGAAAATACGGGGCCGACGGCGTCCAGATGGCGACCCGGTTCGTCCTCACGAAGGAGTGCGACGTTTCCGACGCCTTCAAGGAAGTCTATCTTAACGCCAGGCAGGAAGACGTCCTCCTGATGGACTCCCCGGTGGGGCTGCCCGGCAGGGCGATACGGAACTATTTCCTGGACCGGCTCCAGGGAGGGGAAAACGTCTACGACGGGGAGTGCAAGCGGAACTGCCTCAAGAAATGCACCCACTCGTTCTGCATCATCGACCGCCTGGACCTGTCCCGAAACGGGGACGTGAAGGACGGGCTGGTGTTCTCCGGCGAGAACGTTTGGAAGCTCAAGGACATCCCGACGGTCCGGAGCCTGATCGACCGGCTCGTCGAGGAGGCGGAGAGCGTCTACGCCCCGGTTCCCGCCTGACCGGATGCGTCAGGCCCGACCGTATCAAGGATGGAGCGGATCATCCTTGAAATCTCCTGCAGCCCGTACGGTTTCTGGATGAAGCCGTTTGCCCCTTCGTCCAGGATTTTCTGCGCGAGCCCCTCTACGGAGTAGCCCGAGGAGAGCAGCACCGGCAGGCCGGGGGCGAGTTTCCGCAGCGTGTGGAACGTTTCCCTTCCCCCCATCTTCGGCATGATGATGTCGAGCAGGACAAGGTCGATCTCACCCCCCCGCTCACGGAATATCCGGCAGGCGACCTCCCCGTCCTCGGCCACGATCGTGCGGTAACCCAGCGCCGTTAGCAGTTCCGTCCCCATATCCCGGATCTCCGGCTCGTCGTCGACTATGAGGATCGTCTCCGTACCCCTCGGGCAGAATCCGGCATCGGGGCTTCCCGGCCGCCCCTGCTCCCGGGAGGCCAGGGGGAGGTGGATCCTGAACAGGGAACCCTTCCCCGGAGCGCTTTCCACGTGGATTCCTCCCCCGTGGTTCTTGACGACGCCGTACACCATCGGCAAGCCCATGCCGGCACATCCTTTTTCGCGCCGCGTGGTGAAGAACGGCTCGAAAATCCGCTTCTGGATCTCCTCCGTCATCCCTTCCCCGGTATCGCGGACCTCGATAAACGCGAATTTCCCGGGCTCTTTGACATGGAAGCTCCGGGCTTCCCCCGCGTTCAGGTCGGCGACGCCGGTCTCGATCGTCAGCGTTCCGCCCCCGGGCATGGAGTCCCTCGCGTTCAGGCACAGGTTGAGCAAGGATTGCCCAAGTTGCTCTTCGTCTCCCGCGACGAAGGCCGGGCAGGGGTCGATCGAGGTTCGAACCTCGATGGCGCTGTCCAGCTTCTCCGCGAGGATCGGGATCATGCGGGAGACGATCCCGCCGAGGGACAATGGGCGCACCGTGGATTTTCCGCCGCGCGCGAACCCGGCGAGTTTACGTGTGAGGTCGGTGGCCCGCTCCACTGACCGGTGGATTTTCTCCGCGGTCGCGTGGTTCGAATCCCCCGCTTCCAGCCGGGCTTCCAGGATGCTGGTATAGCCCATGATCGCGCCCAGGACGTTGTTGAACTCGTGGGCGATCCCCGCCGCGAACGCGCCCATCGCCTCCATCTTCTGGGCCTGGGCGAGTTCCTTCCGGAGCTCCTCCTTCATGCGTATCCAATCGGTTATGTCGACGTTGACGCTGATCCCCGTTTCCACGTCGTTCGATTTGCCCCTGAAGGGGGAGGTGTTGGTCAGGACCCACCGGTTGTCCCCGGTCGCGGTGCGGTTCTCCCATTCGAGGTTGAAGAACGATTCCCCCGCAAGCACCCTCGACACGATTTTACGGGTCTTCGCCTCGTCTTCGGAGCGTCCGACCAGCCCGAGGAGTGATTTCCCCTCCGCCTCCTCGCTGGAGTAGCCGAAGATCCGTCGGCAGTGCTGGTTCCAGTGCCGGATCGTCCCCTCGGTGTCGTACGTGAAGCATGCCGCGGGGATCTGGTCGAACAGCCGCCGGAACCGTTCCTCGGAGAACGACAGCTGCCGGTACTCCCGGACCCTCTGCAGGGCGAGGGACGCCTGGAGAACGAACGCGACGAGCTCGTCGATCGCTTCGCGGGAAAAGGCGTCGTGGGTTCCGGCATAAACCGCCAGTGAGCCGATGACCTTGTCCCCCTCCCGGATCGGGATCGCGGCGACCGAGAGGTAGCCGCGATCGAGCGCTTGCTTCCGCCAGGGCAGGAATTGCGGCGCGCGAACCACGTCCCGGACGATTTGAGGCTTTCCTTCGCGGATGGCGAGACCCACCGGGCCGTTCCCCAGGGGGGTGTCGTCCCAGCGCACCGGATTTTCCTGGAGATAGCCCTCCCTGTCCCCCGCGCTTGCGGCAGGGTCGACGGAGCCGTCGGTCTTCGCCATGCCTATCCAACACAACCGATAGCCCAGGGAAACCACCCCTTCCGCGATCCGGGACAGCAGGTCCGGGATGGCGGCGTGGGAGAGGAGGGACGCAGCGATGTCGCGGAACCGCGTGAGCCGGAGAGCCTGGCGCTGGATGCGCGCAAGCTGGTCGTGCCGCTCGACGATATGGTCCAGGCGCTGTTCCAGCACCTGCCCCGCCTCGATCCTGCCCGTTTCCCCGGTGAGCGGGACGAAGTAGAAATTCCCCGCCAACCTGCCTTTATGTATTACGAACGGGTGGGCCCGGAGGGTGTCCAGAAGCATGTCGGCGGGCGAATCCGTTAACCCGTGGAGGCACATGCAAAGACACTTCTCTCCGGCGAGGAAGGCGGAAAGTTTCCTCTGGTACTCGATTAACCGCTCCCGCGGGACATCCTTCCCGAGGACGAACGACATGTCGACGCATAGGCGCAGGCCGGCGTACTTTTCCGAGACGGCGACGGCCGCCGCGGAGTGGAAGAAGGCGATCAGTTCCTGCGGGGAGAATTCCCTCCTTGCGTCCAGCGTCGTCGAACCCTGCGTCGCGAGCATCGCGCCCCGTGCGAGCGCCCCCCCGATGTCCATCCCTCCGTATCGCAGTCCCTCCAGGATCTCCTTTCCCGTGGCTTCAGCGCAGTACAATAAACATTTTTCGCCCCGTGCGAGCCCGATCCGGATGTAGGGGACCAGGGCCGAGAGTCGTTCCTCCGGGTTCTTGTGGAAAAGGCAGACGTGATCGTGGAGGGAAAGACGCTCCATGGAATTCTGAAGGAAATCGCCCATCGCAGTGGAGCCTCCCGCAGGGAGTCCCTGCTTAAGCCACGCGGCTTTGATGTAAGCGCCGGAATGAGGATACAGTATACAATAAAAAACCCGGCAGGGCATGCGGAAAGAATGGATTTCAGGGGGAAGGGGGGGCGGGGGGCCGGGGGAAGAAAAACGCGAGGACCAGGGTTGCGGCGGCGCAAAGCCCCCCGGCGACTCCGAAACCCGCCGGGAACCCCGAACACGATATGACGGCGCCCAGGGTTGCGGCGGAGACCGCGAAACCCCCGTAAATACACGTGTTATATCCTCCCATGGCGAGGCCGCGGATCCTGGTCGGTACCGACTCGGACAGCACGGCGCCGATCGCTGTGAACGTGGCCGCCATGCTCCCTCCCACGGCGACGAAGAGCAGGTAGAGGGGGCCAAGCCCGCGGAACTGCCCCACCGCCATGATGCATAGGGCGAATGCCAGGTTCCCGCCGATGATGAAGGGGACCCGTTTTCCCAAACGGTCGGAGAAGTGGCCGATCGGAATCCGGAAAACCGCGTTTGCCGCCGCCTGGCACGTGAATATCAGGCCGGTGTGGGCGATGGAGATTCCCGCCTCCCGGGCGTACAACGGGAAGAATGCGAACAGTGAGCCCCAGGCGTAGGTGGAGAAGAAGGTGGCGATCCAGCAGGCCAGCACGGCCCGGTTCCTCGCGATCTCCAGAAAGTCCGACAGGAGGTTGGACGATCCGGGGCGTACGACGGGGGGCGGCGCCGGCATGCGGGGACCCCCGACGAGGACCCCCGCGGCGATCACGACCGCGGACACGAGGAAGGCGACCCGGAACCCCCACGCGGCGACCGCCCCGCCGAGTCCCGGCCCCGCCGCCATCCCCAGGTAGAGCGCGGAGGTGTACCATCCGTACGCCCTCCCGAGAAAGGGGACGGGGGAAACGTCCCCGACGTAGGACATCATCGCGGGGGAGAAGCAAGCCAGCCCGACGCCGGAGAAGAGGTAGATCGCGCCCACCTGCAGGGGTGTCGCGGCGAAGAGCAGGAAGACGGAGGTCAGCCCGGAGATCGCCATCCCGACGAGGATCAGGCGCCTCCTTCCGAGCCGGTCGGACACAAGCCCCAGCGGGAGGGACAGGAGGGTGGCGGCGAGCATGAAGCCCGCGTTGATCATCCCCACCTGGAAAGTGGACGCGCCAAGTCCCTGGGCGAAAAGCGGGACCAGGGGCAGCCGCATGTAGGCCCCAAGGTAGAGCACGAAAGTCAGGGCGCAGGCGGTGAGGATCGGAACGGGAACCATCGCGTCATTTTACACCGGACGGGCCTTATCTTCGCCGCCGGCGGGTGGTAAAGTGCAACATTATGCAATCCTGTTGCCCAGGCTGATGGACCTCTGGCTCGTCCGGCACGGCGAGGCGGTTTCCGCAACCGTGGATCTTGCGCGCCCCTTGAGCGCCGAAGGGGAACGGGCGGTCTCGGCCGTCGCGCTTTCTCTCGCGGGGGAAATGGGCCGTTTCGACCTGGTGGCGGCGAGCCGCAGGCGCCGTGCCCGCCAGACCGCGGAGATCCTTGTAGCCGCCTCCGGATACCTGCCCGACCGCATCGAGGAAACGGAGGCCCTGTCCCCGGACGCTCCCCCCGAGAGGTTCCTCGCCTTCCTGGAGGAGAACAGGGACAAGGAACGCGTCCTGTGCGTTGGGCACCTCCCCTCGATCGCCCGCATCGGCTCGTTCCTCCTCTCCCGCTATAAACCGGTGGACCTGGCATTCCATCCTGCATCGGTCTGCCGCATCCGGTTGTCCTCGATTTGTCCGGGCGGAGGGGAACTTGTTTTTTTCCGGTGAGGGATAAAGAAGGATGTATCTTTTCTTTATTGCCGCTCGAATTAATAATTATTGGATCTTTTGATTATTCTATTAATCACTTGTTTCGTCTTTTTCATGTTGACATGCAAATGGACATTTGTGATGATTCATAATCATTAAATATCAGGAGGGTGTTCATGGAAAAGAAGGTTGTAATTGAATTAACGGCAGAAATAGTGTCCGCCCATGCGTCCGTAAACGAAATGAGCAGGGAAGATCTTCTCGATGAAATCCAGGCGGTATTCGTGAAGCTGAATTCTCTTGCCGGTGTAGAGGCAGGGGAAGCCGAAGCGACCGGCGAAGTAAAGCCGGCGGTTCCGGTGAACAAGGCGTTTGGCGCCGACAAGGTATTTTGTCTGGAATGCGGAAAAGGCTTTACCACACTGAAAAAGCACATTGCGGTCAGCCACAACCAGTCGCCGAAAGATTACCGGAAAAAGTTCAACATTCCCTCGAAAACCCCGCTCGTTGCCAGGAACTATTCCGAGGCAAAGAAGAAGATGGCGCAGAAGCTTGGCCTGGCGGAAAAACTTGCGGCAGGGCGCAAGAAGCGCGGAAAGTAGAACTGCCGCATAAAAGGTCTGGTACGCATCGCGCGACAGGCCCGCCGGAAGGGATTCCGCGCGGGCCTGTCGTGCCTTGCCGAAATTGTTTGAATCCATCCGCCGCGCGCCCGCATATATTATTCGGGGGCGGTTTCTTCCGCCTTGCAGCCGACTACGATCGCAGGAAAGGGGACAAACGGATGACGTACGCCGCGAAGGACTACGGGAAGCTGATCGGTATGGAGGGCTTCAGCGAGACGCTCCTGAAAAATCACTTCACGCTGTACCAGGGATACGTGACCAACACGAACAAGCTACTCGACACCCTGGAAGGCATGCTGGGCGAAGGGAAGACCGCAGTTCCGGAATACGCGGAGCTTAAGCGGCGCCTGGGCTGGGAGTTCAACGGGATGCGGCTCCACGAGCTGTATTTCGAGAACCTCGGGGCCAAGGGGGCGCTCGAACCGGGCGGCCGTCTCGGGAAGGCGCTCGCCGCGGAGTTCGGCAGCGTCGAGAAGTGGGAGACGGACTTTCGCGCGACCGGCGCGATGCGCGGTATCGGCTGGGTGGTGCTGTACCAGGACACGGTCGGGGGTCGGCTCATCAACCAGTGGGTCAACGAGCATGACGTCGGGAATCCCGCCGGCGCCTCGCCGATCCTTGTCATGGATGTTTTCGAGCACGCCTTCATGGTCGACTACGGGCTCAAGAAGGCGGATTACATCGCCTCCTTCTTCCGGAACATCGACTGGAAGACGGCCGAGGGGCGGCTGAAGTAAGGGGGGAAATTCCCGCTCCGCCGGGGAACGTTTCGGGCTATTCTGGGGAATCCCGGGATAGCCTTTTTTTTTCGTCCCGGTTTTATCGGGAGTGGCCGGCCCAATGGATTACTACGCGCAAGGCAGCCTTGTCGCGGCGATCGTCGCGCTGGCGATCGCGGGGTACCTGCGCGTGTGGGCGAAGAACGACAAGGAGGCGCGCGCGTTCGCGGACCTGTCGTTCATCATCTTCCTCTGGTGCCTCCCGGAGTATCTCTGGAAGACGCTTTCCTCCCCGTTCTGGCACCGGGTGTCGCTGGCCGGCGTCATGTTGGTCCCGCCCTTCGCCTTCAGGTACAGCGGCGCCGCCGTGCGGACGCGCCCGAGATGGTTCCAGGCCGTCCTCATCGGCGTGATGTGGATCAGCGCCGTGTTCACGCTGAGCATCTTCAGCGATCGCCTCCTCGCTTCCCCGTGGTGGAACGTCGCAGCGCTCCTGTATGTCTACCCCTGCCTCGGCCTTTGCCTGTACATCGTCGTGAAGCACGGCTTCCGGGCGAACCCGTCCTCCATCGAGCGGAAGAAGTTCCAGTTCCTTCTCGTCGGGGGAGGAATCGCGAGCCTGGTGGCGCCGCTGAACTTTCTCCCGGGGACGGGCGTGTACTTCCCGCCGCTGGCGGCGTTCGCGGTGCTGCTGTTCTTCTACTTCATGGCGACGGGGATCCTGCATCTGCACTTCTTCGAGTTCCCGGACATCGTCGGAAGAGGGATCATCCTCGTGATCCAGGTGTTCGCGTTCGCCGTCGTCTTCGGCGTCCTCGAGGTGGTTTCCGGCCGCAAGTTCTGGTTCCCCCTGGCGGGCGTGTTCCTGATCTCCTTCTTCCTCCTTACGTTCTACCCGGTCCTCATGCGCAAGCTGGGGGGGATCTCCTCCGACCTGCTCGTCCGGGAGTCGCGCAGCGTCCAGACCCTTCTGGGCGGCTTCGCGAAGAGGCTCACCGAGTGCGCCTCCCTCCCCGATATCGCCCGCACGGTGGAGGAGGGGCTCGCGCAGATACCGTTCGTGGCCGTGGCTTCGCTCTGGATCCGCGCCGGGGGCGGCACCGACGAGGGGATAGGGACTCTCCCCGTCCCGCAGGAGGAATACCTGCGCGCCTTCAACCGTTTTTCCCGCCGTTTTTCCTCGCTCCGCTTCATGGAGCACGGGGGCTCGCGGGCCGCCGACGTCGCCATCTGGGATGACACCTGGGACGCATCCTTTCCCGTCTTCCTGCGGGGGGAGATGGTCTGCGTCGCGCTGTTCCGCTGGAAGGACAAGGAGCCGTCTTTCCGCGAGATGGAGCTCCTGATACCCTTCCTGGAGGGGATCGGCCTCGCGGTCGAGAACATCCGCCAGAAGCAGCGCATCCAGCGGAGGGAACACTTCGCCACCGTCGGAGAGCTGGCCGCCGGTCTCGCCCACGAGGTGCGGACGCCGGCCGGCGTGATCAAGGGGGCGGCGCAGTTCCTCAGCCGGGAAGCGCTCCCGAAGGACCGCGAGTTCCTCGATATCATAGTGGAGGAGGCGGACCGCCTGAACGGCGTGGTGACCGAGTTCCTCGAGTACGCGAGGCCCGCGGACCGTACCCCGTCGCGGATTTCCCTGCAGGAGCCGGTGGAGCGGGCGATGGCCCGTCTCCGCCGGGAGAGGTCGAGGGCGTTGGAGCGGATACGTTTCCGGGCGCACTTTCCCGAGCCGCAGCCCAAGGTCAACGCCGACCCCTCGGAAATCGAGCGGGTGGTCTTCAACCTGATGACCAACGCGGTGGAGGCGATGCCCGAGGGGGGAGACCTCACGGTCGGCGTCCAATCCGTTCGCGGGGAAACCCGGATCTCGGTCGAGGATACGGGGACGGGGATCGCGGACGAGGACCGTCCAAACCTTTTCCGTCCCTTTTACACAACCCGCGAGCGCGGCGTCGGGATGGGGCTCGCCATATGCCGGAGGATCGTCGAGGAAAACGGCGGGTCGATCGCCGTCGAGACCGCTCCCGGCAAGGGAAGCCGGTTCACGATAAAGTTCCCGGGGGGATGAGAGGGTGAAGGGAAAGATACTGATCGCGGAGGACGACCGGAACCTTCGCCGCGTGCTGCGCGCGATGCTCGTGCGGGAGGGGTACGAGATCGCCGAGGCGGCCGACGGCGCCGCTGCCTCCTCGTGGCTCGACGCCCACCGGGCGGACGCGCTGGTTTCGGACATCCGGATGCCGAAGATGGACGGCCTCGCGCTTTTCCGCCACTGCCGGGAGCGGCACCCGGCGATGCCGGTCATCCTCGTCACGGCCTACGGGACGATCGGGGACGCCGTGGAGGCGATCCGGAACGGGGCGTTCGACTACATCACCAAGCCGTTCGACGAGGCGGAGCTGTTGCGCGTCGTGGGGAACGCGGTCCGGACCGCCTCCGGCGCCGACAAGGAGGCGGCGATCGCGCCGGGGGCCGAGGAATGGTTCGGGATGGTTGGCGGCTCCCCGGCATGGATGGAGGTCCGCAATGTGATAGGCAAGGCCGCGGCCTCACCCCTCTCCGTGCTTATCACGGGAGAGACCGGCACGGGGAAGGAG
>JAKALO010000183.1 GCA_021824125.1 Deltaproteobacteria bacterium | reverse complement strand
GGGCCCTCGCGGACGGGTTCAATCCCTGCACCGTGGAGGGACTCATGTGCCGGACGCAGCTATCCGTCTCATGGGACGGGTACCTGTACGACTGCGACTTCAACCTCGCGTTGGGCCGGCACTCTGGAGAGCGGAAGCCGCACGTTTCCGGGCCCGGCGGACTGCCGCTCCCCGGGACCCCGATTACGGCCGGGGATTACTGCTACGCCTGCACGGTGGGCTCCGGGTTCACCTGAGGGGGCGCGATTTCGGCCCCGGAGGGGCCGCATCCGGAAGACGGACCGGATTCGGTTTAAATACCGCTGTTTGTCGGCCTGCAGTCGATCTCCGACGGTCTGCCGGACGACTGAACGGGTGTTATTATTACATTCGGAAAATCCGATTCTGTCGAGTATAATAAAAAAATCAGGGTGGTTGGAATCCCCCAACGGATAAGCCGAGCGGCTGAAGCGTTCCCGGATAGATGGAACGCCAGGAGCGGCAGGAGCGGAGTGTGAAAAAAACCCCTGAGATGAATACTCGCAAGATTGCCGCACCCCCCCCTGGAAAAAACAAACACGAGAAGAAAAAGGCAATGCCATCCGGGCAAGCACCAGCCAAGCGCCGCACGGGTGCTTCTTTCCCCATCGTCGGCATCGGCGCCTCCGCCGGAGGGCTGGAGGCCCTGGAACTGTTCCTGAAGAACGTGCCGCCGCGCAGCGGCATGGCCTTTGTCGTCGTACAGCACCTCGACCCGACGCACAAGGGCGTCATGCCCGAGCTGCTCCAGCGCACAACCGGCATGAAGGTCTTCCAGGCAAAGGACCGCATGATGGTCAGGCCGGATTGCGTCTACGCGATCCCCCCGAACAAGAACATGTCCATCCTGCGCGGGAGGCTTTACCTGCTGGAACCGGTGGCGCCCCGCGGGCTTCGCCAGCCGATCGATTTCTTCCTCCGTTCCCTGGCGGAAGACCGGCAGGAGCTGGGCGTCGGGGTCATCCTGTCGGGCATGGGCAGCGACGGCACGATGGGGCTTCGGGCCATCAAGGAAAAGACCGGGGTGGCGCTGGTGCAGGACCCGGCGACGGCGAAGTTCGACGGGATGCCCGGCAGCGCGATAAACGCCGGGCTCGCCGACTTCGTGGGCCCGGCAGAAGAGCTCCCCCGGATGATCGCCGACTATTTCCGGCACGCTCCCCTGTTCAAGCCCAGGCCCGTCCCGGAAAACAAGACCCTGAGCGCCCTGGGAAAGATACTGACCCTGCTCCGGGCGCAGACCGGCCATGATTTCTCCCTGTACAAGAAAAGTACGCTGTACCGCAGGATAGAACGTCGGGTCGGCATCCACCAGATCGACAATATCGCCCACTACGTCCGGTTCCTGCAGGAAAACCCGAAGGAACTGGAGATCCTCTTCAAGGAACTGCTGATCGGAGTGACGAGCTTTTTCCGCGATCCGGAAACTTGGGAGATTTTGAAGACGAAGGCCATCCCGGCGCTCCTCGCAAGCCGGGCCGAGGGGTCCGTGTTCCGTGCGTGGGTGGCCGGCTGCTCGACGGGGGAGGAAGCGTATTCCCTGGCCATGGTTTTCAGGGAGGCGTTGGACAATCTCCGTCCCAGGGGAAACTTCTCGCTTCAGATCTTCGCCACCGACCTGGACCGCGACGCCATAGACAAGGCGCGCCAGGGCCTCTTCCCCGCCGATATCGCGGGGGACGTATCGACGAAGCGCCTAAGCCGGTTCTTCGTGAAGGAAGAGAACTCCTACCGGGTCGCAAAGGAGATCCGGGAGAAGATCATCTTCGCCCCGCAGAACCTGGTCATGGATCCGCCATTCACCAAGCTGGACATCCTCTGCTGCCGGAACCTCATCATCTATCTCGAGCCGGAACTGCAGAAGAAACTCATGCCGCTGTTCTACTACAGCCTGAACCGCGGCGGCGTGCTGTTCCTGGGCAACGCGGAGAGCGTCGGCGGCTTCACCGGCCTGTTCGCGCCGCTGGACGGCAAATCGAGGATCTACAGGCGGATCGACGATTCCGTGCAGGCGGAACCGGTCGAGTTTCCGGTCACGTTTTTCCCCGCCGTGCCGGACCTTCAGCGCCGTGCGCATAAGGAACCCGTCAGCCTCCAGTCGCAGGTGGACCAGCTGCTCCTCAAGCGGTTTTCCCCGGCTGCCGTGCTGGCCAACGACAGGGGCGACATCCTCTACATCCGGGGGAGGACGGGCAAGTACCTGGAGCCGGCTGCCGGCAAGGCGAACTGGAACATTTACGCGATGGCGCGCGAAGGGCTGCGCAACGCGCTGGCCGACGCCTTCCAGAAGGCGCTACGGAAGAAACCGGCGGTCATCCGCGGGAACGTGAAGGTGGAGACCGACGGTATGGCACAGGAGGTCGACCTTGCCGTCCAGGCCATCGAGGAGCCGGAAGCGCTCAAGGGAATGGTGATGATCGTGTTTTCGGACGTGGAAGCATCCTCCGAACCGGGGAAAGCGCCGGGGAAAGCGCCGGGGAAAGCGCCGGGGAAAGCGCCTGTCCGCGGCACCCGTGCGACGGAACTGGAGCGGGAACTCCGGCAGACCCGGCAAGAGCTGCTGGTCGCGCGCGAGGAAATGCAGACTTCGCGGGAGGAGCTCAAATCCATCAACGAGGAGCTGCAGTCCGCGAACGAGGAGCTGCAGTCCACCAACGAGGAGCTGTCCACGTCGGCGGAAGAGATGCAGTCCATGAACGAGGAGCTCCAGACGGTCAACGTCGAGCTGGAGTCACGGTTGGAGGAACTGACACGGGCGAGCAGCGACATCAGGAACCTGCTCGACGGAACTGACATCGCCACGGTTTTCCTGGACAACGAGCTTCACGTGCGGCGGTACACCGCCAGGGCGACCAGGATCATCAACCTGATCCCGGGCGACGTGGGCCGTCCGCTTGCCGACATCGTGTCAAACCTTCTCTACCTCGAGCTTATCGAGGATGCGCGGGAGGTCCTCCAGACCCTGGCGTTTTCCGAGAAGCAGGTCGCGGCGCGCGACGGGCGCTGGTTCGCGGTCCGCATCCTGCCCTACCGCACGGTGGATAACAGGATAGACGGCGTCGTTATCACCTTCACCGACGTCACCGCGGCGAAAACGCTGGAGGCGGAACTGCGGGAGAAGGAATCGCAGCTTAGGCAACTGACCGAATCCCTTCCGCACATGTTCTGGAGCTGCCTCCCCGACGGCGCCTGCGACTACTTGAGCCGCCAATGGATCGAGTACACCGGGATTCCGGAACCGGAACAGCTTGGATACGGCTGGCTCCGGCAGCTCCACCCGGAAGACCGAGAGCGAATCAAGGCGGAATTGGACGCGGCGGTGGCGTCCCGCACGAATTTCATCAGCAGGTTCCGCATCCGCACCAAGGACGGCGAGTACCGGGCGTTCAAGGCGCACGCCGTGCCGATCCGGGACGCCAACGGGGTGGTCATCAAATGGTACGGGTCCTCCACGGAAATCGACGCCTGGACGCGGGCGGGGCAAGGCGTCGAAAAGGGGAGGGGTTCCGATGAAGGGGAAGAGGAAAAGCCATGAGCAAATCCGGTGACCGTCAGGCGTATGTCGCCGACCTTCGTCGCATGGCGGAAGAAAGGCTGAAGAAGGCAAGGGCGAAGACCGGCCCGCTTTCGTCGACGGGAGATTACGAAAAGCTTCTCCACGAACTGGCGGTCCACCAGATAGAGCTGGAGATGGTGAACGAGGAGCTTCGGCGCGCCGCCGAGGAGAACGAGGCGGGGCTTGCAAGGTACGCCGATCTCTACGATTTCGCCCCGGTGGGATACCTGACCCTCGACCGCCACGGCAAGATCCTTTCGGCGAACCTCACCGCGGCCGGCATGTTGGGGAAAGAGCGGTCATGGCTGATAAACAAATCCATTAACGATTTCATTTCAGACAGGGATGTTATCGCCTTCACCGCTTTTCTCAACAGGAGTTTCGCCAGCGACACCAAAAACATATGCGACGTCACCCTGGTCGGAAAAGAG
>JAKALO010000030.1 GCA_021824125.1 Deltaproteobacteria bacterium | reverse complement strand
ATAAGGGGAGGGTGACTTGCCCGGTCATCCCTGGTTCCCCCCCTGTCCTTTATTTTTCGCAGCCGGATGCTATATCATGCAACGAAACGGCACGCCGGGCGAGTGTCAAAAGGAGGACCCACCGGTTTGGAAGCCGCGCCGCCGGAAAACATCCTACCCGAGGTCGAGTCACTTGTCGTAGACCTCGCGCGCGCATGCCACTGGACCGGGCTTTACCAACCCGGCCACCCGTTTCTTTCCGAGCGCATGAAACTGCTCCATGCCGCCGTCGCCGCCGGGGCCGCACGGGAGCCTTCCGGCCGTCTTCTCCTCGGGATCGCCCGCGACCGGGTCCTGTACAGGGACGTGTTCCTTGGTGAAGGTCACCAACTGATCGGCAATTTCGCGGAAAGCCTCTACCTTCACCAGGTAGCCACGATTGGTTTCGACGGGGAAGCCACGCCGGAGGGGCTCCTTGCGTTCTTCCGCTGCCTGCACGATTCGCGTTCGGGGAAGACGGACGAGTCCCCCATGAAATTCATGAGGCGGGAGGGGATAAGGGGAATCCACCTCTACCCGTACAATTACAAGGAGGTATTGTCACGCAGGATAGTCGATTCCGTCGATCCGAAAGAGGGCGTCGACCGTGACGACGCGATGTGGCGGATGCTCCTGACGGCCAACGTCGCAGACGAGGAAAGCGAGCGGAAGGTCATCGAGGAGCTGTCGGAATCCCCCGAGCTCATACCCGCCATCCTGCGGCGCGCGAAGGCCTTCGCGGGAAAAGAGGGCATACGGGGATCGTCCGCGGAATCTTCGGGCAAGGACATGAACCCGGAGGTCCTCCGGCGGGTTTTCCGCCGCATCGTCGAAACCGTCCAACTCCTGCCCGAGGAAGGGAAAAGGCAGATCTTCCTTTCCCTGGATGAAGGAGTGGAGACGCCGGGGGGCGCCCCCGCTGAAGGCCCGGACGAGGACGCGCTGGCGCTGTCTCTCACGCGTTCCCTGGCCGACGAATGCTCGGACAAGGAGGTTCTCGACCTGCTCGCGACCCTCATCTCCGCGGAAGAGAAGGGGGGAAAGAGATTCCGGAAGATCTTCGAGATCATCTCCGCCGAACGGGATGTCCCGGGATCACTGCTTCCAATGCTCAAAGAGCGTGCCCAGGAAAGCCTGCGGGCCAAGAATTATTACGCGGTCAGGACGTGGGAGACGATCGAGAGGCTTCTGCTGTCCCGGTCCGAGGGAGCTTACCTCGACGAGGGCCACTCCCGGTTCATGGAGACCCTCTCGGGCGGTGCGGGCTCCCTTGGCGGCACGCCGGTGCGGAAGGAGCCCGTGGAACCCGGGATTCTCGCGTTTTTCGAGGAGTCGGGCATGCGACGGAAGGCGGCGATCGTGCTTCTGGAACTGCTCGGCATGGAAAAGAGCGAGCCGGACTTTCTCGACCTGCTCGAGGAAGTGCGGAAGATGATTCCCAACATGATATCGCGAAAGGAGTTCGCCCTTCTCGATATCGTCATGGGCGTGCTTTCGTCGACCCAAGTAAAGGCCCCGGGGGAAAGCGGCGTCCAGGTCAGGCAGGTCATCCAGGAGGTGGATTTCGGCCAGGTGATCGACCTGTACCTTATGCGGGACCTTTCCTACGAGGATGAGGAACGGAGCCGTGTCCTCCTGACGGTGTTCGGCGAAGAGTCGGTACCCCATCTCCTGGACCGGCTCCTTATGGAGTCGGAGGCGAACCGTCGCCGGGCCATGATATCCCTGGTGGTGCGGATAGGATTGCCGGCGGTGCCGGCGATGATGGAAAAGCTGACGGATCCCCGATGGTATTTCGTCCGCAACCTGTGCTTCATCCTCGGGGAGATCGGGTCCCGCAGGACCGCCCCCGGGCTGGTCAACGCGCTGTCGCACACGGATTCGAGGGTGAAAAAGGAGGCGATCCTGGCGCTCGGCAAGCTCAAGGCCCCCGAGTCGACGCAGGCTCTCGGGAGGATCCTCCTTTCCGAGGGGCTCCTTTCTTCCTCGAAGGAGGATTCGTTGAGGATGGACGCGGCGAGCTCCCTGTTCCGCATCGGCGGGACGGAGGCTCTCGGGTATCTGCACAGGGGTAAAGCCTCCCGGAGGGCGGCGGTGCGCGACCACTGCACGACGCTTCTGCGCACCCTGGCGGCGAAATGAAAAAACAGGATGAACTTGTCGGCGTCCTCCAGGACCTGGGGTTGGCGATCCAGGCCTCCGCGGTCTACCCGGAAAGCCACCAGCGGGTCCAGGGTCTCCTGACCCGCCTTCACAACAGGCTCCAGGCGGAGGCAGTCCGGCTCAAGGTGCTTCACATAGGATTCCTCGGGGACCACGCGGTGATCGACGAGTTCCCCTTTCTCGGGGTGAACCCGACCCTGGGCAGGCTGATCCGCAAGATGCGTGAGAGAGGGATCGAGAAGGTCTCGATCCGCGAGGGAATCACGTTCGGGGAACTCAAGCGGTTCGTCTACTTCATAGGCAGGGGACGGGAGACCGACACGGAGCACCTGTGGGAATTCATCGAATACGGGAAGATCCAGGGAACCGCGGGGGACGAGGATACCGCCGCCGTCCTTTCGTCACAGGCGTCACGTTCCCACGTACTGCTCGGCGCGACGGATGTCCTCAAGGACCTGCTCATGTCCATGGCGGGCGAGGGGAAGGCAACGAAGGTCTCCGAGGGACGGGATATCGTCTCGGCGGTCATGAAGGGGCTCCGGAGGGAGGGGATGATCATCGACACGCTGATCCGTCTCCAGGTGCACGACGACTACACCGTGACACATTCCCTGAATGTCTGCGTGATCGTTGTGGCCCAGGCCGTGCATGCGGGATTTCCGGAGGCCAGCGTCCAGGATATCGGGCTGGCGGCGCTGCTCCACGACATCGGCAAGGAGAAGGTCCCCGCGCAGATCCTGAACAAGCCCGGAAGGCTGGACCCGGGGGAATTCGAACGGATCGCGGCGCACCCTGTTATCGGCGCGAAGCTTCTCCGGAAGATCGACTGCGGGACGGATCTCCCGATGATCGTCTCCTTCGAGCACCACATCAAGTACGACCGTTCGGGGTACCCCGACGTGATGTTCGAAGGGCCGCTCCACCCGACGTCGTACATGACCCAGATCGCGGACGTCTACGACGCCCTGCGGACCTACCGTCCTTACCGGAAAAGCCTGGAAAAAGAGACGGCCATCACCATAATGAAGGAAGGAAGGGGAACCGAATTCGAGCCGAAGCTGTTCGACGGCTTCATCGACCTCCTCATGTAGGCAAGGGACCGATGCACCATGTTTTCTTTGCTTGACGGGCATCAAATTCCCTGTTAGGTTCAACGATGTTGCTAAATTTGAGCGACGTGCTCGGGTTTCGCAGCAGTAAAATACAAGGAGGAACGGCAAGTGGCACAAGGTACAGTGAAGTGGTTCAACGACGCGAAGGGGTTCGGCTTTATTTCCCAGGAAGGCGGGCCGGACGTATTTGTGCATTTCAGCGCAATCAAATCCGAAGGGTTCAAGTCGCTGAACGAGGGTGATCGCGTCGAGTTCGAGATTACCCAAGGCCCCAAGGGACCGCAGGCGTCGAACGTAGTCAAGGTGAAGTAACCGGGAAATCCCGAGGGGAACAACGCCCTGACAATGGAACCCCGGCGAGAAATCGCCGGGGTTTTTTTTCTCCCTGCTTTCAGCCGTTTTCCTCGAGGAACCTTTCCGCGTCGATCGCGGCCCGGCACCCGGAGCCGGCGGCCGTTACCGCCTGCCTGTACACGCGATCGTGCACGTCCCCGGCGGCGAAAACGCCGTCCACGCTCGTCTTCGAGCCTTCACGCAGGACTATGTATCCCTTGTCCAGCTCGAGCTGGCCTTCGAATATCTTCGTGTTCGGTTCGTGCCCTATGGCGACGAAGACCCCGTCGATCCTCCTGGTCTCTTCCTTCCCGTCCTTCGTGTTCCGGATCCTGACCCCGGAGACCTCGTTTTTGGCGGGGTCGAGAATCCCGATGATAGCCGAGTTCCACATGAACTCGATCTTCGGGTTCCTCATCGCGCGGTCTACCATGATCTTCGAGGCCCGGAGCTGGTCGCGCCTGTGCAGGACGATCACCTTTTGTGCGAACCGGGTGAGGAAGTTCGCCTCCTCGACGGCGGTGTCGCCGCCCCCCACCACTATCACCTCCTTGCCCCGGAAGAATGCCCCGTCGCAGGTCGCGCACGTGGACACCCCGCGCCCCAGGAGCTTTTTCTCCGATTCCAGGCCAAGCATCTTGGCGGAGGCGCCGGTGGCGACGATCAGCGCCTTCGCCTCGTATTCCGCGTTGTCCGTCCTCACGGTGAAGGGACGTCGGCGGAGGTCGACTCCCGTTACAGATTCCGTCCTGTACTCCGCTCCGAACCTGCCGGCCTGCCGCTTCATGATGTCGACGAGTTCGGGGCCCTGGATGCCGTCGACGAAACCCGGGTAGTTCTCCACCTCGGTGGTAAGCCCGAGCTGGCCCCCGGGCTCGTTTCCTTCCAGGACGAGAGGTTTCAAATTCGCTCTGGCCGTGTAGATCGCCGAGGTCGACCCCGCGCATCCCGAGCCAAGTATTATCACGTCGCGAAGCATCCGGTTCCCTCCTCCGGCGGTTCTTACGATGGAGTTTGACCTTGGGATGCGAGGCTTGTCAAGGATGGGCGGGCGGGAGGGCAACCGTGAAGCGATCGAAAAAAATGTCTACACGAAAAGGGAAACTCAAAATAGGATAGGGGAGGTCCGGTAGCGGAAACATATCACGGAGGATCGGACATGAAGAGGATGACGGCCGTCCTGGCGGCGGCGCTTCTCCTTTCGGGGTGCAGGGCGCAGACCGCGAACGAGATCCGGATCGGGCTGATCACCCCTCTCACGGGGGACGTCAAGACCTTCGGCGAATCGGTGAAGAACGCCTTCGAGATGGCCGTTGACGAGGCAAACCGGGCGGGCGGCGTCGCCGGGATGAAAATCGCCTTCGTGGTCGTCGACGACAGGAACGATCCCACGGAAGCGAGCAACGCCGCGAACCTGCTGATCAACCGGCACAAGGTCCACGCGATAGTAGGCTCCGTCACCTCGAAAGCCACCATCCCCGTATCCGACCTCGCGCAGGGCTCGAAGATACCGGCCATCACCCCGTCCGCCACCAACCCCAAGGTGACCGTGGCCGACGGGAAGCGCAAGGACTTCATGTTCCGCGCCTGCTTCATAGACCCGTTCCAGGGCAGGGTGATGTCCAGGTTCGCCCGGGAAACGCTGCGGAAGGAGAAGGCGGCCGTTCTCTTCGACGCGTCCAACGACTACTCCAAGGGGATCGCCGAGTTCTTCGGGAACGACTTCAAGGACCTTGGCGGCAAGGTGGTGGCCTACGAGTCGTACGGCAAGGACGACGTCGATTTCTCGCCGCTGCTCACCAAGATCAAGGCTTCCGGGGCTGATGTCCTGTTCCTCCCGGATTATTACAACAAGGTCGGGCTGATCGCGAAGCAGGCGCGCGAGAAGGGGATCAAGGCGACGCTGATCGGGCCCGACGGCTGGGACTCCCCGGACCTGGTGAAGATCGCGGGGGACGCGGTGGAGGGGGGGTATTTCTCCAACCACTATTCGCCCGAAGACACCCGCCCCGAGGTCGCCGGCTGGGTGAAGAAGTACAGGGAGAAGTTCGGACAGACCCCCGACGCCCTCGGGACCCTGGCATACGACGCGACGAACCTCCTGCTCGACGCGATACGGAAAGCCGGCGGCAACGACCCCCTGAAGATCCGGGAGGCTCTCGCCGCGATCAAGGGGTTCAAGGGAGTGACCGGGGAGTTCACCATCGACGGCAACGGGGACGCCGTGAAAAGCGCCGTGATACTCCGGATCGTGGACGGCCGGCAGAAATTCGTCAAGGTGGTGGACCCCTGACGGCGGCGCCGGGTGGACTATTTTCTCCAGCAGGTCATTAACGGGCTGCAGATAGGGTTCGTGTATGCCCTGATAGCCCTGGGATACACCATGGTCTACGGGGTCGTCGGGCTGATCAACTTCGCCCACGGCGACGTGTTCATGGTCGGCGCCTTCATCGGCCTTTACGCCATCGGGAAATATCATCTCCCCCTTTTCGCGGTCTTCCTGCTCGCCACCATCGGGTGCGCCGTCCTGGCCGTGGTGATGGAACGGGTCGCCTACCGTCCGCTCCGGCAGGCTCCCAGGATCGCCTCTCTGATAACCGCCATCGGGGTGTCGCTCTTCCTCGAGTATTTCACGGCGCTAAACCAGGTCTTCGGCCCGAACTTCTATTCCTTCCCACGCCCCTTCGCGGTGTCGTCATGGGGACCGGGGGACATCTCGCTGACCAACATCCAGGCGATAATCTTCCTGGTCACCCTGTCCTGCCTCGGTGCGTTGCAGTTCATCGTCCGCAGGACCCGCGTCGGGAGGGCGATGCGGGCGGTTTCCTTCGACCCCGTGACGGCGGGCCTCGTGGGGGTCGACGTCAACCGCGTGATCTCCATCACCTTCGGGCTGGGTGCGGCGCTGGCGGGAGTCGGCGGGGTCCTCTACGGGATCGCCTACCCGCAGGTCAATACCTTCATGGGTGTCATGCCGGGGCTGAAGGCGTTCACCGCCGCGGTCCTCGGGGGAATAGGAAGCATCCCGGGAGCCGTGCTCGGCGCGCTCATCATGGGACAGTCCGAGACGCTCGCCTCGGCCTATCTTTCCTCCACGTACAGGGACGGGATCGCTTTCGTCATCCTTATCGGCGTGCTCCTGCTGCGGCCCACGGGGATCCTCGGGGCCGCGAAAACCGAGAAGGTGTGAACCCGCCGTGAAGGCCCTGCCCTCCCTTGCCAAAGCGCTGGCCTGGCTTGCCGCGGTTTACGCGGCGATGTTCGCGTTCGATTCGAGCGGGCTTGCGAACCCGTACTGGCTCCAGGTGTTCGAGCTGGCCTGCATAACCGCGATCTCCGCCCTGGGGTTGAACGTCATCTACGGATTCACGGGGCTATTCTCCCTCGGGCACGCCGCGTTCTACGGCATCGGGGCCTACACCGCGGCGCTCACGCTGAAGTCGCTGGGGGTGGAGTCTCAGCCGGCCTTCCTTTGCGCCCTTCTCGCCGGGGCGGCCGCGGCGGCACTCGTCGCATTGCTGGTGGGGGTTTCGACCATCAGGCTCACCTCGGACTACCTGGGCATCGCCACGCTGGGGTTCGGGATCATTATGAAAGTGGTCTTCGACAACGCGGACAGCTTCATCCCCCGGTTGGGGGGGGCGCGGGGGATGACCGGGATCGCGAAGATGACCACTCTCCCGTGGGCCTTCGTCTTACTCGGGGGTTCTCTCCTCGTTATCCGGAACCTGGTCCACTCCAGCTACGGCCGCGCCCTCGTCTCGATCCGGGAGGACGAGATCGCCGCCGGAGCCATGGGGATCGACACGTTCCGGTACAAGACCGCCGGCTTCGTGATCGGGTGCGCCTTCGCGGGCCTCGCGGGAGGCCTGTACGCGCACCTTTACGCATTCCTGCATCCCAGCAACTTCGACTTTTTCAAGTCGGTTGACGTCCTGGTGATCGTGGTCCTGGGGGGGCTCGGCAACATGAGCGGAACCCTCGTCGCCTCCTTCGGGTGGGTCTTTCTTCTCGAAACGCTTCGGGTGGTCCTTCCCCCTGAATACGTCGAGTTCCGGTGGGTGCTCATTCCGATCCTCCTTGTCGTCACGATGCTGGCTCGTCCCCGGGGGCTCTTAGGTATCGGGGAATTCAGGTTTTTACGTGGAGGAGCCGGGCGGTGATCCTGGAAGCGCGGGGGTTGACAAAGAACTTCGGAGGGATCAAGGCGCTGAACGGGGTGGACCTGTATCTCCGGAGGGGTGAGCTTGCGGGCCTTATCGGGCCGAACGGATCGGGAAAGACCACCGTGTTCAACGTGATCACGGGGATTTACCGGCCGGACCGCGGCACCGTCAACATGGACGCGAACCGGATAGCCGGGCTTGCGCCGCACAGGATCAGCCGCCTCGGGATCGCCCGTACTTTCCAGAATATCCGCCTGTTCCGGAACCTGTCCGTGATGGACAACGTCCGGGCCGCCTACCACCCCTCCGTTCCCTACGGCCCGGTTTCCGCCGTTTGCCGGACGAACAGGTATCTCGATGGGGAAAAGGCGATCGGTGAAAACGTGACGGAGTTGCTATCCTTTTTCTCCCTCCAGGATAGACGGCTGGAGCACGCGAAGAACCTCTCCTACGGCGATCAGAGGAGGCTGGAGATCGCAAGGGCGCTGGCATCCGGGCCGAAGATCCTCCTGCTGGACGAGCCGGCGGCGGGGATGAACCATTCGGAAGTGGAAAAATTGATGGGGTTCATACTGGAGGCAAGGAAGAGGTTCTCCCTGACCATCCTTCTCATCGAGCACCAGATGCGGCTGGTGATGGGGATCTGCGAACGCCTGGTCGTGATGGATTTCGGCGAGGTGATCGCGGAAGGGACACCCGCGGAGATCCGGAAAGACCCGCGCGTGATCGAGGCGTACCTCGGTCACCGCCCGGCGGGCGACACAAGTGAAGTGAGGGATTAGATAAGCATGCTAATTATTGATAATGTAAACGTATATTATGGGAAACTGCACGCGCTTAAAGGGATTTCCCTCCGTGTCGGGGAAGGGGAGATCGTGTCGTTGATCGGGGCCAACGGGGCGGGGAAGACCACTGTCCTGCGAGCCGTTTCCGGCATCCTCGCGCCGCGTTCGGGGAAGATCCTGTTCAAGGGGAAGGACATCTCCGGCCTTCCGCCGCACAAGGTCGCCCGGCAGGGAATCGCACACGTTCCGGAAGGGCGAGGGGTATTCGCCAACATGACCGTGCGCGAAAACCTGGACATGGGCGCCTGTACGCGCCGGCCGGGAAGGGAAGTCGACGAGAGCCTGGACAGGGTGTTTTCACGGTTCCCGCGGATGGCGGAGCGGGCCGCGCAGCTGGCGGGCACACTATCCGGAGGTGAGCAGCAGATGCTTGCCATAGGCCGCGCCATGATGGCGAATCCCTCCATGATGCTTCTGGACGAACCTTCCATGGGGCTTTCCCCCTTGCTGGTGGAGGAGATATTCCACATGATAACGGAAGTGAACCGGGCGGGCGCGACGATCCTCCTGGTGGAGCAGAACGCCTCGATGGCGTTTTCCATCTCGCGCCGGGCCTACGTTCTGGAAACCGGATCGATCGTCATCAAGGGTGACACGGACGACCTGAGGAACGATCCCGGGGTCCAGTCGGCCTACCTGGGGGATCTTTAGCGCCACGTCCCGGGGGGGAGATAGACATGACGATCGAGCGAATGCTCTGGTTCGACGAGCAGGTCCGGGCGGGACGCAATCCCGGCTCGGGGACCCTTGCGGCGCAGTTCAATGTTTCCGTCCGGACCGCCCAGAGGGACATCGCGTTCCTGCGCGACGCACTTCAGGCCCCACTGGGAACCGTACCCGGGGGGAGGGGCTACGCGTACGACGATCCGGGTTTCTACCTCCCGTCGTTCCTGTTCAGGAAGGAAGACCTGATCGCGCTGCTGATCGCCAGGAGCCTTTTCGAGGAGATCCGTCCCCCCTTGAAGGAGGAGCTGGAAGGAATCTCCGCCCGGCTTTCCGACCTTTTCAAGGTCCCATTGATGGAAAAAATCCGGGAGGCCGTTTCCATCGATGTCAGCCGGGGAATGGAAACGCCGGGGAAGGTCTTCTTCGACCTCCTCCGCGCGATTACTCAACGGAGGCTGGTCCTGCTCCGTTTGCAGCCCGTCGAAGGCGTCGAGGCTTCCGGGCTGGAGGCCGAGCCGTTGAAGCTCCGCTTCTCACAGGGAGACTGGGCCCTTGTAGCGTCTTCCGGCAGGCGAAGGGGAATCGGGATTTTTCCGCTGCAGCGCATCCGGGGGGTCGAGGTGACGGGGCGGCGCTTCCTGCCGCGGAAGAGCGCCCCCGCCGTGGACGCCTTTCTGCGTCGCGGCGGCGGGGCCTTCCGGAACTGGACGGTCCGTGGCGCGCGGATCCGGTTCAGGAAGCGGAAGTCCGCCTGGGCTTCGAAGCTTGAGCTCCACCCTGGACAGCGTCTGCAGTTCGAGCTGGACGGATCGGTGGTCCTGGAGATCCCGGAGATATCATTCCTCGAAGCGCTGGGGATCGTCCTCCAGCAGGGCGGCGACGCCGCGGTGATCGCCCCGAAGGAGCTGGCGGAGGCCGTCCGGGCCCAGGTCGACCGGCTGACAGCCCTCTGCCGCGTCTAAACGCGCGTTTCATAATTACGGCAACGTATAGCTTACGGTTTCAGGCGCCTGCCTGAGATGACGTCCCCCTTGAATACCCGCAAAAGCACGAAGATGGCGGGGAGCAGGAATACCGCGCCCGCCCCGAGGGCGATCAGGAGCAGGCGAAGCGTGGCGTAAGGGGAGGCGGCGGACGGGATGGTGAGGTCCGGACGGACGAGGAACGGGTATTGGGCGGCCCCCCAACCCAGCATAACCAGCACAGCCTGGGCCGCCGAGCAGACCCTGGCGAGGGAATAGTTCCGCAGCAGGAGAGACACGTGGGCGCCGAGCGCCGCCGTCGCGGTCAGGAACACGAGCCCCGCCGACCATTCGCTGCCCACGAGTGCCTGGTAGAAATCGGGCCCGCCGCTCCTGGCCAGGAGGGGGACGAGGACCAGCAACCCGGCCACGGCTACCGATGACCACAAACCCCTTATACGGAAATCCTCCCGAATGGCCGGGTCGTCGGTCTCGAAGACAAGGTAGACCGCCGCGAGGTGGGAGAATACAGCCAGCGTGAGAAGCCCCACCGAAACCGGGAAAGGGGCCAGCCACGCGAAGGAGGATCCGACGGAGCCCGCGGACTGGGGCCGGATGTCCCCGGAGGAGACGGCCCCGATGATGGAGCCCAGGAGCAGCGGGGTGACCAGGCTGGCGCCGGCGAAGACGTTGCCCCAGCTGCTTCCACCCTCATCGGCGTGAAGGTGGTGGGAGTGGAACGCGAAGGCGGCGCCTCGCACGACGATCCCGAAAAGCATCAGCGTTAACGGGACGAATAGCGCGGTGGAAATGAGCGAATAAGCCGCCGGGAAGCCGGAGAAGAGGATAACGACGGCGACAATGATCCAGACGTGGTTCGTTTCCCAGACGGGGGCGATCGCGTGGGCTACCAGGCGTTTCTGGGCATTCGCGCGGGGGCCGCGCGCCAGGAGGTCCCAGACTCCTCCCCCGAAATCGGCGCCGCCCAGCAGGGTGTAGATGATGAGGGACGCCAGGATGGATCCGGCTGCCGTGGTGGAGAGGTCGGCCAATTATCGCTCCTGCGTTTCGCCCGGGTTGTCAGCGCGTTCTCCCAAAGGGAACGAGGGGCTCCGCGCGATTTCCCTGCGCAGGAGCCACGCCGTCGCAAGGCCCAGCGCGATGTAGAGGGCGGAAAACAACGCGAACGGGATCGCAAGGCCCCCGAGAGGGGTGACCGCGTCGGCTGTGCGCATCACCCCGCGGATGGCCCAGGGCTGGCGTCCGAGCTCCGTCACGACCCACCCCGCCTCAACGGCCAGAATTCCCAGCGGGCTCGCGGCGATAACGGCGAACAGGTAGCGTCGCTTGAACATCTTCTCCCTGTCGCGCAGGCGGTACCAGCCGCCGAGAAGGGACACGGCGGCCAGCGCGGTCCCGAACGCCACCATGATCTGGAAGGCGACATGAACGGGGACGGGATCGGGCCGCTCGGATACCGGAAAGGCGTCGAGCCCCTTGACCTCGGCGTCAGGGTCGTGGAAGGCGAGAAGGCTCAGTCCCCGGGGGATCTCCAGCGCGAACCGCGTGATCCCCTTTTCCGGGTCCGGGATCCCGCCTATGCGAAGCGGGGCGCCGCGCTCGGTGCGGAACTGCCCCTCCAGCGCCGCGAGCTTCGCAGGTTGGTCGCGCGCGACGAACCGGGCGGAGAAATCCCCGCTGACCGGGAGAAGGACCGCGGCTGCGCCTCCCACCGCGAGGGCGATGGAAAGGGCGTGCCGGTGGAAGAGGTTCCCGTTGTCCCCAAGGAGTTTCCACGCGTGTATGCCGGCCACCGCGAAGCCGGAGGCCGCGAACGCCGCCAGGGTCATGTGGACGGCCTCCGTCGCCCAGGCAGGGTTCAGCATGGCTGCGACCGGGTCGATGGCGGTCGGGTTCCCGTCCAAAAGGACGAAACCCGCCGGGCTGTTCATCCAGGCGTTGGCGGAGATCACCAGGATTCCCGAGAGGACGGCTCCGAGCGCAACGCCGATCCCCGACAGCAAGTGCGCCGCGGGAGAGACGCGGTCCCACCCGTAAATGTAGATGCCCAGGAAGATCGCCTCCGCGAAAAACGCGAACCCCTCGAACGCGAACGGGAGGCCTATGATTCCGCCCGAGAACGCCATGAAGCGCGGCCAGAGAAGCCCCAGCTCGAAGGAGAGGACGGTCCCGGAAACGGCGCCGACCGCGAACAGCACGACGGTCCCCCGGGCCCAGCGCCTGGCTAGCTCCAGAAAGACGGGCTCCCCGGTACGACGATGGATCCATTCGGCGATCACCATGAGGACGGGCATCCCCATCCCCGCCACCGCGAAGACGATGTGGAAGGCGAAGAGCATCGCCATCTGGGCTCGAGCCAGGACAAGTTCGGTCAATGGGGTCCCCGTTGGGCGTGACGCCCCGCCGTTTCGATGACTCCGGACGCCTGGAGGTTTCCCGGGAAAGGGTGCTTCATCGCAGCGTAAGGATCGCGAGAAGCGACGGTTGCCTGGGATCCTTCTCCAGGAAGCGGCGCACCCATTCCTGCCCGGCCGGGGAGGCGGTCACCTTTCCGAAAGCGCGGGCGTCGTTGGCCAGGCCGGGCCCGAAGCCGTTTTCGTACCCGTACCGCATCGCCAGGAGAGCCGCTTTTCCCGCGGCCGCGCGCGCCTTGCGAAGATCCGCCGCGCCGGTTGCGTCGGGCGAGGCGGCGGCGAGAAGTTCCCGAACGTCCTGCCTGCCGAGAAGCCCGGCGAGCGCTTCCTTCTGTTTCTCCGCCGCGGCGTCCCAGTCTCTCCGCGCGAAGGGTCTTTCTCCCGAAAATGCCTCCCGCGCCAGCTGGACGGCCCTGTGCAGCGCGGTCGCGGAAGGGCGGAACTCGTCGGCGAGCCCGATTTCGACCGCCGCGTGCCCGTCGACCGGCTCGCCGTTCACGCACATCTCCGCCGCCTTCCAGGGGCCCACCAGGCGGGGGAGTCGCTGCATGCCCCCGTAACCGGGAATGATGCCCAGCTTCACCTCGGGCTGCCCGATGCTGGCGTTTTCGGTCACGATGCGGTAGTGGGCGCTCATCGCCAGCTCGTTTCCGCCGCCGAGCGCGAATCCATCCACCAACGCTATCACGGGGACAGGCAAATTCTCGAGCTCCGAGAAAACCGCGATGTTCTTTCCCGCGAGCAAGGCGATCTCATCGGGGTTTTTTCCGAGAAACTCGTTGACGTCCGCGCCGGCCACGAAGGCCCTGCCCGCGCCGGTCAGGACCAGCGCGCGGACCGGCCTCCCTTCCACGGTGCCCAGGTCGCGGATTTCCCGGACGACCGCGGCGAGCTGTGAAAGCAGTTCCTCGCCCAGGGCGTTCAGGGCGTCGGGACGCGTGATCGTCGCGACGGCGACCTCCCCCAGCAGCCGCAGCCCGATGAACCGCTTCAGTGCGGGTTCGGCGACGCGCAGCTTCTCGCCGAGATAATCGTCCTCGTAATCCCCGATCGCGCGTCCGGGTCGGTCCGCCTGGACAAGGGCGACGCCCTTCGGCTTCCGCATCGTCCCGTCCAGCATCCTCTGCTGAATCTCCGGGAGGCCCGAAAGGGTGGTCACCTCGATGTCGTCCTGCTCCATCGCGAGCCTGCCGTTCTCGAGGAGGCGGATGACCTCCGACGCCTGGGAAGAGTGGTACATGTGGGAACCCAGGATCGAGAGGTCCGACTTCCCGCGTACGACGATAAAACCCGACGGCATGGCGTCGCTCTCGTCGAAGTCGCGAAGCGCGAAGCCGCTGAAGTGCATGGTGCTCCCGTCCGTCCGCTCGACGATGAAATCCGGGCTGACCCTGGGGCCGAAGATACCCCAGAGCGCCTTGCCGAGGGCCTGCGCGTGCTTCATGAAGCCCGACTGGTATTCGGGGTTCATGCCGCCTTCCGCGGTGAGAGGGTCAGGCATCTCTTCCGGGAACGAGAACGCGTCCCTGTCGATTATGTTCTTCGCCTTTACGCCCGTTCGCAGCATCCCGGCGATCCCGCGGCCTTCCTTGCCGCGCGAGGCGATTACGGCCACTTCGGCGCCACGCGCCAGGGCGGCCCGGGCGAATTTCCTGGCGTAGGCGTCGGCGCCCCAGACCAGCCCGCGGCGGCCGGGGAGGAGGCCGATCTCCGCGAAGATGGATTCCGGGCTCCCCTTGCGGAACAGGATCTGTTTCTGGCGCATCCAGACCCAGCGCGCGTCGATCACGAACCTGCGTCCCTCGTAGAAGAACGTTTCCTTGTACTCCCCGCGGAGCCCCGCGCCCGTCGCGCCGAAAAAGGCGAGGCGTCCCCCCTTCGCGAGGGCGGAGACCAGGAGCGGGAAGTTCCCTCCGCCCGTGTGCTCGAAGATCGCGTTCACCGGCCGACCGTGGTTCGCCGCGAAAACCGCGAGACGGAACGGCGCGGTCCGCGCCTGCCAGGAATCGTGGTCTTCACCGGGAGCGATCGGTCCGAATGCGGCGGGAGGGATCTCCCTGCGGTCCACGAATGCATCCGCGAAGCCGCGGGAGGCCAGCGACCCGGCGAGTTCCGGGTTGGACCCCACGAGGATGACGCGCGCGCCGAGCACCTTGGCGATCTGGGCTCCCGGGAAGCTGGTGCCTTTCCCCCCTCCCATCACGAGGACCGAATCCCCGGGGGAGACGCGAAGCCGCTCCACCACGGCGCGGTATGCCGTCCCGAATGTGAGAAGCATGGCCGCGAGGCGCTCGGGGGATTGTCGGCGCAGGGCGGGTGGGAGGGGGATAGCCCTCTCTTCATCAACGACGGCGAACTGGGCGTTGAAGCCGTCGTGGGTCTCGTAGCCGCGGATGTTACGGCCGGTCCAGGAATCCAGGATGACCGCCTGCCCCGTCCTGACACGCGTGACCGCGAAACCCGCGTCTACCACGATCCCGAGGGCGTCGCTCCCGGGCACGTGGAGGGTCGCCGCATCCCCTCGGCCGAAGACGGGAACGGGGAGCCCGAGCGCCGCGAAGTTGGTGTTGAAGTTCGGCCCGGTCGCGAGGACCGCGACAAGGACGCGCCGGGCGTCGTTTGCCATCAGGCGCGGCGCGGGAATCGTCTCCACGCGCAGCGATTCCGAAGGGGGGCCGTACCGGTCGCGATGGATAACGAGTGCGGCCATTTCTTCCGGGAGGGGCGTTCCGAGTCGGGGGGGCGCGCCGATGTTCCACCTGTCGATGGACGGGGTAGTGGATCCGCTCAATTCCGTATTCCTCCGTGCCCGGAAATTTTTTGGCGGCAACCAGAACATTATACAGTTTGAGATCGGGTACGGATCCCATTATACTTGAATCATAAGGACGGAAAATGCGCGTAGTGGCGGCAAGGCGCGGACCAACCATCGGGCCCCGAAAAGGGAAGGGGGGTGCCCCATGCTGGACGTCCTGTTCTGGGTGTTCTTCGGTTTCGGGTTCGCGGTGATGGCGGTGATGATAGTTTCCGTCTTCCGGGAGATCCTGGGGGGCGGCAAGGAGCGAGACTCCTGGAAAAGGTTAAGCGGTAAATCATCGCTCCTGGGAAGGTAAGTCGACCCGAAGGTATAGATACCAATCGGTAAATTGATTGGGTGATTTTCTGTCCATTGTGAGGAATGTTTTTCCCCTCCTCGCCGGTCATTCCCTTGATGTTGCAATCAGGACATTAAAAATAAAGACAATTTCAACATCTACCAAACGGGCCTGAAATTTGCTGTGGAATCCATCGAATAATTTTTTTATTGAGGCTGATTCAAAAACACCCGAAAGTAAGGATTCCTGATATGAAAATGCCAGGTTACCCCGTTTATCGACTCAAATCGCCGGGGAACGAAGTTGTCCGTGTGGGGACAATACTTGAATTCCGGCGGAGCCGCAGGAGCATGAACCGCATCGGCCTTGCCAAGCTTGCACAGAAACTGTTCGCCCTCGGCCCCGGCGACATCATCATCGTGGGGTCCGATTCCTCCCTGCAGCGCGAGGAGCTTCCGAAGGATATGCAGATCACCCTTTCCGCCGGATAAACAGAAATCGATTGACAGCCGAGGATATTTCAATTAGTTAGAATCCCATCAATCCATTCGGTCCCTCGTCCGGACGTTTCACCACGCGAATACGGTGCGTGACGTTTTGTTTGAATCCTGGCGGGCCGAACGCGGCGGGGCGGCGCATCGCCCCAAACGATCGACCCGTCGGGTCGAAACAAAAGGAGAGAGCTGCATGGCAACGGGAACGGTCAAATGGTTCAACGACGCGAAAGGGTACGGGTTCATCACGCAGGATGAAGGGGAGGACATCTTCGTGCATTTCAGCGAGATCTCCGGGGATGGTTTCCGGTCGCTCGCCGAGGGGCAGAAGGTGGAGTTCGAAGTGACCGCCGGCCCGAAGGGGAAGAAGGCGGCAAACGTCCGCAAGGTGGTATGACCGAAAGCTCCATTTACTGAATCGCAGGGGCGCCCCGGTTTTTTCGAGGGCGCCTTTCCTCTTTTCCGCCCTCAAGCCCGCCCGCCGGTTTTCCGCTCCGGGGCCATGCACCCGAAATGGGATGACACGCATCCACCCCTTTGTTAGATTGTGAGGCAAAAAAGATCGGGTGGTGTCCCATGTCCGGCTCCCTGCATCCCCTGTTCAGGCCCGAACGGGTCGTCGTCGTCGGCGCGTCCTCGAACCCCGAAAAGATGGGCTTCCAGATCTTCCGGAACATCGTCGAGGCCGGCTACGCCGGCGAGATCATACCGGTGAACCCGAAGGGGGAAACCGTTCTCGGAAGGCCATCGCTGAAATCGGCCGCGGAGGTTCCGGAGGGGACCGACGTCGCCGTCGTCATCATCCCCGCGAAACTCGTGCCGGGCACGATTCTCCAGCTGGGGGAACGGAAAGTGCGCGCAGCGATCGTCATCAGCGGCGGGTTCGCAGAATCCGGAGAGGATGGCGCCGTTCTCCAGGAGGAACTGGCCCGTAACGCTTCGCGTTCCGGCATCCGCGTGGTGGGACCCAACTGCCAGGGAATCAACTACCCTTATCACGGGTTCTGTGCGTCGTGGCCCCTCGTCACCCGCAGGGGCGAGATCGCGTTCGTTTCGCAGAGCGGGACCGTGGGGGCCGCGATGATCGATTGGGCATCCGAAGACCGGCTCGGGTTTTCAGCCTTCGTTAGCATGGGGAACCGGGTCGACGTGGACGAGGCGGACCTGATAGGGTTTTTCGCCGACGACCCGAACACGAAGGTGATCTCGCTCCACATAGAAGGTGTGAAGGACGCGCCGAAATTCCTCGGGGCGGTCCGGAAGTGCCGCAAGCCGATGGTTATTTTCAAGGCAGGCCGCACGGAACGGGGGAGAAAGGCGGCGGAATCCCACACCCGGTCGCTGGCCGGCAAGGACGAGATCTACGACGCGGTGTTCCGGCAGTTCGGCATTCACCGGGCATCCTCCCTGGAGGACCTCTACGATTTTTCCAAGGCGTTGGCCTACCTTCCCGCCCCGGACGGGCCCAGGATGCTGATAGTCACGAGCTCCGGGGGTTCGGCGATCATCGCGACGGACGTCGCGGAGGAGGAAGGGTTCCGCGTGACGCCGCTCCCCGGGGACCTTGCGGCGACCCTGAAGGGGATGCTTCCTTCACACTGCATCGTGGGGAACCCGCTGGACATCACGGGCGACGCCGACGCGGAACGGTACCGGAAGGTCCTGGACGCCGCCGCGGGACATTACGACGTGATCATGCCGATCTTCGGCGATCCGATCCCCGGGGCGAGCGGGGTAATAACGCCCGGTCGCTGCGAGCTTGTCGCATATCTCGGGGGAGCCGATGTGGAACGCGCGGAGCGGGCCCTACTCCACGAGAAGAAGATCGCCGTGTTTCCGACCCCGGAGCGGGCGGTGCGCGCCCTCGCGTGCCACGCCCGGTTCAACCGTGGAAAGTTCCCGCTCGAGCCCGAAGGAACGACCGCCGTTCGACCGGGAACGGAAGGCGGGAATGCCCTCACGCCGCTCGATTCGATGAAGCTCCTGTCGGATTCCGGTCTCCCCGTGGTTACGTTCCTGCACGCCGGAAACGAGGAGGCGGCGGTTTCCGCGGCGCGGCGGATCGGATATCCCGTGGCGATGAAGATGAACTCGCAGGACGTCACGCACAAGAGCGACGCGAGAGGAGTCGTTCTCGACGTGACGGACGATTCGGGGGCAAGGCAA
>JAKALO010000182.1 GCA_021824125.1 Deltaproteobacteria bacterium | reverse complement strand
GCGCCTTCTCTCCCGCGGCGCCCACCAGGGGTTGCCGCGGCGCTCCCGCGCAGCCGGACAGCAGAAGGACGGCCGCCGCCGCGAGCGCGGCTCCCGACGCGCGCCGCCTCATTTCCCCTCCGCCAGGACCCGGTCCACTACGATCGTCAGCCCTTCCGTCGTCTCACCGGATGCGGCTTTCACCGAGTGGTCCGGGGTCCCGTCGTAGAACCCGAGCCGCTCCCCGGGCCGGGGCGAGTTCCCGAAGTTTTCCCTCGCGCCGAGATAGAAGGTGCCGGGCCGGTCGAGGTAGATCGAGAACGTCCCGTCCCGACCGGTCCTCCCCGAGTGACCGTAGGGCCTCTGGTGTCCGAAAACCCGGTTGTCGTAGACGAAGGCGTACACGCCGGCCTGGGGCGCGCCCGACCTGTCGACCACCTTGCCGCGGAGAACGATCTCGGACCCCGAGGTCACCTCGGAGTAGGATAGCGACTTCTCCTTCTCCACCATCTCCAGGCGCACGCGAGTTGCCTTCCCGTCCCTCAGGTAGACGGGGTTCGAAGGTAAGAACCCGTAAAGGTCCCCTTTCTCCAGGGGGCCGGTCATCCCGCCGCCGCCGCGGCGGCGCGCCACGAGGTAGTAGTACGACTCCGTCAGGTTCTCCACTGCGAACTTCCCGTCCGGCCCCGTGGGCGGGCTCATCGCCACTCCCATCCCCTTGAACAGCCCTTCCGGAGAGGAGTAGACGTAGACGTACCCATCCTCGACCGGCTCCCCACCGGAGCGGAGCTCTCCCTCCACGACCGCGCCGCGTCCGGTCGGCGCGCCTGCCGCCTCGGCAGCGTGCACGCGCACGGCCTTCATCCCGAGCCAGCGCTCCCCTTTCGAGATGACGAGGGGGTTCTGCCCGGAAAAGGCGAACACCTCCGCACCCTCGAACTGCCCCCTGGCTTCGACGTAGTAGCTCCCCGGGCGGACGGACAGGGAAAACCCGCCGTCCTGTGCGCACCGGCCCTTTGCCGCCGCATGCCTGTCCGCCAGGGAGTAGCGGTCGTACAGCGTCACGGTCGCGGCCGGGACGGCCGCACCCTCGTACGTCACCCGCCCGGCGAGAACGGTACGGTTCCCCGCCGCGGGGAACGAGGCGCACGCAGCGAGCGATGCCGCGGCCGCCGCGATGCAGGCAAGCCGTCCGATTCGACGGGAACCCGGGCGCGCGCTCATTTCCGCTCCACCACGATCCGCAACGGCGCGGCCTTTTCCTTTGTCGATATCACGACCGGGCGACCGCCGCCCGCGCCGTATTTCCCGTACCATTCCCCTTCCGCGGGCCCGCCCAGCTTCTCGCGGGCCAGCAGGAAATAGGCCCCTTCCTCGACGATCATCAGCTCGACGGCCCCGTCGCCGCCGGACCTCCCGGACACGATCGCGGGGCGTCCCGTCATCTCCCCCGTGCGATATGCAAGGACGCGCACACCCGGCACCGGGTTCCCGGAAGCGTCCACGATACTCGCCTTGAGCGCGATGCCCGGCTGCTGCGCGGGAACCCCCTCGAACTTCTCCAGCATCCCCAGCCTGCGGATCGAGTCGATCCGTATCCCACGGTTCCCGCCTTCCACCAGAACGACGGGGTTGCGCGGGTAGTAGCCGAAATGGTCCCCGATATCAGTGGGGCCGAACAGGTCCCCGCTTTCCCGCTTCCGCGCGATCACGAAGAATCTCCCTTTCCGGACCCTGGCGCGGAACGTCCCGTCCTCCCCCACCCTCGCGAAGAATCCCGGGATCCCCCGGAAGCCGTCCGACGGGCTCCCGTAGAAATAGACGACGCCGCCGGAAAGCGGCTTTCCGGATTCGTCGTAGACCGTCCCGCTTATCCCCGGGGGCGGGCCGGGAAGCGGGTCCTTCCCCACGCGGATCATGTTGAAGCCGACGTTGACCGTCCCGCCCGGCTCCACGCGGACCGGGTTGCCCCCGTAGAAGCAGAACAGGTCCCCATCGCGAAGCCCGGACAGTGACGGGCCGCCGGACTTCGCCGCAACCAGGTGGTAGCTCCCGGGCGGAAGCGCAAGTGAATAGATCCCCTCGGCGTTCGTCTCCCCGGACCGCGCGACCGGCTCGCTCGACAGCCCCGCGTCGAAGTCACGGAACGCCAGGACGGTCACGCCGGGCACCACTTCTCCCTTCAGCGCGACGCGCCCACGGACGCCGGTGAAATCGTCCGCGAAGGAAAGCGATGCCGCCAGTGCGAGCGAAACGGCGAGAAGCCGCACGCGGCGGATCATTTCAGCAGCACGCGGTCCATAAGGTACCGTTTCCCCTTGTAGTCGAATTCCGGCTCGTCCCGGCCGTCGTGGATGGCGGACACGTTTCCCCCTTTCGCGATCTCCTCCGCAAGTTCCCCCCAATCGTTATCGCGGAAGTCGATCGTCCCCGTGAGATCCCTTTTCTTCACGGCGGGCTTGCCGGGGAGGAAGTCCATCCGCCCTTCACGGCCGACGCCGAACGGGGCATCCCCCCGGGAATCCCGCCCGGCGTCCCCGATCTCCTCCTCCCATTGGGAGGACTGGTTGCGCAGCCGCACGGCCGCATCGAGGTTCGCCCGGAACCGGTTATCGCGAAAAACCGGGTAGGAGGAATACTCCACGACCACCCCGTCCCCGTTCCCCGCGATCCGGCTTCCCGACACGCTCCCCCCGGCGCGCCGGGAAAACAGCAGCGCGACCTTGTTTCCCTCGAAGTCGCAGCCGTCCACCCCGGGCGCCGCCATCCGTTCCGCCAGGATCCCCGTCCCGTTGCCCCGGAAGAGGCAGCCCCCGGCCGAAACGCGCGCGCCGGACATGGCGACCTGGAGCCCGACGGCGTTCTCCTCGAACCGGCATCCCTTCACGCTCACCTTGTCGGCGCCGTACACGTACAACCCCGCTTTCCCGGCCCCGGCGAAGCGGCAGCCGGCGACGTCGGCCGTTCCGCCGCGCTTCACGAGAATCCCGACCCGCAACGGGGAATCGAAGGCGCAGTTGTCCAGCGTGGCCTTCGCGTACTGCCCGACTTCGAGTCCTATCCCGTTTTTTTCCCACCTGACCTTCCGGAACACGGCGGAAGCGCCCGTCAGTTGGACCCCTCGCCTGCCGCCGGAGAGGATCGCGCCTGAAACCTCCGAGCCGCTCCCCCCCCGGATGTCGATCCCCTCGAACGCCTCGTCCCCCAGGATGCGGACCGGCCGTTCGCCCGTCCCTTCGACGAGAAGCCTCCCCCGCACGATCAATCTCCCCCCGCGGAAACGCAGAACCGCCCCCGGAAGGATCTTCCACGTCTCCCCCTTGGGGATCACGACCTCCCCCGAGTACGTCCTGTCCCCGGAGATGTCGCTTCCGAGAGCGGTGGTCGCGGCGGAACCTCCCATGGCGATCCCGATCGCCAGGGCCAGGGCAAAACCCCTCCCGAAGGTAATACCTCGCCGTTTCCCCGAACGCATCGGGCGACTCACCACTTCTCGCTCACCCGGATGCGTAGCCCGTCCTTCTTCTCTCCCAGCCGGATCTCCACCGAGTGGTCCGGGGTTTCGTCGAACGTGCCCACCCACTCTCCCGGGGAGACCGGCCCGCCGCGCTCGCTCCGGGCGCCGAGGTGGAACTTCCCGGCCCTGGGCAACCTGAGCAGGAAAGCGCCGTCCCCTCCCGTCTTGCCGGAGATGGCGAAGGGGCGCCCGATCATCCGCCCGTCGGAATAGGCCATCACGTGGACGCCCGCGCCGGGTGAGCCGTCGTCCCGGACGACCGTGCCGCGAATCTCCGCCGCCTCCTTTTCCTGTCCACCCGCTTCGGCCCGCCGGGTCCGCTTCCCCTCCTCCAGCGGGCGGAGCGATATCGCGCCGATGTCTTCCATGGCCCCCGCTTTCAACACGACGCGTTCCCCTTCGCCCCCGGACTCGCCCGCCGGCCTCATCGCGCCTATCTCGTCCTCGTTCCCTTTCCTCCTGGCGACGATCACGAACGAACCCTCCCGCAGGGGCAGCCGGAATCGCCCGGTCCCGTCCGTTCTCGCGAAGGCCACGTA
>JAKALO010000181.1 GCA_021824125.1 Deltaproteobacteria bacterium | reverse complement strand
GTGGACCCATACAGCGTGGCGTTGCGAAGCGGTAAGGAAGTCCGCGTGGTGGAGCTTTACAAGCCCTCGCCTTCGGGCGGCAGGGGCGGAGGAGGAACCCGGTGAGAACGCTGCTTTCGCTGTTTTACCGGCTGCCGTTCGGGGTGGGTGCGGCGGTCTTCGTCGGTGTGTGCGTTTGCGGGGTAGGCTGCGCGAAGCCCCAGGTTGTCCGGAAGGAGCCGCCCCCCGTGATCTCGGCCGCGCGGGAAGGCCCGGCGCCGGCGCAGGGCGATTCCCTTGGGGGCGCCACCCGCCCCGCGCCTCTCCCGGACGCTCCCCTGGAGACGGTGGAAGGGGAAAAGCGGTCGTCGGAGGAGTTCCGCAAGGCGGTCCGCCGGTACACCCTGGTGATGGCGGGGGCCGACGCGCGGGAGCTGTTCCTTTCCCTGGCGAAGGAGAACGATTTCAACCTCGTTCTCTCCCCGGAAGTATCCGGGACGGTGACCATGGACATCAAGGAGGCTACGGCGCCCGAGATCATGGAGGAGGCCTGCGGGCTGCTGGGCTGCCGCGTGGAACTCTCGGGGAAAATGGTGCGCATCCTTCCCGAGAAGCGCCTGACCAGGGTCTTCCGCATGGATTACCTGCTGACCGGAAGGTCGGGGTCGGGGTCGCTCACCGCATCCACCTCCACGGGGAGCGGGAGCTCCTCGTCGGGAAGCGGAACCGCCTCGGCGGGTGGCTCCTCGGGAAGCTCCGGCGGGGAGAGCGAGAGCAGCAACTCGATCAATACCGAAGAAAAGTTCGACCTTTGGTCGGGGATACTCGAGGAGGTGCAGTCGCTCCTCTCCGGCGGAGACGGCAAGGTCGTGGTGAACCGGGCGGCCGGCACCCTCGCGGTGACCGACTATCCCGCGAATCTCGAACGCGTGGAGGATTACCTGAAGGTGCTCGAGTCCCGTATGCGCAACGGGGTGATGATCGAGACGAGGATACTCGAGGTCACGCTCAACGACGAGACGAAGTACGGGATCAACTGGACCGCATTGCCCGACCTTTCGTCGCTCTCCCTGTCCGGGTCGCTCTCCGGCGGCGCCACCGCGCGGCAGGCGCTTTCCGCGGGGACCACGGCGTTCCAGATCGGAGTTGCCGGCGGGAAGTTCAACGCAGTCGTCGACGCCCTCGCCGAGCAGGGACAGATCAACGTCCTCTCCGCGCCGAAGGTGTCGACCCTGAACAACCAGAAGGCGATCATCCGCATCGGCCGGCAGGACGTTTTCTTCCGGGCGGTGGTCACGCCGGCCACGACGACCTCGGCGGCATTCGTGACCTTCACCCCGGACACGATCACGGTAGGGATTATCCTGAGCGTGACCCCCCAGATCGGGCGGGACGGCAAGGTCATGCTCGCCATACACCCGTCGATCACCGAGAAGGTGGGGGATGCGACCGCCCCCGACGGGAACACGGCGCCCATCGTAGACGTCCGGGAGACGAACACGATGGTGACCGTGCAGGACGGGGAGACGGTCTTCATAGGGGGCCTTATGCAGGAGCGCACGCAGGAGATCATCAAGAGCGTCCCGCTGCTCGGGGACATCCCGTTCCTCGGCGCCCTCTTCCGGAACACGGACCAGATCAAGAAAAAGACCGAGCTGGTCATCCTCATCACCCCGCGGCTGATCCGGGATGTGAACGCGGCGGAGATCGCGGTGGAGGAACAGAAGAGGCTCTTCGGCTCCGACAGGGGATACCACGTGGGAGGGAAACCATGGGTCTACGGCACGGAGGGGGAGCTCAAGGGGCTCCGCCCCTGGGACTGAACTGACATGTACGAATCCTGGTTCGACCTGAAAGAGAAGCCGTTCTCCCTGACCCCGGACCCCGGGTTCCTCTTCCTGTCGGATAGCCACCAGAAGGCGCTGGACCACCTCCTGTACGGGCTCGAAAGCGGGGAGGGATTCATCGTCGTCACCGGCGACATCGGGGTCGGGAAGACCACCGTGTGCCGAACCCTGCTTTCCAGGCTGTCCGATCGCTTCGTCACCTCCCTGATCGTGAACCCGCTGCTCACCGAGAAGGAGCTGGTCCGTGCGATCCTGGAGGATTTCGGGGGGCAGGCGCCCCCTGGCACCAAGAAGGACATCCTGGACGCGCTGAACCGGTTCCTCCTCGCGGAGGCGGAGGCGGGCAGGCGCCCCGTCCTGATCGTGGACGAGGCGCAGAACCTGCCCCCGACGCTCCTGGAGCAGGTCCGGCTTCTCTCGAATCTCGAGACGGAGAAGCGCAAGCTCCTCCAGATCGTCCTGATCGGCCAGAACGAGCTCAAGGAAAAACTTTCCCTCCCCTCCCTGAGGCAGCTGAACCAGCGGGTCACGGTCCGCGCCGGGATCCGGCCGCTGGATCGCAAGGAAACCGCCCGGTACATCGGGCACCGGCTCGGCGTGGCGGGCGGCGGGGGGCGGGATCTCCTTTCCGACGGCGGAGAGAAGGCGATCTACCGGCGCTCCGGCGGGGTCCCCCGTCTCATCAACATGCTCTGCGACCGCGCGTTTCTCTCCGCGTACACCAGGGGATCCGCGAAGGTCGAGCCGAAGGATGTGCGCCGGGCGTCCGAATCGCTCGCCGACCACGGGGGCGGGGCGCGGCGGTTCCTGCGGTGGATCCCGTGGGTCGCCACACCGCTGGTCATCCTGGGTGGCCTGCTTGCGGCCCACGCGGGGATCTTTTGAGCCTCCTGCAGGATGCGCTCCGAAAGGCGCAGAAGGGGCACGGAGGCACCGCGGCGCCGGGGGGCAGCCCTCTCCCCGGCCGGGATGGCCCGGCAAAGGCCGGGAAAAGGAAACTGTGGGCGGGTCTCGCCATTGCCGCGGTGTTCCTGGCGGGGGCCGCTGTCCTGTTGCTCGTCCGTTCCTCGCGGGAAAGTTCGCGGATTGTACCGCAGCCCGCCGTAACGGAGTCCTCGCCGGAGGCGCCTGCGCCTTCTCCCGCGGTCAGCGCCACCGCCTCGGCCGCGGCGAAGTTGCCGCCACGGGCTTCCGCGGGCCCCGCCGCGAAAGCCCAAGCGGGGGGCATCGCCGTGCCGCCGCCCGCTCCCGGGGCCGTTCGGCGGTCCCCGCAGGCCGAAACTGCCGGCGCGGAACCGGAAAGCGGCGCGGGGAGCCCACCTTCGCTTTCCGCGCCCCTGTCGATGGCCGCGCCCCACCCGGCGCCGGCCCCGCCGCCGGACGGCAGGGCCTCGCAGGTTGCGCGCTTCAACGAGGGGGTCGCCGCGCAGGCAAGGGGCGACTGGGAAGCCGCGGAACGGCTGTTCCGGGAGGTGGTCTCGAAAGAGCCGTCGATCGTCGAAGGGTGGAACAGCCTCGGGAACGCGCTCCTGCGGCTTGGCAAGTTGTCGGATGCGGACCGTGCTCTCCGGAAGGCTCTCTCCCTCGACCCGAACTACCCCGGGGCGCTCATGAACGCCGGTCTCCTGCGACTTCAGGACGGTCGCGCCGCGGAGGCCGCGGCCTGTTTCGCCAGGGCGTCGTCGCTCGACCCCCGCAACCCGTCGCCCAGGGTCAACCTGGCGATCGCACAGGCCCGTCTGGGGGCGCTCGCGGAGGCCGAGGAGACCCTGGCGGGCGCCCGTCGAGCGTTCCCGTCGAACCCCGACATCCTCTACCACCTGGGGACGGTTTACGAGCGGACGGGGTCCCGCGACAAGGCGCGGGAAGCCTACTCCTCGTTCCTTGACGCCTCCGCGGGTCGGCGTCCCGGCCAGGAGCGGCTCGTCCGCGACCGGTTGAAAGAGCTGCAATGAAATATCCGCGCTTCGAATATCCGCACCTTGACTGTTTTCCCTCCCGCCGTCAGAATGACAGGTATATCGGAAGTTCCCGTCGGGCGCCCATGATGGGCGAAAAGGGAAGATGGTGCGAATCCATCGCTGCCCCGCAACTGTAACCGGCGACGAAATCCGCAGATACGCCACCGGGGGCTGACCCCCCCCGGGAAGGCGCGGAGAGTAGGCAAAGCCCGCATTTCTCACCGGGCTCCGTAGCGAGGCGGTGGAGACGGGCGTGGATACAAGGCGCA
>JAKALO010000180.1 GCA_021824125.1 Deltaproteobacteria bacterium | reverse complement strand
TATCCTGACCCGCATGACCGTCCTGGAGAACCTGGAGATGGGGGCCTACCAGCGGAAGGACGGCCGGGTCCGGAAGGACATCGACGGCGTCCTGAAGCGATTCCCGATCCTCGAATCCCGCAAGGGTCAGCTCGGGGGCTCCCTGTCCGGCGGAGAGCAGCAGATGCTGGCCATCGCCCGCGCGCTCATGGCCAGGCCCAGGCTCCTTCTCCTTGACGAGCCCTCGCTGGGCCTCGCGCCTCTCGTGGTCGCGGATATCTTCCGTATCATCCGGGAGATCAACGCGGAGGGGACCACCGTGCTGCTGGTGGAGCAGAACGTGAGGCAGGCGCTCAAGGTGTCCGGGAACGCTTACGTCATGGAGACCGGGAAGATCGTCTACGGCGGCGCCTCGTCGGATCTCCGCGACGACCCGAGGATCAAGGAAGCTTACCTGGGGGGGATACGGTCCTCGACGGAATGAAATATACTGAAGGTTGAGAAAATACGGTTCGTCCAGGGAGCCGGAACCAATGAACAAGGCACGTTTCACCTCTCTCGCGGAGGCGGCCGCCGCCGTCCCCTCGGGTTGCCGCGTCGCGATCGGTGGCGCGATGGTGATGCCCCCCATGGCGTTCATCCGGGAGCTGGTCCGGCAGGGGAAAAAGGACCTAGACCTCGTCTGCTCTCCCATCGGGGGGATCAACGTCGACATGCTGGCCGGCGCCGGTTGCGCGCGTTCCGTGGAATTCCCCCAGGTTTCCATGGGGGAGTTCGGGATGGCGCCCAACTTCCGCCGGGCGGTCGAGACGGGGACTCTCGAGACGCGCGAGCATTCCTGACCGGGCATCCTCACCGGGCTCCAGGCTGGAGCCTCCGGGTTGCCGTTCCTGCCGATCCTCGGATTCTCGGGGACCGACTACGAAAAGGTCCGCCCCGATTTCCGCAAAGTCGTCGACCCCTATAGCGGCAAGGAGATCTTCGTCGTCCCGCCGATCCTGCCGGACTGGGCCGTGATCCACGCGATCCGGGCGGACGGGAACGGCAACGTCGTCTGCTCGGCCCGCGAGTCCGACCGGCTGGCCGCGCTCGCGGCAAAACGGACGATCGTCACCGTGGAGGAGGTCGTCGCCGCCGAAGGGCTCGTCGCCCGCCCCGGTGAGATCTTCCTGTCCGCCCTGCACATCGACCTCGTGGTCATCGCCCCTCGAGGCGCCCACCCCGGGGCGTGCGTCAATACCTACGGGATCGACAGGGCGCACGTGGAGAAATACCTGGCCGCCTCGAAAACGGCGGCAGGGTTCCACGCGTACCTCGCGGAAACTGTGATCGGGAAAACTGAGGAGGCGTACCGGGCCACGGAGTGCGGGACAACCGGTATCGCCGCCCCGACGGGGATGTGATCCATATGCCGCTTCTGCTGCAGGGCTGCACGGTCGACGAGTTCCTCGCCTTCCGGATTTCCGGCGAGGTCCGCGACTTCGAGCGGACGGCCGTGGGGACCCTCTCCCCCGTCCCGCTCCTGGGGGTCCTCCACGCGCAAGCGACCCACGCCCGCAACGGGAAATTCCTCATCCTCGGTTCGGAGGAAACCCCGCTTACGGACGGATCCAGGGAGCTGTTCGACCTCGCGCAGCGCGGGGGTCTCGACCTCTTCTTCCTGTCGGGGGCGCAGATCGACCTTAAGGGAAACCTCAACCTCACCTGCATCGGGCCGTACGACGCCCCGAAGGTTAGGCTGCCGGGCGGCGCGGGATCCGCGATGCTCTATTACATGACACGGCGCGTCGTCCTGTTCACGCTCGCACACTCCCCGCGCATATTCGTCGAGAAGTGCGACTTCGTCACCTCGGCGGCGGACACGCCGATGTACCCCTGGCGCCGCGGCGGGCCGACCCGGCTCGTCACGCCCCTGTGCACGATGGATTACGACACGGGGGCCGGGGAGTGGCGCCTCCTCTCCCTGCACCCCGGGGTGACCTTCGCGGAGGCACAGAAGGAGACGGGGTTCCCCCTCTCGCCGGAGGAGGCGCCAGTGACGCCGGCTCCCTCGCCGGAGGACATCGCGCTCCTGCGCGCGCAAATCCCGGTTTTGCGGAACTCCTACCCCGTGTTCGCCCAGACGCTCGAGGAGAAAATCCGCTCGCTGTCCCCCTGACGCCGTTTGCCTCGACGGGCTCCGTTCCCTGGTTCCGGCTGCGCCGCCTCGAAGGGGGGACTCCGCCGTGCGGGGCGGAGTTTTTAAGAACGTCCCTGTTTTTGAGAGAAGGTGGAGCGGGCGACGGGATTTGAACCCGCGACTTCAACCTTGGCAAGGTTGCACTCTACCACTGAGTTACGCCCGCGTATGGAATGTCGATTCTATTGGAATCGCCGACCCCTTGTCAAGAAACGTGCGACGCCCGCCTCAGTGCTTGAAGATCTCCCCCACGAAGCGGAAGAAATAGTCCATCCCCGACCAGGCCGTCAGGACGATCCCGCCCACGAGGAACACCATCCCGAACAGGTGCGCGTCGATACCGATCACCGGGTAATGCAGGATGAGCGCCGCAACGCCGATGTTGAGCAGCAGTGTCTTCGCCTTCCCGAGGGATGACGCGGCGATCACGAGCCCTTCCGTGGAGGCGACCCCGCGCAGCGCCGTAACCCCGATTTCGCGCCCGACGACGATCACCACCATCCACGCGGGCACCCGGTGGGAGGAGATGAGCATGATCATCGCGGCGCAAACCAGGAGCTTGTCCGCCAGGGGGTCGAGAAGCTTCCCGAGGGAAGTGACCATATGGTACCGCCTTGCGAGGTACCCGTCGAAGAGGTCCGTGACGGTGGCCGTCACGAAAAGCACGAACGTGATAAGCGACCGCGTGTACGGGATCTCCTCCCCCTGGGGGGTGTAGAGAAGGGAGACGACCACGGGGACCGTGAGGATCCTCAGGAGGGTAAGGATGTTGGGCGGGTTTAAGCGGGACTGCCTGTTCATTCCCGGGCTGAGTACTGCCGGTAATAATCCATTACCCGATTGACGTATACGCGGGTCTCCTGGTAGGGAGGAATACCGCCGTATTTCTTGACCGCCGCCGGCCCGGCGTTATAGGCGGCGACCGTGTGAACGAGGTTCCCCCGGAAGGTGCCCATCAGCTCCTTGATGTATCTGACTCCCCCCTCGATGTTCTCCACCGGGTCGAACGGGTCGTTGACCTTCATGCGTTTCGAGGTGAACGGCATAAGCTGCATCATCCCCTTGGCTCCCTTTCGGGAAACCGCGAACCGGTTGCCGTTCGATTCCGCCCGGATGATCGCCTTGACCAGCGCGGGCGACAGGTTGTGCGCGCGGGAGAAGCGGTCGGCGTACTCCATCATCCAGCCGGGTTGCGCGGCCACCTGGGTCTCCGCCCCGGGTTCCTTCACCCCCTCGCGCAGGTAGAGCTCGTACCGCTCGTCGAACTGGGAGTTTGTGAAGTGGACAATGCCTTCATCGTCGGTATACTTGTAGATGTCCGCCCAAAGAACCGTTGGACAAACCAGCATGGATATGATTAAAAATATGCGTAAATACATCATATTTCCGCATTCTAATTAAACCGCCCCCCACTGTCAACCGTGGATGGACGTCACCGGGAGGTAACGGATGGAACGGGTTTCCAATTTCCTCGTAATCGGCAGCGGCATCGGCGGCCTGGGCTTCGCCCTTCGGGCAGCCCGGTCCGGAACGGTAACCATCATCACGAAGAAGGAGGCCGCGGAGTCGAGCACCAATTACGCCCAAGGGGGAATTGCGACCGTCTGGAGCGGAGAGGACACGTTCGAATCGCACATAGAAGACACCCACAAGGCCGGTGCGGGACTGTGCCACCCCGACGTAGTTGACCTGGTCGTGCGCGACGCCCCCGAGAAGATCAAGGAGCTCATCAAGTGGGGGGTACGGTTCACCCGCAGGACCGGGAAGCATGAATACGACCTCGGCCGGGAGGGTGGTCACTCCCGCCGCCGGATCTTCCACGCCAAGGACCTGACGGGGCGGGAGGTCGAGCGGGCGCTGCTCTCCCAGGCGAAGGCGAACCGGCGTATCAAGCTTTTCGAGCACCAC
>JAKALO010000179.1 GCA_021824125.1 Deltaproteobacteria bacterium | reverse complement strand
AAGTAGGGAAAAAGCGCCCCGGCGTCGTTCCCCGCGTCGCTTCCCCGCTACACCACGACCTTCGGGAGCCTTTCGAGCGCCTCGCGCACCTTCTCCTCGCTGTGCTCGTGATCGGCCAGCTTCCCGGCAAGGAAATCGTCGTAGGCCGACATGTCGAAGAAGCCGTGCCCCGACAGGTTGAACAGGATCGTTTTCTCCACCCCTTCCGCGTCTGCGTTCTTCGCCTCGGCGATGGCCGCGTGAACCGCGTGGGCGGACTCCGGCGCCGGCAGCATCCCCTCCGCCCTGGCGAAGGCGATGGAGGAGGAAAACACCTTTAGTTGCGCGAACGCCTGCGCCTCTATAAGCCCTTGGCTCAGGAGTTGGCTGATCAGGGGGGATGCCCCGTGATACCGCAACCCGCCGGCATGGATCCCTTCCGGGACGAAGTCGTGTCCCAAAGTGAACATCTTCACGATCGGGGTCAGTTTGCCCGTGTCGCCGAAATCGAACGCGTACACCCCCTTGGTCAGCGTGGGGCAGGACGCCGGCTCCGCGGCGACCAGCCGGGGGTTCCTCTTTCCCCCCGCCATCTTGTCCTGCAGGAACGGCAGCGCGATCCCTCCGAAATTGCTGCCTCCCCCGTGGCACCCGATGACGACGTCCGGGTAGTCCCCGGCGATGGACATCTGCTCCTTCGCCTCCTGGCCGATCACGGTCTGGTGTAGAAGGACATGGTTGAGCACGGAGCCCAGGGCGTAGCTTGTATCTTCACGCCCCGCGGCGTCCTCGACGGCCTCGGAGATGGCGATGCCGAGGGATCCCGGGGAATCCGGGTTCTCCGCCAGGATCGCCCTGCCGCACGCGGTGTCCGCGCTGGGCGACGGCACCACGCCGGCCCCGAACGTTTCCATGAGCATCCGTCGATAGGGCTTCTGCTTGTAGCTCACCTTCACCATGTAGACCTTGACCTCGAGCCCGAAGAAGCTCCCCGCGATCGCCATGGCGGATCCCCACTGTCCCGCCCCGGTCTCCGTGGCGATCCTCTTGCGGCCGAACTGCATGTTGTAGAACGCCTGCGGGATCGAGGTGTTGAGCTTGTGGCTCCCCGAGGCGTTTCCTCCTTCGTATTTATAATAGATCCTCGACCTCGTTCCGATCGCCTCTTCGAGGCGGAACGCACGGTACAGCGGCGTGGGCCGCCACATGGCATACCGTTTCCGGACCTCGTCGGGGATCGGCACGGACCTCTGCGACGAGACTTCCTGCTCGATGAGGCCCATCGGGAACAGGGGGAGAAGGTCCCCCGGCCCGACCGGCTTCCCGGTCCCGGGATGGATCACGGGCGCCGGTGGGTTTTTCAGGTCGGCGAGGGCGTTGTACCACGCCGACGGGATCGACGAATCGGGAAGGATGATCTTGTTCTGCATCGGTTCCTCCGGGATAAGAAATTCAGAACTTGTACGTCAGGCGGAACGTGGTGCGGTTCCCCGCGGGGCGGTTCTCGACGGACGACTCGATCTGCGTCTTCAGGCCGAACGAGAGCCCGCCGGGGCTGATCCAGTGGATCCCCGGACCGATGGCGAATGCCTGCTCCTTCGAGGAGTTCTGCTTGACGCCGTTCGCCTCGTCGTCGGTCAACTGCTTGATGTAGTACCCCGTGAGGGCGAGCCGCAGGTTTTTCACGACCTCGTATTCGAACGAGTAGTTGGCGTGGAACAGCTGGCCCGGTTTCATCTTGGTGTCGTCGTTCTCCGTGTTGTAGGCGTAGTGGAGCCGCCACGAAGTCGAAAACTCCGGGGTGAGGAACCAGGTGAACGCGTAGTACGGCTCGATCGTCCAGATCTTGGCCCCGGGATTGAGGATGTACTTCTGGTCGAACTGGCCCGTGGGAAGGACCACGTCCAGCTCGAAGCGGTGCAGGAAGGGACGCCCGAGCAGCTTGTGGGGGAACCACTGGATGAACGGGCCGACGATTAGATCTCCGAGCGGCCCCGGATTGGCGGTGACCGCCGGTCCTCCCGCTCCGAAGTATCCCGAGCCGTTGAGCTGCCCGATCGGTTGCAGCACATCGAACCCCAGGTTCCCCCCGAGGACCGTCTTCGTCGAGATGTGCGCGACCTGGTTCATGGAGAGTACGAACGTGGCCCGCGGATTCCCTGAGAAGTTGTTCCCGTCCTTGTCCTTGAACTCGTCCGACTGGTAGATCTGGATGTATTCGAAGAAGTAGGTTCCGGGCCCCGGGACCGCTCCGTCAAGTGCGTCCGTCAGTCCGTAGTTGAGCAGCGGCTGGTTGAACGCGTGCAACGGGGCCGCGACAAGTACCGCGAGAATCGCCGCGAACGTCACGAATGCCTTCCCTGCTTTCATCGGTTCCTCCTTTTGGCGAACTGCCTGGTCATATTGCGAACCGTAATATACACGAATTTAAGCGAATAGGCAGTACATCCGGGCCGATGCCGCATCAGTACCGCCGGTTGTCGAAGATCCGCCGGGTCTTCCTCTCGGATCGCGGCAGCGCGCCGTGGGGGAGGATCTCCACCGAACACGACACCATCAGGTTGCGCTTGATCTCGGCGGCGATCGCGCGCGAAAGCGGCATGTCCGCGCTCTCGCCGAGGTGGCCGGACCGCTCCACCTTCAGGGCCATGTAATCCTTCCCGTCCTCCCGCCTCTCGAAGAACACCTGGTGCTCGCTCCCGGCGCCGTCCACCCTCGACAGCACCTCGTCGACCTGTCCGGGGTAGATGTTGACCCCGCGGAACACGATCATGTCGTCGGAGCGCCCGAGGATCCTGTCGTGTCGGGGAAGGATGCACCCGCAGGGGCAGGCTCCCTCCACGAGCCGGGTCAGGTCGCGCGAGCGATACCGGATGAGCGGCGCCGCCTCCTTGCCGAGCGTGGTGTAGACCATCTCCCCGATCTCGCCCGGCCCCACCGGGTCGAGGGTGTCCGGGTCGAGAATCTCCAGGATGTAATAGTCGGCCCAGTAGTGGATTCCCGACTCGTGGGCGCACGAAAGCCCGGTTCCAGGCCCGTACAGTTCGGTGAGGCCCGGTATGTCGTAGACCTCGCGTACTCCCAGCAGGTCCTTGATCGCGGCGACCGTAGCCTCGCTGGTCCGCTCCGCGCCCATGATGACCTTCTTCAGGTTGAGCCTTCCCCGGAGCCCCCGTCCGTGGATCTCCTCGGCCAGGAGCAGCCCCATCGAGGCGGTGCAGCAGACGACCGTGGTCTGCAGGTCGAGCAGGAACGTGCACTGCAGGTCCAGGTTCCCCGGCCCCGACGGGATCGTCATCGCGCCGAACTTCTCCGCGCCCAGCTGGAAGCCGGCCCCGGCCGTCCACAAACCGTACCCCACGCAGATCTGCACCCGGTCCTCGCGCGAGAGCCCCGCCATCTCGTAGCAGCGGGCGAACATTTGGAGCCAGTCGTCGATGTCCTTACGCGTGTAGCAGAGGATTTTCCTCTTCCCCGTCGTCCCGGAGGAGGAGTGGATCCGCACGATCTCCCGGGGCGGGACCGACAGGAGCGGCAGGGGATACCCCTCCCGCAAATCCTCCGCGGTGGTGAAGGGGAGCTTCGCGAGGTCCCCGAGCGAACGGATATCCCCGGGGGACACGCCCGCCGTCTCGAGCCTCCGGCGATAGAAGGGGGAGTTGCGGAATGCGTGGGCCACCGTCCATTGCAGCCCCTCGAGCTGGAGTGCCGGCAGTTCCCCGGGGGTCGCGTATTTCGGCGGGAATCGTTTCAGCATGGGAAATGAATTTACCGCGTTCCCCGGCTCATTCCAAGCGCAAGCGCGGAAAGTGCCGCGGCGAGAAGGTTTTCCTTACCCCCCATGCGCGCGTGCAGCGCGGCCCGGATGTCGTCCGGAGAGCAGAAGAGAAGCCCCCCCGATTCGCCCGCGCCAGGCCGGGAGAGAGCGTAGCCAAGCAGGATCAGGTTGACCGCCTGCGGGTTGCCGATCTCTTTGGCCAGGGCGTCGGCGTCGACGGCGTGGACTTCTTCGCCCTCGCCGGGCAGGCTCTTGGGCGGCGCGTTTACGACCGCCCAGCCGGCGGGCCCGAGGAACGGACGGTGTAGAGGAAGGTTTTCCGCGGACATGACGAT
>JAKALO010000029.1 GCA_021824125.1 Deltaproteobacteria bacterium | reverse complement strand
AATTATTGAGTAAGTCAATGGCAAAAAACGATTTTAAGGCCCTTAAAACATATTTAGAAGACACTGGAAATTTGGGGGATTATTGGAAAGAGGGTGGGTTTGGGAATGACTAAGAAAAAGCGCTTTCATTCAATTGGTATTATCGCTGAAGACAGAAGTGATGTGGATTCGACAAGGGTGTTAATCAATAAAATTACTTGCAATAATCGGATTGGCATAAAAAGTTTTGTTGGCAAGGGATGCGGCAAATTAAAGAAGAAGTGCAGTGCTTGGGCCGGGCAATTAAAGGAGAGAGGATGTGATAAATTAATTCTTATTCATGATCTTGACCGTAATGATATTGTCGATTTACGAATAAAAATAGATATGGCTATCTATCCCTGTCCTATAAATAAATATTTAATATGCATACCGGTGCAAGAGCTTGAGGCATGGCTATTAAGCGATCCAGATGGAATTAAAGATGCGATGAAACTAAGGAAAGCTCCAAAAGTGAAGGGATTGCCAGAAAACATTGATTCTCCAAAAGAATACCTTGGGAAAATTATCCATATATACTCAGATGGTGAAATCATTTATATCAACACAAAACACAATCAAAAAATAGCACACGCTTTATCAATTGATAAAGCTAAGCGGTGTCCGTCATTTATTCCATTTCACGATTTTGTACAATTGCACTGCAAATAGATCGGTTTCAATAAGCATATAATTTCCTCCCAGTAGTGACCATTTTTATTAAATATGGTAGGTCTTAAAGGATTCGAACCTCAACCGACCAGTGCCCGGATTCGTCCTGCCCGGGGAGCCATGCGGGACTCGAACCGAACCGTCTACCCTCAGGGTTTTGAAAGAATGGCCCGCCATATCTCCGTCAGCCCCTTGCGGGCCGCCCAACGTTCGACATAAGAGACATCAAGACCTTCGCCGGACACGCAGAGGATTCCGCGGATGTCGCGAAGATGTTTCTCCGATCCCCCTTCGCGGTAATATTCCATCTTCTTGATGATGACATCTTCGGGCGATGCGAAATCGGCGGAGCGGTCCGGGAAAACCGGGAGGCTTCGTTTGCGGGCGAAGCGGTTTTGATCGAATTCATCCGGCTTTCTTACGATTATGTCGATTTTCAATCCGGAGGAAGGATGGATGATGTTGAACTGTTTCTCGTTTCGTATCGCGTCCGCGGCGGCTTCAGCGGAGACATAAAAATCGGGCGGTGGAAAGGAGGCAAGGAATCGCGGCAACTTCCCGACAGTCAGCGCAGCGACGACATCTATGTCCAGGGTCAGGCGGGGTTCCCCGTATACGGCGGAGGCCACCGAACCGACAAGGATATACTCGATGCCAACCGCGTCGAAGGCCTCCAGGACCTTCCGTAACAGTTCACGCTGATCCATGAAGCCACAGCCTGGCTACTTCCTTGTGGATCTCCTCGTCGCTCCATTCCGGGTGCCTGCTTCGCGCCCCGGCCTCCATCAACATCCGCGTGAATTTCTCCGCGTGGAACACCATCTCCAGCCGCCTGGCGGGTCCCATCTCCCGGAGAGCCGCTGCGACTGCGTCATCGACGGTTTCGATCCGTTTCGTGTCGATTTTCAAGCGCCCCCCCGGGATGTGTCCTTCGACGCAATCATAGCATGCTCGGTAGGCCGCCGCCCCATTACGGATATTTTACGGCGGCATAGGGGACGCCAGCCCAAGGCAACGGAGCCGTCCGGCTTTTCGTCCGTGTGCGCGACGGATATACTGGTCCGGATGGAATGCCCTTTATGTAAAATTTCCTCCATGCGCAGGGTCGTCTCCGGGGGACGGGAGGTCGACTGCTGCGCCGCGTGCGGCGCGCTATGGTTCGACTACGGCGAGATCAAGGAACTGACCGAAGGGCGGGTTCCTGCCTCCTCCCCCTGTGAGACGCCTCCCGTCGGGCCGGCGGGGCCCGCGGGGAACACGGGCCGTAAGGAGAAGCCGGGCGCGGTCCTGGCAAAGGTGCGGCGGGCGGCCGCTTCTCTGGCCTGCCCTCGCTGCGGGAGCGCGCTCACGGCGGTCGATTTCCAGGCGACGGGGATTCCGGTGCTGCACTGCCCCGGTTGCGAGGGGATCCTCGCGCCGGGCGACTCCGCGGCGGAAATCTCCGCCAGATTCCGGTTCCTGCGCGAGCACGGGGCGAAGTACGCCGCCCTGGGTCAAACGTTGGCCGGGGAGGCGAGGAGACGGATGGAAACGAAATTCGGCCCCGCCCGCCCCGGCGGACCGGGAGGGATGGCGGTTCCTTTTCCCGTCATCGTCCCGCTCGCGGACGACGGCCCGGAAACGGGGTCGCTCCCGCTGGCCACCTACACGCTGATCGCGGTTTCGGTTTTCCTGTATCTTGTCGGCCAGGTCCGCGGGGGACCCCTCCTCATGCCCGGCGGCCTGACCGGGCTGCCGTCCGGGACCGGATTCGCCGCCGTTCCGAGGCTTCCTCTTCTTTTCGCCCCATTCTTCCACGCCGGGATCCTGCCGCTGGCGGTCGGCTCCCTTTTCCTGGCCGTCCTTGGCGACAACGTGGAAGACCGGCTGGGAAAAGTCCCGTACGTCATCCTATACCTGTTCTGCGGGGCGGTAGCGGGCGCGGCCCACGTTCTGTGGGGGAGAACCGGAGGCCCGCCGGCCCTTGGATCGGCGGGGGCGGTTGCGGGGATCCTTGGCGCGTATCTCGTGTTCTTCCCGAACGTCTCGATCCGGATGTACGGGATGGGGCGGATCGCCCGTCTCCCGGCCTACCTTTTCGCCTGCGCGTGGGTGGTCGCCGCGTTCTTTCTCGAGTGGGGGACGGGGCCGATAGAGGAGCTCCTGTACCCCGGCGCGCTTTCCCTTGCGGGAAACCTGGCGGGGTTCGGGACGGGCGTCCTTGCCGCAGTCCTCTTTCGCCTGGACGAAGACATGAATGGTTCCGCGTCCCACGGAGACCGGCAGCCGTAGTCCTACTTCCGTTCCTTCCGCAGCACACGCTTGTCCCCCACTCGCAGGGTCACCTTCGCCAGGTCGAAGTGCTCCAGAAGGGGTATGAGATATTTCCGCGTGAGGCCGGAGAGTTCCTTGAACTCCGGCACGGTGATCTCCCCGTGCTTTTCGAGGAAGGAGACCAGCTTCCCTTTCAGGGCCTCGACGGAAGGAGGATCGAAGTAAAGCTCCTTCGCCCGGAGCACGGCTCCTGCCCGAACCAGCGCTTCCAGGGTTTTCTCTAACTCCCTTGCATCACAAGGGATGCCCTCGGCGATCTCCGCCCTGGACAGCGCCGCAAGACCGGAACGCCGGACCTTGTCCGAGACCGCGCGCGCGAGCGGGGAGGAAAGCTCCACCGACCGGGGACGTCTTGCGGGAAGGAAATGGAGATCGCCGGTTCTCCCGACCCCGGGATTTCCGGCCAGTGACAGCGCGACCAGGCCTGGGACGGGTGCGCCCGGCAGGACGGAGGAGATCTCTTCCCGCGGGAACCCTTCCCTTTCCGGGAACCGGTCGTGGAGCCGGGAAAGGGCCTCGATCGCCTTTCGTCCCATGCCTTCCACGGCGGACCGGTGCCAGCGGCGGGGACTCCCCTCCATACAGCGGATTTCGCCCCCGCGGACGGTTTCGCCGATCTCCAGTCGGGCGGCATCCGGCCCCACGCCCGCAACGGAAGCGGCCTCCAGGTCTTCGAGCCCTTGCCACCCCGCGTCTTCGACGGCGGCCAGGATCCTTGTCCGCGCGTCTCCGGAGTCCAGGAGAGGCAATACGACCGGCACGGACTTCCCCGCGCCTTTTCTTTGGGGAGGGCGGGGATGAAGGATGCGCCCGCCGCCGACGGTGTAGCCGAAATTCTCCAGCGGGGAGAAGCCGCGCAGGATGAAGCGGTCACCGCCCAGGAGGACCGTTTCTTCAGACAGGTGGATCCGGGCGTAGCCGGAGCCCCCGGGCGGAATCTCGTTGGTCCCGTAGAGGAGTACCCTCGCGAGCGTGGAGGAGGTGAAGGCGTGAAAGGAAAACTGGGCGCGGTTTTTCAGGGGCCGCGGGGCCAGCGGCAGATATTCCAGGAAGACTTCCGCCGTGCGGGTCGGGACCAGCGTTCCCGGCCTGCACAGTACCGATCCCCGGGGCGCGCTCTCCTTCTCCACGCCCTGGAGGTTGACGGCGGTCCGCGTTCCCGCCCCGGACGATTCCGCGGGGCCCCCGTGGACCTGCAGCCCGCGGATGCGCGCGACCGGTCCGCGGGGCAGGACCTGGACCTCTTCCCCGACGCGGACCGCTCCTCCCACGAGGGTGCCGGTGACGACCGTCCCGAACCCCTTCATCGAGAACGCGCGATCGACGGGAAGGCGGAAGAAGAGGGAGGGATCCTTTCCTGCGACTCCGCCGGCGACACGGTCGAGTGCGGCGGTCAGCCCGTCGAGGCCCTCACCGGTCGCCGCGGAGACGCGAACGATCGGCGCGTCGTGGAGGAAGGTCCCCCGGACGAAGTTCCGTACCTCCTCCTCCTGGAGGGAGAGCCACTCCTCGTCGACCTTGTCGCACTTGTTGAGGGCCACGAGCCCGTGCCGGATGGAGAGGAGGCGGCAGATGTCGAGGTGTTCCCGGGTCTGCGGCATGATCCCTTCGTCCGCGGCGATCACGAGCATCAGGATGTCGACCCCGGCGGCCCCCGCGACCATCGTCCGGACGAATTTCTCGTGGCCGGGGACGTCGACGATCCCCGCAAGGGTACCGGATGGGAGCGCGAGGTGCGCGAAACCCAGCTCGATCGTGATCCCCCGTTCCTTCTCTTCCTTGAGGCGGTCGGGATCGATTCCCGTCAGGGCCAGGACGAGTGCGCTCTTGCCGTGGTCGATGTGGCCCGCGGTCCCGATGATAACCCGCTTGGACATGAGGCATATCTTACTGGTTTTTATCGCAATGCGGTAATATAGGGAGTATGGAGAGTCGTTCCGGAGAGGAAATCTTCGGGTTTTCCGGGCCGGTTGCAAAGGGGCTGGCCGTCTCGGTGCTGATGGTCGCCGTCGCCGTCTTCTTCTTCTCCCTGCCGTCGCGGTCGGATGTCTGGCACCAGTCGCACGATCTCGTCCAGAAGCTGTTTTTCGTGCCCTTGCTGCTTTCGGCCGCCTGGTTCGGGGGTCCTGGCGCCGCGGCGGCCACGGCGGTGGTCACGGTAATCTGCGGCGGATGGATGGCGTACGAATCTTCCGGCGACCTCGCGGCGCGGATCGGCGGAGTGGGCGAGCTGGGCGTCTTCTGGATGGTGGGCGCCCTCGCGGCGAACTTCTTCGAGGAGCAGAAAAAGCATATCCGCAGCATGGAGGAAGCGAACGAGAACACGCTCGTCGCCCTCGCCTCCGCGCTGGACGTGCGGGAGCACGGGACCGGCCTCCACTCCCAGCGGGTGGCCGACTTCACGCTCCGGCTTGCGGAGAAGATGGGGATCCGGGAGAAGGAGGCGCTCGCGGTGATAGGCAAGGGTGCGCTGCTGCACGACGTCGGGAAAATAGGCGTCCCGGACAGCATCCTTCTGAAGCCGGGGCCCCTGTCGGAGGGCGAATGGGAGGTCATGCGCGGCCATCCCGCGGTCGGGGACCGGATGCTTCGGAAGATCGGGTTCCTCAGGGACCCCGCGGAGATCGTTCTGTCCCACCATGAAAAATACGACGGAACCGGATACCCCCGGGGCCTGAAGGGAGAGAAGATCCCCCTGGGCGCGAGGCTGTTCACCGTGATCGACGTCTACGACGCCCTGACGACCGCCCGGCCTTACCACGACGCCACGGCGCACGAGAAGGCCCTGGAGATTCTCCGCTCGGAGGCCGGGACGCACTTCGACCCCCTGGTGGTGGCCGCCTTCGAAAAGGTGCCGGCCGCGGAGTGGCGGGAGATAGCTTCGAAGATCGTGGGGAATGCGTGAGCGGAGAAGGCGGAATCCCGCGGGCGCGCCGGATCCCGATCGAGGATCGCATCGACCTGCACGCCTTCATCCCCCGGGAAATCTCCCGGTTGCTGGGGGACTACCTGGAGGAAGCGGTCCGGGCGGGGTTCCGGCGGGTGCGGATCATCCACGGGCGCGGCGCCGGGACGCAGCGGCGAACGGTAAGAGCCGTTCTCTCGCGGCACCCGATGGTGGAGACATTCGCGGACGCTGCCCCGGAAGCGGGCGGATGGGGCGCGACGGTCGCGACGCTGCGCGCCGCCGAGGACGCTACCTCCGGCAGGTGATCTCGAACCGGTTCACGCTCGCCACGATCGCGCGGTCCTTGCGGACCGTCTCGTCCGCCGAGAGCGACTTGCGGACCAGGGCCAGGGCGGCCGCGTGCGTCGGGCTCTCGGGCTTGTCCGGAAGGCGGTACGAGACCCACAGCCCGTCCTTCTCCGATTCTACGAGTCCCGCGTCGTAAAGCGTCTTCAGGTGATGGGATACGTTGGGTTGGGACCCCTTCAGGATGTGCTGTATTTCACAGACGCACAGCGGACGGTTTTCCAGCATCTTCAGGATCCGGATTCGCGACTCGTCGGACAGCGCCTTGAAAATTTTCGAGGTATTCCTCAATTCCCCCACCCCCCCCTATAAAATATTAGTATAAACTAATTCGCCGGAATATTTCCGGGATTGGTTCAAAAGGGGGGAGAATATGGATTCCCGGGATGGAGCGTCCAGGAAACGGCGGATGAAGGTCCTGTTCCTTTGCACGGGCAACGCCTGCCGCAGCCAGATGGCGGAAGGGTGGGCGCGGGCGCTGAAATCCGGAGAGATCGAGGCGTACTCGGCCGGCGTGGCCCCCTGTTTCGTGCATCCGCTCGCCATTCGGGTGATGAAGGAGGCCGGCGTCGACATATCTCCCCAGTACTCGAAGCACGTCGAGGAACTGGACGGTATCGCGTTCGACTACGTCGTGACCCTCTGCGGGTACGCGGACGAAAAATGCCCGGTCCGCCCAGGCCAGGGGAAGCGCGTCCACCGGCCGTTCGAGGACCCGATCCACGCCCGGGGCACCGAGGCCGAGGTCGAGGCCAAGTTCCGGTCGGTCCGGAACCGCATACGGGCGTTCGTCGAGCGCATGCCGGGGAACCTGGAGGAACCCGAGGAGGATCGGTAGCGATTCTCACGATGATGGTATGATTTTCCCATTCATTACAGGTTAAGGAGGACCGATGGCGTTCCGCGACTTGCGGGAGTTCCTTTCCGCCCTCGAAGCCCGCGGGGAGCTCAAGAGGATCACGGCGCCCGTGTCGGCCGAGCTGGAGGCCGCCGAGATCGCCGACCGCGCGGTCAAGTCGGGTGGGCCCGCGCTTCTCTTCGAGAACGTGCGGGGGAAAACGGTCCCGCTGGCGATGAACCTCTTCGGCACGATGGGGCGGATGTGCCTGGCCCTTGGCGTCTCCTCGCTGGACGAGATCGGCCTTCGCATGCGGGAAGTGATCGAGCCGGAGATTCCCACCAACCTCCTCGAGAAGCTCAAGATGCTGCCCAAGCTCGCCCGTCTGGCCGACTACGTGCCGAAGACGGTGTCTTCGGCGCCGTGCCAGGAGGTCGTGGAGAAGGATCGCCCCTCGCTCTCTTTCCTTCCGGTGGTTACGACGTGGCCGGGCGACGGGGGGCCGTTCCTCACGCTTCCGCTCGTCTTCACGAAAGATCCCGCGACGGGCCGCCGCAACGTCGGGATGTACCGGATGCACCTGCACGACGATACGACGACGGGGATGCACTGGCACATCCACAAGGGAGGGGCGCAGCACCACCGGGGATTCCGGAAGAAGGGGGAGCGGATGCCGGTGGCGGTCGCGCTGGGGGGCGACCCGGCGACGATCTACGCCGCGACGGCGCCGCTGCCGGAAGACGTCGACGAGATGCTGTTCGCGGGTTTTTTGCGCAAACAGCCGGTGGAGCTCGTCCGCTGCGTGACCTGCGACATCGAGGTCCCCGCGCACGCCGAGGTGATCCTGGAAGGGTACGTGGACCCCGACGAGCTGCGCACCGAGGGGCCGTTCGGCGACCACACCGGCTATTACTCGCTCGCCGACAAGTACCCCGTCTTCCACGTGACCTGCGTGACGCGGCGAAAGGAACCGATCTATCCGGCCACGATCGTCGGCAAGCCCCCGATGGAGGACGTCTACCTCGGGAAGGCGACCGAGCGGATCTTCCTGCCGCTCCTCCGGAAGATCGTCCCGGAAGTGGTCGACATGAACCTGCCGATCGAGGGGATCTTCCACAACTTCGCCTTCTTCGCGATCGACAAGCGGTACCCGGGCCACGCCCGGAAGGTGATGAGCGCCGTGTGGGGCCTCGGTCTCCTCATGTTCTCGAAGTTCGTCGTCGTCTTCGACGCGGACGTCGACATCCAGAATCTCTCCGAGGTCATATGGAGGATCGGGAACAACGTGGACCCACGGCGCGACGTGATGATCGTGGAAGGGCCGGTCGACGCGCTCGAGCACGCTTCCCCCATCCCCCACTACGGGTCGAAGATGGGTATCGACGCCACCAGGAAGCTGGCCTCCGAGGGGTTCGGCCGCGAGTGGCCGGACGACATCCGGATGGCGGAGGAAATCGTCGCCCTCGTCACGCGCCGGTGGAAGGAGTACGGATTCTAGATGTTCGGCCGTTTAGGCGTCTACCTGGAGATGATCAAGGTGGCGCACACCGTTTTCGCGCTGCCGTTCGCCCTCATGGGGGCGTTCCTGGCGGCCGGGGGGATGCCTTCGGGCAAGACGCTCTTCTACATCGTCCTGGCGATGGTCGGGGGCCGGAGCGCGGCGATGGGATTCAACCGCGTGGTCGACGCAGGTATCGACGCGAGAAACCCGCGCACGAGGGACCGGGCCATCCCGGCCAAGAAGGTGAGCAAGGCGATGGCGGGCGTCTTCATTTTCCTGTCGGTCCTCCTGCTCACGCTTTCGGCGGCCAAGCTCAACCCCCTATGCCTCAAGCTCTCTCCGGTCCTCCTCCTGCTGCTGTTCTCCTATTCCTACACCAAGCGCTTCACATGGGCGTCCCACGTGATCCTGGGGATGTGCCTGGGGGCCGCGCCGCTGGCGGCATGGATCGCGGTGACCGGGTCTTTCGATCCCAGGATCCTCGCCGTCTCGTTCGCGGTCCTGTTCTGGGTGGCCGGGTTCGACGTGCTGTACGCTCTCCAGGACATCGAATTCGACCGTGAGGAGGGGCTGCACTCCATACCCCGCTTCCTCGGCGTCGGGAAGTCGCTGTGGGTGGCGCGCGGGTTTCACTTCGTCATGGCGGGCCTTCTCCTGCTGGGATATCATGTTTTCAGGCTGGGGTGGTGGTACCTGGCCGGCTGGGGCCTATGCGCGGCGGTGCTCGTCTACGAGCACGCGATCCTGAAGAAGGACGACCTGTCGCGGCTCGACGTCGCCTTTTTCAACATGAACGGGGCCATCAGCATCGCGCTTTGCCTGTTTACCTATATCGACCTGGCGCTTTAGACCCCGCGGGCCGCACGGGACAAGGAAACCGCATGAAGATCCTCCTCGGCATTTCGGGTGCAAGCGGCGCCGTTTACGGGGTCCGCACGGGCACCGTACTTCTGTCCGCCGGGGCAGAGCTGCACCTCCTGGTGACGAAGACCGCATGGGAGATTATCGGGGCGGAACTCCCGGGATCCCCGCCTCCCCGCTCGTTTCCGGCCAGGAGGCAATGGGTGGCGCGTCTCCTGCCGGCGCCTCCCGGGAATTTGCATCTCCACGCGGAGGACGATTTCGGCATCCCCTTCGCGTCCGGCTCCAATCCGCCCGACGCGATGATCATCGCCCCCTGCTCGATGGGGATGCTCGGCAGGATCGCCCACGGGGTATCGTCGTCGGTTCTCGAGCGCTGCGCCGACGTGGCTCTCAAAGAGAGGAAGTCGCTCGTGCTCGTCCCGAGGGAAACCCCGTTTTCCGCGATCCACCTCGAAAACATGCTGTCCCTCTCCCGCGCCGGCGCCGAAATCCTTCCGGCATGCCCGGGTTTTTACCACCGGCCCGCTTCGGTCGAGGAGCTGGTCGATTTCGTGGTGTCGCGAATCCTCTCCCGCGTCGGGATCGACGCCGGCCTCCTTCCCCGCTGGGCCGAGGGAGGGGCGGAAGAAGAGGGAAAAAAGGTGAAAAAAACCGGGGCCGTGAACCGGCTGCGCCGTGAACGGTGATCGGGAGGAGACGCTATGAAGAGAATCCTGGTGGTGGACGACGAGGAGAACATCCGCGAGCTTTACCGGGACGAACTGGCGGAGGAGGGATACCGGATCGAACTGGCCGAAAACGGGCCGGATGCCCTTTCCAAGCTCGATTCGTTCGGCCCGGACCTCGTGACTCTCGACGTTATGATGCCCGGGATGGACGGGATCGAGGTGCTCCGGCGGATCCGGGAGAAGGACCCGTCGATCCCCGTCCTTCTACTGACCGCGTTCGGCGAGTTCCGCCAGGACTTCAACACGTGGGCCTCCGACGCCTACATCGTGAAGTCGGCCGACGTTTCCGAGCTGAAGCAGATCGTGAAAAAGCTCCTGGGGGGGAAATGACGGTATTCTCCGTCCTCTACGAGGCGCTGCGGGGGAAGAAACCGGTGCGCCCCGCGCTGCGGGAGGTCTCGCTTGCGGGCGCCCTCACCTCCGGGCTATACGAGGTTTCGCAGGCGATGGCCACGCCGGCCGGGGACGTGCAGAACAGCCTCGACCTCATCGTCTCCGCCTCGACCTCCATCCTTCGTGTGGAACGGTGCGTGCTGCTGCTCAAGACGCCGGGGGAAGAGTATCTGGTCCCCCGCTCGGTCGCGGGGATCCCCCGCGGAAGGCAGTTCGACAAGTATCGCCAGGAGGTCCACGAATCGATCTTCTCGCAGATCCTCGCCGGCGGGGAGGGGATGATCGTCTCCGAGAGGAGGGTCGGTTCGGACCGCAAGCTCCTCCGGCTGATGCGGCGGCTCAACGTCCGGGGTTTCCTGGCCGCGCCGGTTTCGGGCGCCTCCGGGATCGTCGGAGTGCTGGCGGCGGCGACTCCGCTGGACAACCGGGACCTGTCCGAGGTCGATCTCAAGCTCCTGTCCGTCATGGCGAACTTCGCGGCGGTCGCGCTCGAAAACGCGCTGCTGGTGTCCCGCCTCGACCGCAAGGCGAAAAAGATCGCCGCGATCCTCGAGATAAGCAGGGCTCTCAACGAGGAGCACCACCCGTCCGTGCTCTTCCAGCTCATCGTCGACCGGGCGACGGAGCTTATGGGCGCATCGAGCGGCTCCCTGGTTCTCGTGGACGTGAAGTCCGGGGTCCTGCGAATCGAGGCGGAGCGGGGTCTCGGGGAAGGCGTGAAGGAAACGGTGATGCTGAAGCTCGGCGAAGGGATCACCGGGTGGGTGGCGCAGGAAGGGAAATCCGTCCTTGTCCCCGACGTACGCAAAGACGTCAGATACGTGGAGGCCAACCCGAAGGTGAAGTCCGAGATGGCGGTCCCGATCAAGTGGGGGAGCGAGGTGGCGGGGGTTCTCAACCTCGACCACTACGAGAGCCAGGTTTTCCTCGATGAGGACCTGGAGGTGCTCGAAGCCTTCGGGAACGCAGCCGCGGTGGCCTTGAAGAACGCCAACATTCTCGGGGGGGCGGGCGAATAAAGATTGACTGGTGCCGCGGTCCGGCGGCGCTTCCCGGGCGATGGGGACCGGTGCGATAATCGATGACGAAAACGATTTCATACGGCGAGAAGCGGAAGTCCCGGTCGGTTGACTCCGTGCTGGTCGCCCGGCCTTTGTGGCCGGTGCTCCGCCGCATCGTCCCGTTCCTTTCCGCGGAAGGGTACAGGGTCGAGGAGGCCGCGTCCTGGTCGCGGCTCCTGGACCCCGGGTTTCCCTGCGCCTCCCTCGCGGGAGTCTTTCTCGGGGAGCACGGAGACGCCAACGAAGAGACGACGGTCCTGCGAAGGTTCCGGGAGCGGGACGGAACGTCGGGGGTCCCCGTCATACTGGTGGGCGGGATGAACGCCCTGCTGCGCGCGTCGAAGTTCAGGGCGGCGGGGGCGGACCTCCTGGTCTCCGCGGACATCTCCCCGGAAAGGCTGATGGAGAAAGCGGCCCCGCTGCTGTACTACGGCTCCCTCTACCAGGGTCTCCTGGGAAGAAACCAGGCGCTGCTCGAACAGGCGATGCTCGACGAGCTGACCGGGCTTCCCGACCGCAGGCGCTTCTCCCTGGACGCCGCCCGCCACATCGAGATGGCGCGGCGAATCGGCCACCCCCTTTCCTGCATCATTACGGACATAGACGATTTCAGGAAGATCAACGAAACACACGGCCAACAGGCGGGGGATTCCGTGATCCGGCAGTTCGGCACGGTGCTTTCAGGCGCGAAACGCACGTACGATACGGTGGCCCGGCTCGGGGGAGACGAATTCGCGTGGCTCCTGGTGGACGCGAACGGGCCGCAGGCCCTCCGGGCCGCCGGGAGGGCCCACGGGATCGTCAAGGACCGGGTGTTCGAACTCAACGGAAGCCCGTTGCGGCTCACCGCCACGTTCGGAGTATCCTCGGTGTCACCGGGCGTGGACCTTTCCGTCGAGTACCTTGTCGGCAACGCGGACCGCGCGCTATACTGGGGAAAAGAGAGCGGGAAAGACGTCGTCCGGTTCTACCCGGCGAAAAAGGCGAACAACGATGCTGCGGCCGATTCTCACATATCCTGACCCTTTCCTGACGAAAAAAGCGGCATCCGTGACCCGGATCGACGACAAGGTCCGGGAGCTGGTGCGCGACATGATCGAGACGATGCACGCGGCCTCCGGCGTCGGGCTTGCCGCTCCGCAGGTCGGTGTAGGCAAACGCGTGATCGTCGTGGACGTTTCCCCCGTGGAAAAGGAGAGCCCCCCTGTGGCGCTCGTCAATCCGGAGATCATGGAGCGCGCCGGCTCGGTCGAGGGGATGGAAGGGTGCCTCAGCGTCCCCGGTGTAGAGGGCATGGTTTCCCGGGCCGAATCCGTCCTGGTCCGGGGTCTCGATCTCCAGGGGCAGCCGGTCCGGATCAGGGCCACGGGATTCCTGGCCCGTGCCCTCCAGCACGAAATCGACCATCTCGACGGGACCCTGTTCATCGACCGGATCCCAGCCACGGCCGCTCCCGCGAGATAGTGGCGATTCTCCGGTAAATAATGCCACCCTTCCGGACGGTCTTCATGGGGACCCCGGCGTTCGCCGTTCCATCGCTTTCCGCCCTGGCAGGCTCCGAGACGGTCACCCTCGTGGTGACCAATCCCGATCGTCCATCAGGCAGGGGGCAGGCGCTTTCACCGCCGGCCGTAAAGCTGGAAGCGGAGCGCCTGGGACTGCCCGTGTTCCAGCCGGAAAAGGCGAAAAATCCCGATTCCGTGGCGCGGATCGCCGCCGAGAAGCCGGACCTGATCGTCGTCGTGGCGTACGGCCACATCCTGCCGAAATCGATACTGGACATCCCCGCGCACGGCTGCATCAACGTGCACGCCTCCCTTCTGCCGAAATACAGGGGGGCCGCCCCGATCAACTGGGCGGTCGTCCGGGGGGATGACACGACGGGAGTGACCACGATGAAGATGGACGTCGGGATGGACACCGGCCCGATGCTCCTTGCGCGGGAAATCCAGATCGAAAACGACGACACGGCCCGAACGCTCTTCCCCAAGCTATCCATGCTGGGCGCGGAAGCGCTCATGGAAACCCTTCATCGGCTCCACGACGGGTCGCTTCGGGAGACCCCGCAGGATGAATCCCTTGCGACCTACGCCCCGATGATCCGGAAGGAGCACGGGCGGATCGACTGGGCAAGGTCCGCGCGGGAGGTGAGGAACCTGATCCGTGGCATGACCCCGTGGCCCTCGGCCTGCGCGTTTCATGAGGGGAAAATGCTCAAGATCCTTTCCGCTTCGGTCCGGGAAGGGAAAGGGGAGCCGGGAGAGATCCTCGACGTCGGCCGCGAGGGGATCCTGGTCGCCTGCGGCGAAGGCGCGCTCGCGCTCGGCCTGGTGCAGCCCGAGGGGGGGAAGGCGATGGCTTCCCATGACTACGCCCAGGGCCGCCGTGTCAGGAAGGGAGACCGGCTATCCCGGTGAGGGAAGATGCGCTTGCGATCCTGTCCCGGGTCGACGGCGGCGGGGCGTATGCCGACATTCTCCTCTCCCGGACCCTCCATGGCGCAAAATTTCCCGACCCCCGCGACCGCGCGCTTCTCACCGAGCTGGTCATGGGGACGCTTCGGCGACGCGGCGCCCTGGACCATTCCATTTCGCCCCATCTTTCACGGCCGATCGAAAAGACCGACTCCGTGGTGCGCAACGCCCTGCGGCTCGGCGCCTACCAGCTTATGTACATGCGCGTTCCGGAGCGGGTCGCCGTCTTCGAGACTGTCGAAGCGGTGAAGGGCATCCGGGGGGAGAAACCCGCCGGCCTGGTCAACGCGGTGCTGCGGGGGCTGGCCCGCGCGGGAACGGCGCCCCTGTTGCCCGCGGAGGATGGGCTCCCGCGTAAATCGGTGGAGCTCTCGGCGCCGCTTCCGCTCGTCGAGTCGCTGGTCCGGTCGATCGGCGAGGCAGAGGCGGTCGCGTTTCTCGCGGCGTCCCTCGAAAAACCCCCATTCGCCGTCCGGGCGAACCCGTTCCGCGTCCAGCGGGAAACGCTCCTTGTCCGGCTCTCCGGGGCGGGGATGGAACCCACTCCCTGCCGGTACGCGAGCGAAGGGATCCTGCTCGGCAGGCCGGGGGGGGTGCACGACGATCCGGGTTTCCGGTCGGGGGAATACCTCGTGATGGACGAGGGCGCCCAGCTGATCGCCCCGCTCCTTTCCCCGCGCGAAGGGGAGGCAGTCCTGGACGCCTGCGCCGCCCCCGGCGGGAAGACGACCCACATCGCCGCGCTCTCCGGGGGAAAGGCGCGCGTGACGGCCGTGGACGTTTCCGCGCCGCGCGCGAGGATCCTTCGGAAAACCGTGACACGCCTCGGCGCCGACGGCGTCACGATCGTCGTTCACGATTTCACGGCCGGACCGCTACCCGGCTCCGGCGGGCGGTACGACAAGGTCCTGGTGGACGCGCCGTGCACCGGGATGGGAGTCATCCGCCGCAACCCGGACGCGAAATGGAGGTTCGACCCCGGCGACGCCGGGCGGATGGCGTCGCTGCAGCTGGCGATACTGCGCAACGCCTGGGATTGCCTGCGGCCCGGGGGGCTGCTGGCCTACTGCACCTGCTCCCCGCTCCGCGAGGAGGACGAGGAGGTCGTGGCGTCATTCCTGCGCGAGAGCGGAGCCGCGTGCCCGGGCAGGGAGGCCGCGCCGGGGTGGACGGGACCCCCGGACGCGTGGACCCCGGAGGGGTACGTGAGGCTTGCCCCCCACAGGCACGGCACCGACGGCTTCTTCGCCGCGCTGCTGCGGAAGGAAAAGTGACGTGGTAGAATCGACCCCAATCGCACGGGAAACGGGGAGCCCCATGGACTATTACATCGCGCCGTCGCTTCTTTCCGCCGACTTCGGAAGACTGGACGAGGAGGTCCGCGCGGCGGAGAAGGCGGGCGCGGACATGCTCCACGTGGACGTCATGGACGGGCGGTTCGTCCCCAACATAACGATCGGCCCCCCGGTAGTGGCGGCTATCAAGCGCTGCGCGAAGGTCCCGCTCGACGTCCACCTGATGATCGTGGAGCCGGAGCGCTACATCGATGTCTTCGCCGGGGCCGGCGCGGACGTCATCACAGTCCACCCGGAGGCGACTTGCCACCTGCAGCGCGCCGTGGCCCGCATCCGGGAGCTGGGGAAGAAGGCGGGGGTCGCCCTGAACCCGTCCACCTCCCTTTCGGCGGTCGAGTGGGTACTCTCCGACGTCGACATGGTCCTGATCATGACCGTGAACCCGGGGTTCGGCGGGCAGGCGTTCCTTCCGTCGATGGTCGGCAAGATCGAGCTGCTGCGCACGCAGCTCTCCCGGTCCGGCCTTGTGGTCGACATCGAGGTGGACGGCGGGATCAAGGCGGACAACGTGGCGGAGGTCGTCAAGGCGGGGGCGAACGTCATCGTCTCCGGATCGGGGATCTTCGGGACGAAAGATTACGGGAAAACGATCTCCAAAATGAAGGAAAACATCCGGAAGGCAGTCGAGCGGTGACACTCCCGGACTTGTGGCTTGAGACGGGAATGTCCCCGGCGGAGGGGGTGACGGGATGAACCGTGTGGACCTTGGACTGTGGCAGCTCGAGCTGCGCGCGAAAAAATGCGTGGAGGCGCTCCGGAAGAACGGATTCGACGCCGAGTACTTTCCCGGGCCGGACCAGGTACGGGAGCGCGTTCTCCGGGAATGCGTAACGGCGGGTTCGATCGGCTTCGGCGGGTCGATGACGGTCGCGGAACTCGGGATCCACGACGCGTTCAGGGAGAGCGGCAAGAGGCTGTTCGACCACGGACGTGTGCCGCAAGGGGAGAAGGCGGGGGCGAGGCTCGGTCAGCTCACGTGCGACCTGTTCCTGACCTCCACGAACGCCGTGACGCTCACGGGCGTCCTCGTCAACCTGGACATGAACGGGAACCGGACGAACGCGATGACCTTCGGCCCGAAGAAGATCCTGGTAGTGGCGGGCGCCCAGAAAGTGGTCGCCGACGTGGAGGCCGCGGTCCGCAGGATCAAGACCTACGTCGCGCCCAGGAACACGAAGCGGCTGCACCTGAAGACGCCCTGCGCCGTGACCGGTTTCTGCGAGGACTGCGACTCCCCTCAGCGGATCTGCCGGGTCTACTCGATGATCGAACGGAAGCCGCCGCACTCCGACATCACCGTGCTCCTCTGCGGCGAGCCGATGGGGCTATAGCGCGAAGGAGGGAGCGACTTGCCACTGTCCTATCTCGGGTTCCTGTTCGTCGGCGCCTTCACGGGCGCCGTGTCCGGGATGTTCGGAATCGGCGGAGGGGTGTTCGTGATCCCGGCGATGGTCTACCTCTTCGGGTTCAGCCAGAAGATGGCGACGGGGACGTCGCTGATGATGCTGCTCCCGCCGATCGGCATCCTGGCGTTCCTGCAGTTCTACCGGTCGGGGCACGTGAGCGTGGCCGCCGGGCTCCTCCTGATCGCGGGGTTTTTCGCCGGCTCCTGGCTCTCCGCCGGGTACGCGGTCGCCCTCCCGGACCTGCTCCTGAAGCGCCTTTTCGGGGGATTGCTCATAGTGATGGGGGGAATCTACATATTGACGGCCCGCTGAAGCCGTTGCTAAGATACCTAGCCCGCATTTCTCACCGCCGGGATGTGGCTCAGCCTGGTAGAGCACCTGGTTCGGGACCAGGGGGTCGCTGGTTCAAATCCAGTCATCCCGACCATCGATTTCAAGGGGTTGCGGCTTCCCGGGCCGCGACCCTTTTTTTTTAATTCGGCTCCCAATGCGGGCATGGTCCGATGGCCCGTATATTGCCCAACGAAAACTCCGGTGTAACTGGTACGGAGATCCGCGCCTCGTTGTTCCGAAACGGCGGGGATATCAGTATATCGAGATGAGCTTGCCGTACCTCCGGTTTTATAATACATTTTCACTTATAGATACTTATCGAAGCGAATTTTTCCGATTTGTCCGGCTGATGGCATGTCACTCGTCCACCTCCTGCACCCCTACCGGCGCGTAAGCCGCTGACAGAACCTTCCATCGGTTGATGTGTCGGCCGCATCAGGGCATTCGAGGAGCTGGAAATGGATCCGGTTTCTCCGCGGGAACAGTTCCTGAACAGGATCCTGAACAGCATCACCGACCCCCTGGTCATCTATGACCGGAACTTCCGGATCGTGATGGGCAACCAGGCCCTGATGAACATCTATCATCGCGAACCCGAACAAATGATGGGCAGACAATGTTATGAGGTGTTTCAAGGCCGCAGCGAGGTTTGCGGGGAGTGCCATGTCCGGGATGTCTTCCGGAGCGGCGAACCGCAGGTGCGCGAAAAAGTGATCCGGCTGCCGAACGGACTTCTCAGGCATTTCGAGATACACGCCTACCCCGTGAAAGACGCCGAGGGAACCACCATCCAGGCCATCGAGCACGGCCGGGACATCTCCGAACGAAAGAACCTCGAACACCGGATCAAGGCATCGGAGGAAAAGTACCAGGCCATCGTGGAGACGGCCCGGGAAGGCATCTTCTTCGTGGACGAAGAAGCCAGGGTGACCTTCGCCAACGGGCGGCTGGCCGGAATGCTGGGGTACAGTCCCGATGAGATCACGGGGCGGTCCCTGTTCGATCTCATGGACGAAAGCTCCATAGCCGTTGTGAAAAACCAGCTGGACCGCCGCCGCAAGGGAATATCGGATGTATACGAGCTGAACTTCAAGAGCAAGGAAGGCACCTGCCTCGTGGGCATGATCTCGGCGGCGCCCCTGATGATCAACGATACCTTCCTGGGTTCCGTAGGGATAGTCACGGACATCACGCACATGAAACAGGTCCAGTCGGAGCTTCGTTCGGCCAGGGACTTCAGCGAAAAGATCGTCAACAACATTACCGACAATCTCGTGGTGGTCGATCCCGGGACGCACCGGATCGCACAAGTCAACACCTCCTTCCTTGCACGGGTGGGGCTCGATATGGACAAGGTCGTGGGGGAGACTTGCTACGCGATCATGGCGGGCAGGAAGACCCCGTGCTGGGAGGATGGAATCCATTGCCCCGTCCGGGAATCGGCGGCGATAAAGCGCCCCGCCCAGTGCGACAAGGTTTACCTCAACGCCGAGGGACAG
>JAKALO010000028.1 GCA_021824125.1 Deltaproteobacteria bacterium | reverse complement strand
GTACGCGGTCTTCGGGAAGGTCGTGGAGGGGATGGACGTGGTCGACAAGATCCGGAACGTCCCTACGGGAAACCAACGGATGTTCCAGGACGTCCCCAAGGACCCGGTGACGATCATTAAGGCCTCCCTGATCGAAAAGCCGTAGGCAGGACCGGGACCGGCGTAAACTTCCACAAGCCCGCATTTCCCACCAGCCTCCTGCTGCGGCGGCGGATACGGGCATGTCTACTGCGTTGCACTCCTTCGTTCTCCTCGACGTAGTTTCAACTACGCCTGCGTCGCCCGAAGTTCGTGCGCCTTGTATCCACGCCCGTCTCCACCGCCTCGCTACGGAACGTGGTGAGAAATGCGGGCTAGATTTACCCATGGAGGTATTGGAATAGAAATCCCGAGCCGAGAGTGGCGGCGACACCGATACCGAGGTAGAGGCCGAACGCCCGGCGGTCGTAGACGCCCAGGAGCACCGAGAGGGCGGGGATGCTGGTCACGGGCCCGCCGATCAGCATCGCCATACCCGCCCCCGGAGCCATCCCGGAGGAAAGAAGGCCCTTGACGACGACCGGGGCCATGACCTGCGGCAGCGGCAGCGGGATGGCGACCAGGGCCGCGAACAACACGGAAAGCGAGGATCCCCTTCCAAGGAAGGGCTCGATGACGTTCGCGGGAACATAGTAGGTCACGACGGACTGGATGATAAGCGCCGCGACCAAATACTTCCCGACCATGACCCCCATGTCCCGGAACCGCTCCAGGAAAAAAAGAAACCGGTTCTCCCGGTCCACCACGCCGCCCTCCCCGGGATTATGGGAAAAACAGCCCGCATTAACGATGTCCTCGAAGCCGGGCGCGGGGGCTCCTTCCTTCCCGGGGATCTTTTCCGCCTTGTGCCCTTTCCCGGCAGGGATCCGCCGCCGTCCGAGCCAAAGCGAGAGAAAACCCGCGAACAATCCGACCAGCGCGGCGATCGCGAGCTTCCACAGCGCATACTCCCAGCCGAGCTGCCCCACGGTTATGATGAACGCGTCCGGACTCATCAGCGGTGAAGTGATCAGCAATGCGAGCACGGGGGGAAGGGGGACCCCCGCTGCCGACAGGGAAATCACTACGGGAAGGATGCCGCAGGAGCACAGGGGCGAGACAAGACCCGCCGCGACCGCGATCAGGATGGCCGATCCCTGCCTGTGGACCAGGGAAGCCCGTATGCGCCGGTCCCACTTGAACGTCTTGATAAGGGCGGCGAACCCCGCGCCCGCGAGAAAATAAGGCCACAGGTCCCGCATCTGCGCGAAAAACAGCGATGCGACGACCCGGAAATCGGCAGGCGACACGTTCCTCTACCGGCGGGATGCGAAGAAAGGCATGTACACCCGGTGGGTGCCGTAAACGTCAGCAGGGGTGAACACTGGAAGAGCCGACCACTTTCGGAGCCGCGAAGCGGATCTTCTTCATGATGCAACCTCCTGTGAATATTTTTGAAGAACCGTGAAAACCTATTAAAGAATACCCGGATATTGTCGATATGTTACAGGGACCGTGAATAAATAGTCAAGCCGGCCGTCCCAACCGGAAGGCGGGAAAGCGTTTACTGTTTCGTTATAACCGAACTCTATGGTATAAATTGAAAAATTAACCTGGGAGGATGTCCTGAAATGAACCGCAGATCCCCATTCCGTTTCGTAGTTGCCGTTCTGGCGATGCTTGCGCTCGCCCGTCCGGCGGGGGCGTTTTTTGGAGTAGGAGGGGGCGGGGGGATCAAGGAGGGCGCCGACGCGCCGATGTTCACCGGCCAGACGATCGAGAACCAGCCGATCGATTACACCCGGTTGAAGGGAAAAAAGGTCGTGGTCCTGGACTTCTGGTCGATCTACTGCGCTTCCTGCATCGAGGAGATGCCGAAGCTGGTCGACATCTACAACGAGTTCAAGGACAAGGGACTGGTGATCATCGGCGTGAACCTGGACTCGTTCGGGACCCACCGCGTCGTGAAGTTCATGCAGGGGATGGAGACCAAGATCAACTTCCCGGTCATCATCGACAAGACCCGGACGGTCGCTCAGTCTTTCCACGCCATGGTTCTTCCCACGACGCTGGTCATAGACGTCACCGGCAAGATCCGGTTCTACCACGTCGGCTACAAGCAGGGAGACGAGAAGCACTTAAGGAGCGTGATCGCGCAGGCGGTGAAGGAGATCAAAAAATGAGCGAGGGCGCCATGACAGGAAAGTTCTCGATTTTTCTCGCAGCGGCAGCGCTGGTCGCAACCCTTGGGGCCGGGCCGGCGACCGGGCAGGAAAGCAAGGGGAGCTCCTACACCAAGATCCCGACGGTCAAGGGGATCGAAACTCTCAAGGCGGGCAATCCGGCGCCGGACTTCTCGGTTCGCGACCTCGCCGACAAGGAGTTCCGCCTCAAGGATTGCAAGGACAAGGAACCCGTGCTGCTGTTCTTCTGGTCTTTCTTCTGCGGCCCCTGCCGCGAGGAGATGCCGATGATCAATGAGATGACGACGCAGTACGGCGGAAAAGGGCTCCATGTGGTCGGGGTGAACCTCGACGGCAAGGAGATGAAAAAGGCGATCGACAAGTTCGTCGTCAGCGAGAAGATCCTGTTCCGGATCGTGTTCGACGAACTCGTCGGGGATTCCTTTGTGGTCGCGGATCCCTACGGGGTCGCGGGAACCCCGGCACTGTTCATCATCGACAGGAAAGGGATGATTTCCTACAGCGTGGTCGGCGCGGTGACGCCTCAGCAACTGAGGACCGAGATCGACAAGGTGATCAAGTAGAGCAACCCATTCCGGTAGAAGGAACCCTCCCGGCCCGCCTGGGTCTTCCCGGGGCCGGTTGATCGTTTCATCCGTATCATAAGGAAGCGGACATCCACCGTGGGATTCAAGCCGCAAACAGCAATCCGGGGAGTCGCTTCCGTCGCGGCCATAAACCTGACGGCCCGCGTCATCGCCTTCGGCAAGCACATCGTCATCACCGCCTACATCGGGCTTTCAGCGCAATTGGACGCTTTCTACGTGGCGACCGCGGTCTTGAGCCTGGTGATTTTCATTTTCGGAGACATATTCGACTCTCTCGGCATCCCCCGACTTGTAAAAACCCTCCAGGAGGAAGGAGAGGAGGAGTTCCGTTCGCTGGCGGGATCGATCTTCTCCTTTTCGTTGGTTCTCTCCGCCGTTTTATGCCTGTTGCTCTTTCTCGTTGCCCCCTGGACCCCCTGGATCGCGCCCGGCTTCAGCCCGGAAAAAAAGGAACTCGTTCTACGGAACCTGTATTTCCTCGCCCCCATGGCCATCCTCTACCTTCCTTATCATGCCATCGGATCCTTCCTTCGGGCGAAAAGGAGGTTCCAGGCGTTTTACATCGGGGAACTTATCATCGCATCGTCGACATTCATGATCCTGTTCGTTTGGCACGACCTGCCGTATGTCATCCCGATCTCTTTTTCCGCCGCATACATGATCATCTTCGCCTATGTCGTCGCCGTCGGCATGCGGGAGGTCCGGTTCGGCGCCGGGTTGGGGGGAGAGAAAATCCGGGGCATAGTTCGCCTACTGTTTTCCCTCCTCCCCCTGTACCTGACAGGGTACATCTTCACGCTCGTGGACCGGGCGTTCGCTTCGTTCCTCGTGACAGGCGGGGTTTCCGCACTGTCCTATGGGGCCTTGATCGCGATGATCCCGTGTTCGATCCTGATGTTCGACAGCATTTTCATAACTCCCCTTTCCGAGTCCGCCGACAGGGAACCCCTGATGAACGATATTTTGTGCGGGGTCCTGATCGTCTCCGTGCCGATCACCTTCTTCACGGCCTTTTACGCAAACCAGATCGTGAAAGCGGCCTTCGAGCGCGGGGTGTTTTCCTCGGCATCCACACTGATGACGGGAGACGCCCTTGCCTTCCTGTCCCTTGCCATCCCGGCGTTTTTCACCTGGCCCATTTTTTACAGACTCTTCCAGGTTCTGGAGAAACTGTTTGCGATAGGGTTGATATCCTTCTGCGCGATTTTCCTGAACGCGATCCTGAATTACCTCTTCATGAAAATGGGCATGGGAATAAAGGGGTTGGCCCTCGCTACGTCGATCGCCTACTATGCCCTCGTGGTTGGGGGAGCATTCGAACTACGGCGGCTCGGCATCCGGGTCTTCAGTAAGAGCGCCTGGCAGGTCCTACTGATTTCCCTCGGAATCAGCGTCGCCGCACTTGGAGTCACCTGGTTGATCCCCGCCGGCCTTGAATTGAAAGCGGGACTGGTCCTCCGCGGCGCCGCCTTCCTTGCTACAGTGGGCATCCTGCTCTTCCTTACCCCGAACAAGGCGGTAAGTAACTGCCGTGATACGATCGTCCGCGATATACTGCGATGATCTGTCCTATCTGCAACCATCCTCCGACCGATACCGTCCGGATCAACAACGGACACTCCGCGCAACTGTGCCACGAATGCGATTTTCTGATGACGGTCACGGAAACGGACCCTCTCCGCGTAAACGCGGAAACCTATCCCCTGAAGACCCGGATCCTGACCTATTTCCTTCGGGAAAAGGAGTTCACCAGTCGTTACGGCGCAATCCTTGCCCTGATTCGCCGCCATGCCCGCATCGAATCGCTCCTGGAAATAGGCAGCAACATCGGGGTGTTCGCGGATTTCGCCAGGCAGCGGGGAATCCATGTGGACTCCGTCGAACTGCATGATGAATGCCGTGAGTTTCAACGGCTTGCTTATAAGATAGATGCCGTCAGTGATCTCTCGGCCCTTTCCGGCCGGACATATAATGCTGTCGTCCTCATGGATGTGCTGGAACATATCCCCGGTCCGGTCGAATATCTTTGCCTGATAAAAAAATTCCTTTCACGCGATGGCGTGATATTCCTTCAGTTCCCCAACAAGAATTCCTGGGCTTCCCGGCTTGCCGGTGAGAAGTGGGGATGGTGGTCAGCGCCGGACCATCTCTACCATTTCAGCGGGAAGGCGGTTCATCGTGCGGCGGAAAAATCCGGGTACCATGTCGTCCTGCTGAACCATGTCAGTCCCGTCCTTGATGACCTCGAAGGAATCCCGTTCCTCGGGCGCCTGTTCTCTCCCGCCAGGGTGCTGTCACGATGGCTGAACGTGAATCTTTTCATAAGCGTCAAGGGGGGATCACTCATTCAAGCGCTCCTCAAACCGCGATAACCGAAGTCGGATTATCCCCTATCCTTGCATGGGGCAACCTGTCGATAATAGAGAAATGAACAGGATGCAAAGAGTATTGCTGGTCAACCCCCACGAGACGGAACAACTCGGATTTTCCAATCCGCCTCTCGGTCTGCTCTATATCGCGGGCACACTTCTGAAACACGGAATCGATGTGCGTATCGTCGACGGATGCCGGGAAGGAAGGGATTCCATACGAAAAGCGATCGAGGCATTTCATCCGGAAATGGTCGGTATCACATGCCTTACCCCGGGGCGTAAAAAGGCCCTGGATGTCGCCCTGATGGCCAAGGAATTTGATTCAAAAACCTATGTGGTCATGGGAGGTGCACATGCCACGATCATGCACAAGCAACTCCTGGCGAATTATCCCTCCATAGATTGTATCGTGATCGGAGAGGGAGAACAGACATGTCTCGAACTGGCGCAAGGGATAAACCCGAACGAAATAAGCGGGATTGCCTACCGGGACGGTTCAGGGAAAATCATCACGAATCCCCCCAGAAAATACGTGGAGGATCTTGACGTTCTACCGTTTCCCGCCTGGCATCTGATTGACCTGCATAAATATCCTGCACGGAACGACGGCCACCTGAAGGTGGTTAACGGCGTGAGGCTGGATCGGGAGCCGCGGATCTCGGTCATTTTTTCAAGAGGGTGCAAGGGCCGATGCACCTTCTGCTCCACGTGGTGGATCTGGAGGGGATGGCGGCGTCGGTCGCCGAAGAACATGGTCGATGAAATCGAACTCCTGTACGAAAAGCATGGAATACGGCACTTCTGTTTCGCCGATGACGCGATGACCGTCGATAAGAAGGCGGCAATCGAATTGTGCGACGAAATCATCCATCGGAATCTTAAAATCGCATTCCACTGCACGACAAGGTCGGACTGCGTGGATGAACATCTCCTCGGTAGACTTAAAAGCGCAGGCTGTTACTGCATCACCTATGGAATCGAAACGGCATCTCCGATGCTCCTTGATAAAATGAACAAGGAAAACGACATCGAATCCGCGACAAGGGCCATCGAGCAGACGAAAAAAGCCGGCATCCTCGCCACGGCGTTGCTGATCGTAGGCAGCGTCGGTGAAACGGATGAAACAGTGGGAGAAACCATCGCCTTCATCAAAAATACCCGGCCGAACGGCATCGGTATTGCAGGAAGCCTTTGGATTCTTCCGGGAACGAAACTGTACCAGGATTGCAGGCGGGTGGGATTCATCGACGACGATTTCTGGCTGTCCGACGAACCGTACAAGGTCTACACGCTCGAGCATGATTTCAAGCGATTGAGAAATTACGCCCGCAGGATCATGTGGCACGGCATCGGGCCCAGGAAACTGGCAATCCAAAAATTGAAGAACATCCTGAACTTGATCTCGTAAGGCCGGCGGCAACCGAAAACCATGCCCCAGGGACATACGACGGAAGACATGAAGATACTCCTCATCCGCCCACCCGCCTCCCACACCCCGGGGGCGCCCAGACCCTCCGCAGGCCTTCCGGTGGGCCTGCTTTCCATTGCGGCCATGTTGGAGAAAAACGGCTTTCCCGTGGAGGTGCTCGACGGTCAAGTTGACCTTGAAAGACCTGTCACGCCGGCCTCTGGCAACCGCTTCCATATGGGCCTTTCCTGGGATGCCCTTGCAAGGGAGATCGGGGTGAGGAAACCGGATATCATCGGGATCACATGCCCCTTCACCACTCAAGCAGAAAACGCATTACAGGCCGCGGATATCGCACGAAGAGCTATGCCGGAGGCGGTAATCGCGGTCGGCGGCAACCACCCCTCCGCAAGACCGAACGAGTTCTTCACGAAGACCGCGGCCGTCGACATCGTATGTCTCGGGGAGGGCGAATACACCTTGCTCGATATCGCGCTCTCGGTGCGGGAAGGGGGTTCCTGGGCCGATATACCCGGGACATTTGTCCGCAACGGGGAAGGTGTAAGGGTCAACCTGGAGAGGCCACGGATCGCGAACCTCGACGACCTGCCTTTCCCGGCCTACCACCTCGTCGACATGGAAGCGTATTTTCGCATTCAGGGCATGGGATGGAGCGACCGCCCGGGTCCGCCGGTTGACGGGTCGGAGCGGGCCGTTTCCGTGATCACCAGCCGCGGGTGCCCCTTCAACTGCGTCTTTTGCTCCATCCATCTCCACATGGGAAGGAAATGGCGGGCACACTCCGTCGAGTACGTCCTTTCGCACATCGAACACCTCATCTCGAAATACGGGATTACCCACGTACACTTCGAGGACGACAACATATCGGCGAACGTAAAGCGGTTCAAAGGGATGCTCGACGGCTTTCTCCGCATGGGTGCGACTTTCACCTGGGACACGCCCAACGGGGTCCGCGTGGACACCCTTTCGAAGGAGATCCTGGCCGACTGCAAGAAAAGCGGTTGCGTCTATCTTGTTTTCGGGGTGGAATCGGGGAACCAGAAGGTGCTGAACGGGATCGTCGACAAGAAACTCGATCTCGACGACGTAATTCGCGCGGCCGCCTGGTGCAGGGAAACGGCGCTGGACGCCATGTCTTTTTTCGTGATCGGCTTCCCCGGCGAAACGACGAAGGAGATGCTTGACACGGTGGATTTCGCCTTGCGGCTCCAGCGGGAATACGATGTCTCCCCGGGACTTTTCGTCGCCACTCCCCTGCCCGGGACAAGGCTGGAACAGGATTTCGTGGAGAGAGGGCTCATCGAAGGTTCTCTGCCGCCGGAGACGCTGTCGAGGATTACCCACGGTGACCTGACGATCGACGGGGGAACCTTCACGAAGGAGGAGGTCCGCCGGATTCGCGAGTCGTTCCTCAAGGGGTACAAGGCCAACGTGGCCAGGAACTTCCTGCATTTCCTGATTCGGCACCCCGGAACTCTACCCGCGCTGGCGAAGGCCTTTTTCCGGGGGCGAAGGCGCAAACCCGCCATCGAGGCGCTCCTCGACGTCCACCTGTTCAAGAATTTCATCGTCGGATCAGCCGTACGCGGGAACACCTGAAGACATTATGGGCGGAAAGAGATTTCTGACGGTCTTCAACGACTTCGAACACGTCCACCTTCACAAGGACGTAGGCGCTGTCCCGTATTTTCTCGCAACCATCTCCGGGTGGCGGTCGTCCCTCGCCTTCTTCGAGAAGCGCGAAGGAATGGCGGAGGAACTTGCGGGGACCGAATACGCGAAGGCCGTATCTCTCGTGCCGCTCGGGGCGTGGCGCGGCCGTTTCCGTAACGCCGCCACAATATTCAAGCTAATAGCCACACGCGGGAAGGACTACGACGTCGTCAACTTCTACCACGACGGGGTGGTCACGCTTCTTTACGCCCTCCTGTTCAAGTTCGTACGTCCCGATGGCATCGTGTTCCTGAAACTCGACATGAGCCACCTTGAGTTGGAACGAATCCTGGGGATGGAGACCAAAGCGGTCTCGCGCAAACTCCGCCGTTTGAAGCACTTCCTTTCCAAACTTGCCGTAGATGTGTATACCGTGGAAACAACCTACACATACGGGTGTTTGACCGGAAACCATTACTTCCGAGGGCGCCTCCACCTCCTCCCGAACGGCTTCACCTTCGACGGCTACGACGACCCCCGAGGCTGGATCGAGGGCAAGGAAAACATCATCCTGACCGTCGGCCGGCTCGGCGATCCCGCGAAATACAATGAGTTGCTGGTCGATGCGCTCGGCGCCGTCGACCGGAACCTCCTTTCCGCCTGGAAGGTCTACTTCGTGGGGCCGGTCGTATCGGATTCATTCCGGTCGCATGTCGACGACATGGTCAGGAAAAATCCCCATCTGCGGGAGATCTTCGTTTTCACCGGGCAAATTTCCGATAAAACCGAACTTTACGGAATCTACAAGCGGGCGAAGATCTTCTGCCATACCTCCAGGTGGGAAAGCTTCGGCTTCGTCCTGCTCGAAGCGATGTATTTCGCAAACTACGTGATATCATCGGACCTTCCCGCGCCGAGGGACATGACGCGGAACGGCACAGTAGGCTCGCTGTTCCCCGTAGGAGACGCGGCAAGGCTTGCGGAGTTGATCACCGAGGCTGTTTCGGGAAAAATCGACCTCGCGGACCAGGGAATGGAATCTCACCGCATCGTCAAGGAGCGGTTCGACTGGAGAGTCATCGTCAAGGAACTCGACCGGATACTCGAGGAGACGGCTCGCCGCTCCCGCGGATGATCCGAGCCGGAACATGACCTGGCAACCCCTTGTCACGACGCACCTCCTTTGGGACACGGCGCTGAAAACATGACGCCACCGCGAGAGGAGGGACCGCGTACGGCCTGCTGCATATGCGGGAATGATAATGCCTCGACTTTTCTGGAGGTAAGCGGAAAATCCATCGTCCGGTGCCGCGCCTGCGGGCTCGTCTATACCGCCGATTTCCACCAGGCCGACACCCTCTACGCCGGGGAATATTTCACCGGGCCGGGGAGATACGTTGAGCGGGACGATACCTTCCGTTCCCTTTTCGAGCCGCTCGTCGAGAAGATCCGCCGCATCAAACCATGCGGCACGTTCCTTGACGTGGGGACCGGCGTCGGTGTCCTCATGGAAGTCGCATCCGGGAAGGGTTTTGCCGTCAAGGGCGTCGAGGTGTCGAACTGGGCTTCCGCCTATGCACGAGAAAAGAAAGGACTCGACGTGGTTTCGGGAAGGATCGAGGACGCCGGGTTCGGCGACGCTTCCTTCGACGTGATCGTCCTCAACCACGTACTCGAGCACGTGGAGGCTCCGAAGTTTCTTCTGGCGGAGATTCGCCGGATACTGAAGGATGACGGTCTTCTCGTCATCGGGGTCCCGAACGCGGGTAGCCTCATGGGGGCGCTCCTGGGAGCCCGTTGGGCCTCCTGGCGTCCCGATGAGCACATCTGGCATTTCACGCCTGCAACGCTCCTCACCCTGGTGAAGGCGGGGGGTTTCGATGTTATCCGCTGGGAGGCGAAGGACAACAGTCACGTCACCGGTTGGGGAGCGAAGGACCTGGCGCAGAGGGTCATCAACGCGATCTCCGTCATGGCGAACAAGGCCGAAGCGATGCTCCTCTTCGCCCGGAAAGGCAAGCGGGTTACCACGTGAACAGGGTCTACATCCTCATCGTGAACTGGAACGGGTGGCGGGACACGATCGAGTGCCTGGAGAGCGTGTTCCGGATCGATCACCCCGACTACCGGGTCATCGTCTGCGACAACGGTTCGGAGGACGGCTCCAGCGATCGCATCAAGGCATGGGCTTCGGGTGATCTCGACGCCTGGGTCAACAAAGGGAACCCGCTGCGCCGACTGACCAATCCCCCTCTACCGAAACCCATTCCCTTCGTGGAGCACGACAGGGATCGGGCCGAGTCCGGCGGGGGCCCGGAGGAAGCTAAAGCCCGGCTCATCCTGGTAAACACCGGGGCCAACCTGGGCTTTGCGGGGGGAAACAACGTCGGGTTGCGGTACGCCCTGCGGCGTGATGATTTCGATTTCGCCTGGCTGCTCAATAACGACACGGTCGTCGAACCTGACGCCTTATCGCACCTCGTTAGACGCATGGAAGAGAAACCCCACGCGGGCATGTGCGGGTCTACACTTCCCTTCTATCATGCCCCGGAAACATTGTGGGCGAGAGGGGGGGCGACCTACAACAAGTGGATCGTCCACGCAAGGTGTCTCGGGTACCGGCGGCCGGTGAACGAAAGGTTCGACCAGGGCGAGATCGAGCGGCGCATGGATTACGTCGCCGGCGCTTCGATGTTCGTCTCGAAGGGCTTCCTGCGCGATGTGGGTCTCCTTTGTGAAGACTACTTCCTCTTCTACGAAGAGCCGGACTGGGCAGCCCGGGCGGCCGGACGATACGGCATGGCATACGCGCCGGGAAGCGTCGTCTACCACAAGGTGGGAGCGGCCATCGATACGCTAGGTATGCCCGGCGAAGGAAGACGGCGCATCGTCGATCTGACCATGAGGAACGCGATCCGCTTTACGCGGAAGTTCTGCCCCTGGGCGCTGCCTGCGGTCTACCTTCGCGTCCTGCTCCAGATGATCGTATGTCGGGTAAGGGATCGGCTTGATAAATCGGTGCCCCGGGGAAAACCGGCATGACCGTGGAAGTGTTGAAGTCCCGGAAACAGATGGCCGAAGCCCGCGCCGGGATGAGGCGGCGTCGGATCGATTGCGCGTCCACCTTCGCAGAGCGGGTCTTGCGCAAGTTCGGCCTCCTGAAGGGCATAAACGTCGGCGACGGGACCAAGAGCTGGGACGTATATAAAACCATCCGATTCATCGAAGAACATGTCCCGAAGGATATTCCCGTTCTCGACATCGGCGCCTGCGAGTGCGAGATTCTCCCGATTCTCCACCGCATCGGGTACCGGGACCTGACCGGGATCGACCTCGATGCGAGGATCCACGAGATGCCCCATGCCGACGCCATTCGTTACCTGACGGGGGATTTCACCCGGATGGAGTGCGAGGACGGTTCCTTCGGCTGCGTCACCGCCATTTCCGTCATCGAACACGGGTTCGACGGGCAGGGCCTGTTAGCGGAACTCTCCCGGATCCTGCGACCTGGAGGACATTTCATCGCTTCGGTGGACTACTGGCCGAAGAAGATCGATACCGCGGGAATCATCGCCTTCGGGATGGACTGGAGGATTTTCTCCGAACCGGAACTCCGCGATTTCATCCTCGATGCGAAACGGTTCGGCTTTTCACCCCATGGAGAAACGGATTTCACGGCCGAAGAGCGGACGACGACCTGGAAAGGGAAGCATTATACCTTCGCGTGGCTCGTCCTGCGGAAGGATCCCTGAATCACCCTTCCCCGGCTCTCGATTCGCCGTCCAGCATTTCCTTATACCATTCGGTAAACCGCTCGGCGACCGCCGGGAACCCGTACCTGGAACGGTATCCGGAGCCCGTTTCCACCGCGTTCCGGAACGGCCCGGGATCTTCCGCGTGCCGAAGCATCACCGACGCCAGGTCCTCGCCCCCTTCGACCTCCAGCAATCCCGCACCGTTCCGGTTCATCTCCTCCGTCAACCGTGTCCGGTATGCGACCACGGGCCGTGAATATGCGAGGCCGAGGTTGATAGACCCCGAGCTGTGATCGCCCCGGAAGGGGGCCACGACCGCCGTGGTGGCCTCGATGATGTCCGGAACGGCGGCGTCGGGGAAAAAACCGGTAACGTGAACGCGACCCGCCAGGTTTCTCCTTTCCACATACCCCATGATCATTCCGTAAACCGACTCCGGTGACGTCCGCTCGCTTTCCTCGTGGCATCCCCCGGCAATCAGGAGCTTGTATTCCCGCGGCAGCCGGGTAAGCGCTTCAAGCACGCCGAGGTAATCCTTGCGCCGCTCTATGAAGCCGAAGACCGTGAGGACCACGTCACCAGGTCCGAACGGAAGCGCGATGGCCGGCATCCGGGACGCGGACCGGTCCCTGGGAACGTAGACTGGGTGCGGCCGCACGGTGACCCTCGCACGCGGCGAGAACCGCCTCACGAGGTCGGCGTGGAATTCCGTGTGGACTATCACCCGCTCCGGGATGGAAAAAATCTCCCGGTTGTACCGCGAGATCACCAAGGCATCCGCGACGGGCCGTGACAGGACCCGGGCGGCGTAGGCCGAGAACGCCACCGCGCGGCCCCGGAGCGTATCGGCCGCCGGGGTCCGGAACACGGGAGTCTTCTCCACCGGCTCGTGATAGACCACCAGCCGCGGGACGTTCACCCTGCGCAGGAAATCCCTGTATCCTTCGCGGAACGGGAAGAACGGCAACTTGAAGAAGTTCGATGAATGTTCCAGGTGCAGCAGGTCGCACTTGTTGATAGCGCGCGCCATCTCCCGGAAGTGGTCACGGCCGTGGACCTCCCGGTCCAGCGGGAACGGTTCCAGGCGGCACAATTTCGACAAGGAGGCGTAAAGTTCCCGGGAATACACCCCGATCCCGTCGCGTTCGACGTTCATCGGGGTGCAATAGGCGACCCTCACCGGCCTCCCCCGCGGGGGGATGCCCCCCGGTTTTCCAGGCAGTCCCGGAACAGGGCAAGGTATTTTCCGATGGACTCTTCCACCCCGTATCTCCGGACCCGCTCCTTGCCTGCCTCCCGGAAGACTTCGTTCCCGGCGGTATCCATCAACGCGTTCCGGATCTCCCGCGCCAGGGCTCCGGCGTCCTTGGGGTCCGCGTACCGGACGGCGTCGCCGCACACCTCGCGGATCACAGGGATATCCGAGCAGACCACCGGGACACCGAAGGCCATCGCCTCCAGGGGGGGAATCCCGAACCCTTCCATGAACGACGGGAACACGAACACCCTCGCGTGTGCGTAGAGGGACATAAGTTGATCGTCGGACGCCCCCGGGAACTCCACTACGCTTTCCCGGAGAAACGGGTCCGCCAGGAGGCGTTCGACCTCGTCGGAACCTTTCTTCTGCGCGCCTACGACGGCCGCCTTCAGCCCCGGGAACTCCGGGAGAAGCAACCGGAGCGCCTCGAGCAGCCCCCGCAGGTTCTTGTAGACGTACCGGTTCCCCACGAACAGCAGGTAATCCCCTTCCACCGGCCCCCGCCCCTCCCGTGCCTTTTCCCCTCCGGCCAGGAACCGCCCGGAAACCCACGGGTGGATGACCGGAAGACGCGCTTCCGGGACGTCGAAGGCGTCCATCACCTGCCGGCGGCCGAACTGCGAGATGCACACTGTATTCGCCGAGACGCGCAAGGCATGCCGGACGAGGAACCGGAAACCGGCCTGCTGCAACCGGGAATAGCCGGAGTATTCCGAGATGGGGATGAGGTCGTTAACGACGGAGACGATCCTCCCCTCCAGGAAGAACGGCACGTTGAAATGGGGGAAGAACAGGATGTCGGGCGCGGAGGAGAACGTCCGGATCATCCCCGCCTTCCGGAAGAAGTCCCCGAAGGAAAGTTCAGCGAAATCGGCATACATCGCTTCCATCTTTCCGGAGGAAAATGCCCGGGTGAAGTCGTCCCTCCGGCCGCCCGGTACGATCGTACAGACCCGGGACACGTCCGGCGCCTCCAGGAGCGCCCGGAGGACGTTCTCGTAGCAGCGCCCGATCCCGGAAAGGCGAAAAAACATTCCGTCGACGTAAATCCTCATAACGCGAAATCATAGCACGCTTCCCATCGATGCGCTCCCCGCCGCTTCCCGCGGTGGGCCTTCGGCTGTAAAATGAATTTTCCACCAATCTCATCGTCGGAGACACGATGATCGACGTGAAGTTCCTGAGGACGATCGACAAGTACGTGTTCGGCGCCGTCACCCTGTCCGTCGGCCCCCTGGTGAAGGCCTTCTCTCGCGGGGGGGGGGAGCCTCCCGCCCCCCGGAAGGTGCTGCTGATCAAGCTCTGGGCGATCGGGGATTCCGTGCTGGCGCTGCCGTTGATTTACGCCATCAAGGAAAAATACCCGGACGCGGAGATCGACGTCCTGTGCCACCCGTCCAACAAGCCGGTGTTCGAAAACACCGGAGGCGTCATATCCGGCGTCATCGAGGTGAACACCCGGAATGTCCTGGGGATGTTCCGGAGATACGACGTGTGCTTCGACACCGAGCCGTACCTGAACTTCTCCTCTATCCTCGCCGCCTTCGCGGCGAAACGGCGGGTCGGCTTCCGGAACCGGTTCCGGTGGCTGTTTTACCATCACGCCGTGGGGACGGAAATCGACCGCCACGCGGTCGGGAAAACCCTCGAGATGGGGACCTACATCGGCGTTTCCGGACCGGTCCGGCTGGTCCCGGTGCGCTGCTCGGCCGAATCCGCGGAGGCCGCCGCCACCCTTCTCGCGGAAAGCGGCATCACGAAAGGTGACACCCTCGTCGGCTTCTGCGCCAGCGTTGGAACCAGCGTCAAGGCCAGGCAATGGCCGAGGGAGAATTTCCGGGAGGCGGCAAGGCGCCTCCTGGGGTCGGAGAAAGGGGTGAAGGTGGTCCTCCTCGGGACGATGGAGGACCGCGAACTCAACGAGTTCATAAGGGACGGGAACCCGGGGATCGTCGACCTCTCCGGGAAGGCCACGCTCGAGGAAACCTTCTGCCTGGTCCGGTCGATGAAGGCGTTCCTCTCGAACGACACGGGGCCCATGCACATCGCGGCCGCGCAGGGAGTTCGGACCCTGGGGCTGTTCGGCCCCAGCAGCCCTATCCTTTGGGGGCCGTTCGGCGAGGGGAACTCGCATATCAGCCACGGGCCGGAGGTCTGCGAATACTGCCCCTGCAACCTGCCGCACCGGGGGCTCGTGCCGGAGTGCTACTTGAAAGGAGACCGGAAGGACATCTGCATCCGGGCCATCACCGTGGACGAGGTGTGCGGAGCTCTCCTGGGGATGATGAGGTCCTGAGGGCCAGTTCCTGGGCCAGTTCCTTTACCTGCGCGTCCAGCCGTGACACCTTCATCGAAAAGAAGATGAGCATCCCGAGGATAAACACGAGGCTTAGGAGGGTAAGGGTCGACACGGGAGCGATCGCCCCGAAGAAGTAGGCCAGGGCCGCGTGGAACCCGCCCCACCACGTGGCGACCAGCGTGAGGGACAGGACGGAGAGCCACAGGAGGGTGTAGGATTCGGAGAACCGCTTTCTCCGGAGAAGCTCGATCACCAGGATCGCGTTTCCGGCAAGAAGGAGCGTGATCATCAGCTTGGCGTGAAGGGACATCGGGACCTCCTATTTCTCCCGGAGCATCCGCAGGAGAACGATGAACGACGACAGCACGGACTTGAACGGGTAGTACAGGACCGTTCCGAACTTCGAATACATGGATTCCCCGCCCTGCCGCTCCCGGACCGCGACGGGCACTTCCGCCACCTTGAATTTCCGCAAACCCAGCATGACGACGACCTCGGCGTCGGGGAAGTCGACGGGGTATTCCCGCGACAGGACCGTGAAGACCTCCCGGCGCATCGCCTGGAACCCCGACGTCACGTCGCGGATGCGCACGCCCCCCAGGACCCACGCGAGGAACGAAAAGAAACGGATCCCTGCCATTCGCAGGAAGGGTATCCGGTACGAGCCGGAATCGCCCGACAAGCGGGAACCGATCACGATATCGTTGCCGCGCCGAAGTTCCTCGAGCAGGAGCCCCACCTGTGACGATATGTGCTGGCCGTCGGCGTCCATGAGAACCAGGAAATCGTAGCCGTTCCGGACGGCATACATCATGCCGGTCTGGACCGCGGCCCCGTACCCGAGGTTGACGGGGTGAGAGAGGACGATCACGGGAAGGGAACCGAGAACCTGCGCGGTTTTATCCGAGGAGCCGTCGTCGACGACAACGATGTCGCACCCCAGGTTCTCGCCGAGGATTCCCCGGACGACGTCCCCGATCGTTTCCGCCTCGTTGAAGGCGGGTATCGTGATGAGTCCCTTTTCCAGGACGGTCATGCCTTCTCCCCGTTTACCCCCGTGCAGATCAGGGTATCACGATACCACCCGGAAGCCTTGGCGATCAGGGGTGACCCGGGGGACGCGAAGCCCCTCCCACGCCCTGTTCGAGCCGCATCAGGCGGGAACGCAGGAACGGATCGTCGACGAATTCGAGTGCCTTTCGGAGAGACCCGATCGCCGCCTGGCGGTCTCCCAGCATTTCATACATGTTGCTCATCGTCTGATACGCGACGATCGGCGAGATGCCGAGGTACATGTAGTGGTAAGCCTCCCGGATGATGTGCTGTGGGAGCACCATCTTCGGGACCTCGTGTCTTCTTATGTATTCCGCGTTCTCCGGCGTATTCCGCACGAAGACAAGGAAGAGCCCGTCGGCGTACACGAGGGACCATTTCGGGTCACTGGACAGGGCGGGGACGAGGGGGAGAACCATCCCGGAGGAGTCCATCGCTTTCGTCACGATGTACGTAACCCCGTATCTCCGCAATATCTCTTCCCACCCGGGCATCGCGCCCGTCACCTGCTGGTGCTCCATGAACACCTTCGAGTTGTAGGTCCTGCCGTCGAGGAACGTGAGGGCGGCGGGGTAGAGCTGCCAGTCGAGGAACCCCCCGATATCGAAGAAATTGAACATGTTCCCCTTCACCGGGTTCTTCCGCAGGAATTCGGCGGCCCCGAAGGAGAACTTGTGTTCCGTCACCCCGATGCCGTATTCCAGTTGTGAGAAGGAGAAAGACAGGGTGGTCACGCCGAACGCGAGGCAGGCAAGGACCATCGCCGCCGCAACGGCGTGGCGCGGGCCTTGCCGGGAGACCGCCGCCGGACGAGCGCCGGGCGGCGGCGCGATCTCCTTTTCCCTCCCCTGCCTTGCTCTCTTGCCCGCCCCCTTCCCTTTCCCGGAACGCTTTTCCAGGGGTGCGGCCATGCGCCGCTCCCGCTCCCGGGACCATTCCCGAACCCTTTCCAGGAAACCGGTCATGTGCAGTGAGATGCCCGGGGAGAGGAACAACCCCATCATCGAGACCGCGCGGGCGGAGTCCCAGGCGCCCTTGAAGGAAATCGCGAACAGGAAGAGGTCGAGCAGGTAGATCCGGCGCCCCGGAATCCCGAGGAGGAGGGAAACGAGGACGAAAAGGGCGGCCGCCTTGTAGTAGATGAAAAACCCCGTCCCCTTCACCGGCGTCAACTCCGAGATGGACATCATGACGGGATCCGGGCCCGAGGCGCCGCCGCCGCCGCGCGCGATGGCGTGGATCGGCGCCAGGATCATTTCGTACCCCGCGGGGTTGAGCCCGCAGAGAAGGAGCCCGGCGGCGACCGTGACCAGCGGCGGGACGACCCACCCCTTGAGCAGGTCGGGCGAAAACTCCTTCCTCCAGGCGGACCGGATCAGTGCGTCCAGGAAGAAGGCGCCGCAGAGCAAGAAGGCGATGAGGTAGGAGGGGTGCGAATTAGCCCAGACCACCATGAGGGGCGGGAAGAGGTAGATCAGCCGCCGCCTCCGCCCGAAATAGTACTCGGTCAGCAGGTAGATCGTAAGGGAGATGAAGAAATAGGTGAAGATCTCCGGCCGGGGCTGGATGCGGATCCGCAGGAACCCGGAAAACGCGAGGATCGCGAGGAAGGCCAGAAGCGGGTTGGCCCCCCTGATGACGGTGGCCCTGTGGATCAGCAGGCATATGCCGGCGGTGAGGGCCCAAACGAGGAACGAGACCGCGTACTCCCCCCCCGCCGAATGAACCAGGTATAGGACCGCCTGGAACAGCCAGACCGGGTTGGATTGCGGCATCCCCAGGGACGGGTAATTCAGGAATTCCTTGTCCGCGACGCTCAGGGTCCGCACGATCTCCCGGCCTATGGCGATGTGCGTCCCGAAGTCGCTGGTGAATATCTTCGTCAGCAGCGCGACAGGTATCAGGAAAACGAGCGCAAGGGCCAGAAGATCCTGCCGCTCCGAAGACAGGCGCCACCAGGGGGACCCCTCTTCGTGCTTTCCGTCCTGCTCGGTCATTTACCCGCTCTGGCCCCGGATTTCCACCCCGCCAGCACGCCGGCCACGTCTTTGTCCGGATGACACCGGGCGCAGGCCTGTTCTAGCGTGAGAGTCTCGGGCAATCTCACCCGCGACAGGTGTAAGTCGTGGTTCTCCGCCTTCTTCCCCGCCACGTCCTTCTCCTCGTGGCACTC
>JAKALO010000178.1 GCA_021824125.1 Deltaproteobacteria bacterium | reverse complement strand
TCCGGACTTCCCGTACGATACGCCCGACGTCCGACGGGAGCGACCCGCCGTTGGTGTCGCACAGGACGAGGTAGTCGGCCCCGCCGTCCGCGGCCGCGGCAAGGGCCTTCATCGCGTACGCCGGGTTTCGCCTGTATCCGTCGAAGAAGTGCTCGGCGTCGAAGAACACCTGCCCTGCGCGCTTTTTCAAAAACTCGATCGTCTCCCGGATCGCCTTCAGGTTCTCTTCGAGGGTGGTTCGAAGCGCCTCGGTGACGTGGAAGTCCCAGGACTTGCCCACCACGGTGATGACAGGCGTCTCGGCGGAGAGCAGCGCCTTCATGTTGCCGTCTTCCTCCACCTTTTTACCGACCCGCCGGGTCATCCCGAACGCGCACACCTTCGCGGTCTTGAGGCGGAGCCTTTTCGCGAGCTCGAAATATTCCTTGTCCTTCGGGTTGGAGCCGGGGTACCCCCCCTCGACGAAGTGGATTCCGAACTCGTCCAGCTTCTCCGTGATGACGATCTTGTCCATCACGGAAAGGGAGATCTCCTCGGCCTGTGTCCCGTCCCGAAGCGTCGTGTCGTACAGGTAGATCTTCTTCATCTTCACTCCGTTCGTTCGACCTGTTTCCAGGACCCGGTCTTCCGCGGCCTTATGCGGCCTTCCCGAGTCCGAACGCGTTGTGGAGCACCCGCACCGCGAGCTCGGTGTACTTTTCCTCGATCAGGCAGGAGATCTTGATCTCCGACGTGGTGATACCGAGGATGTTGATCCCCTCGGCGGCGAGCGTCTCGAACACCTTCGTGGCGACGCCCGCGTGGGAGCGCATCGCCATCCCGACGATGGAGACCTTCGCGATCTTGTCGTCGCCCACCACCTTCTCCGCGCCGACCTCCTTCGCCGTTTTCTCGGTGATGAGCATCGCTTTCTTGTAGTCGGTGCGCCCGATCGTGAAGGTCAGGTCCGTGTAGCCTGTGACCGAGACGTTCTGGACGATCACGTCCACGGAGATGCTTGCGTCCGACAACGGCTTGAAGATCCTGGCGGCGATCCCCGGCTTGTCCGGGACCTTCACTATGGTGATCTTCGCTTCGCTCTTGCTGTAGGCCACGCCGGACACGACTGCCGTTTCCATGATTTCCTCCTCTTTGGTTACTATCGTTCCCGGATTATCGTTGAACGAGGAGCGCACGTGGATCCGCACCCCGTACTTCATCCCGAATTCCACCGAACGGATCTGGAGGACCTTCGCGCCGAGGCTCGCCAGCTCGAGCATCTCCTCGAAGGAGATCTTGTCGAGTTTCCTGGCGTCCGTGCAGATGTTGGGGTCGGTCGTGTAGACCCCGTCGACGTCCGTGTAGATCTCGCAGACGTCCGCCTTGAGGGCCGCCGCGACCGCGACGGCGCTCGTGTCCGACCCCCCGCGCCCCAGTGTGGTGATCGCCCCGGTGTCGTCTATGCCCTGGAAGCCGGCGACGACCGCTATCATCCCTTCCTTCAGGGCCGCGTGGATCGTCTCCCCGTCGATCTTCCTGATCCTCGCCTTTACGTAGGCCGAATCGGTGAGGACCGGGATCTGGAAGCCGCAGAAAGACCTCGCCTTGTATCCCATCTCGCTCAACGCGATGGCCAGAAGCCCGATCGTGACCTGCTCGCCCGTGGACGCGACGACGTCCAGTTCGCGCTCGTTCGGCAGCTCCGACAGCTGGTGCGCCAGGCCGAGGAGCCGGTTCGTCTCCCCGGACATCGCCGAGACGACGACCACGACGTCGTTCCCCTGGTCCTTCGTGCGCGCAACACGTTTGGCCACGTTCCTGATCTTCTCGATGGTGCCGACCGATGTGCCGCCGTACTTCTGGACGATGAGTGCCATGACCCTTGTCAACCTCCTGGAAGGTAGGGTTTGCAGCGAAAAAGAAATCCCCGCATCCGCGGGGTGTCTTCCGCGGTGATGTTCAGGCTCCGCCCATCGGGTTCTAAAAATAGAAATCTAACCTTTATACAATGTTTTGGCAATAATGAAACGATTACCTCCGGCCATTCCACCAGGCAGACCCCCTCCCCGTTCAGGATCTCTTCCAGGCCTATGCATGCGGCTTCCCATTCGGAGGAAAGGCGGTAGAGGTCCACGTGGTACAGGGGAAGGGCGCCCTCGTGTTCCGTGACTATGGTGAAGGTGGGGGAAACAATCCGTTCCGGCGAAACCCCGAGCGACTCCCCCACTCCCTTGCAGAATACCGTCTTCCCCGCCCCAAGTTCGCCCTCGAGCGCGACTACATCGCCGGGGACAAGGACCGCGCCCAGCGCCCGCGCGATGTCGATAGTCTCCCCTTCGGAGTCCGACCGCAGATCAATGGATATCCGGGACATTCCCCTTCCCGCCCGTCATTTGGGGGCGTCCTCGCCCTTCGGCTCTTCACCCATTGTGTTCTGGAGGCCCTCGCGGATGTTCTCGATCACGTCGGTCGCGGAAACCGCAGACATCGGGTAGCGGCGAACCAGCAGGTCCGCCGACATCCCGTGCAGGAAGACCCCCGCGCAGGCCGCGTCGGTCGGCGACAACCCCTGTGAGGCGAGCGCCGCGACCATCCCCGTCAACGCGTCCCCCATCCCGCCGGACGCCATGTAGGGATTCCCGGTCGTGTTTATGAAGACGTCACCCTTCGGGGTCGTGATGATCGTCCTGGCCCCTTTAAGGATAACGGTGACGTTCTGCTCCTCCGCAAGGTGCTGCGCGGAACCGATCCGCGAGGCCTCTATCGCCTCGATCGACTCGCGGGTAAGTCGGGACATCTCTCCCGGGTGCGGCGTGAGCGTGCAGGGCGCTCCCGCCGTGCGGAGGACCTCCACCTGCCCGTCGAGCGCGTTGAGGCCGTCGGCGTCAACTATGAACGGCACCTTGATGCGTGGGATCAGCTCACGGATAAACTCTCCGGCTCCGGGGTAGGAGCCCAGCCCCGGCCCGATCACCACGACGTCCGCCTTCGATATCTTCTCAAGGAGCTCAGGGACCATCTCCTTCGTGAAATACCCGCCGCCTTCCCCGATACCGATCGACATCACTTCCATGAGCTTCGACTCGACGATCGCGTGCAAGGAGGACGGCACGACCACCGTGATCAGGCCCGCACCCATACGGAGCGCGGCGTAACCCGCCAGGCAGGGCGCGCCGGTCATGCCGGGCGACCCCCCGACGATGAACACCCTGCCCGCGTCCCCCTTGTGGAAATCCGGGGGGCGGATGGAAAGCATGCTCTTCACGATCCGCTCGTCGAGCGCCTCGATCTTGATCTGTGCGTCGAATACCGCCTTCGACGGGATCCCTATGTCGTAGATTTCCGTTTCCCCGCAGTGGATGGAGCCCGGAAGAAGCACGTGTCCCAGCTTGAGGAGCCCGAACGTCCCGGTGAAGTCGGCGCGGATCGCCTCGCCCAGGATCCGGCCCGTGGTGGCGTCGATCCCGCTGGGGATGTCGACCGCGTAGACGGGGGCCAGCGACAGGTTGACCACCTCTACGACCTCCCGGATGATCCCCGCGAGCGGGGAGGAAAGCCCGGTCCCCAGGATGGCGTCAACGCACAGGTGGACTTCCTCGAGGAACGACCGGAGGTCTTCCACCCCGTCCTGGTCCCGGATCACCCTCACTTCGACGTCCATTTTTTTCAGGATCCCGTTCTGTACCCTGGCGTCGCGTGAAAGATCCTCCTCCTCGGCAAGGAGGAAGACTTCCACGTATACCCCCCGGTTGTGGAGGTTGCGCGCGATCACCATCCCGTCCCCGCCGTTGTTTCCCCGCCCGCATACGATCGCGACCGACGCTTCCTCCGGCGCTCCCACCTTATCCTCGAGGTACCGCAGGATTCTCTCCGCGCAGGACCTGCCCGCGTTTTCCATAAGCAAAAGGGAAGGGATGCCGTATTGTTCCGTGGACACCCGGTCCAGTTCGGCCATCTGCCGCGCCGAAGCGATTTTCATTCTTTCCCTCCAGACCTCTCGATTATCACGAAGGCGATCGCTTTCCCGTCGTCGTGGGTAATTGTTACGAGTACCTTGGACCCATTCAGCATTTTCATGTATTTAACTGCCTGACCGTAAAGATTTACTTCAGGCCTGCCCATCGGCCCG
>JAKALO010000177.1 GCA_021824125.1 Deltaproteobacteria bacterium | reverse complement strand
ACAGGTATGTGACGATTATAAAGCAGACGATGCTGAACAAGGAACCGTAAATTACATTCAACCTGCTGAATTTCTTGACATAAAAGACAAACCCGTACTTGATGCCCTGCAGCATCAGGAGAAAGGCCAGGCTCCCGGCCAGGGCGTTCTCCATCGACACGCGCCGCGGGGAGAGGTAACGGTAGCTAAGCACCGAAGCCCCGAAGATGAGCAGCACGAGCATGAGGGCCGACACGGCCTCGAGCAGGAGGTGGTAAGCCGCGCCCCAACTCGCGGACATGCCCTTGGAAAGGAAGGACAGCCCTTTCCACAAGGGAGGCACGAATATCGCCGCGGACGTCAGCAACGTCAACACGAGTACGACGACCACGTGAGAACCTGCGCTCCGCCAGAACCGCTTCTCCCGCCGGGCTCCGAGCATTACCCCCAGAGAGGTGTGGACCGCGTCGGTGGCGGAAAACGAGGAGACCAGCAGGAGGAGGGTTCCCACTATCCCGAACGTCGATCCGGACGCGAAGAGTTTCTTCAGGTTCGGGACCAGGACCTGGGCGCCGTAGGGGAACGTCTCCTTCAGGAACGAGGTGAGGGTCGAAAAGGGAAGTTCGTCGCGCCCGATCACGAGGGATGCGGCGGCGAACACGAGGAAGAGTACGGGGATCGCTGCGAGGAGGATGTTGAAGGCGATCGCGGCGCTGTAGACGAAACCGTTGCTCCCGACGAAGTGGACGGCTCCTTCCGAGATTACGGTCCACGCCCGGCGTACGGAAGCTCTCATTTCTCCCTGTAGACGATCCGGATCGGTGAACCGTTGAACCCGAACTGGTCGCGGATCTTGTTGTGAAGGTACCGGGTGAATGAGTCCGGGATTCCCGTCCTTTCCTTGACGAAAACCGCGAAGGAGGGCGGCATCACGCCGACCTGCGTCATGTAGAACGCCCGGTTCCTGACGCGCTTGGATGGGATCGGCGCGGAGTATATCGACGCCTCCGCCATCCTGTTCAGGACGGGGGTCGGTACGCGCCTGCGGAAGCTTTCGAACGCCTCACCGATCTTCTTGAACAGCATCGGGACTCCCTTCCCGCTCGTCGATACGACCGGGACCACCGCGGCGAACGTCGCGTACCCCAGGCCCTCCTTGATCGCGTGGAGCCCCTTGCGCCTTTCCTCCTCGCCTTTCCACTTGTCCGCCTTGTTCGCCACGACCACCACCGCCCGATCCTCGTTCAGCACGTAACGCAATACCTGCTGGTCCTGGTGGGTCAGCCCTTCAGGGCCGTCGATCATCACCACCGCGAGATCGCCGCGCTTGATGGAGTCGAGGCTCTTTATCACCGAGAACTTCTCGAGCACGCCCTCCGTTTTCCGCTTCGCCCGTATCCCCGCCGTGTCGATGAAGAGGTACCTTTTCCCGCCGTGTTTGACCAGGACGTCGATGGAATCCCTCGTGGTCCCCGGCACCTCGGAGGCGATGACCCGTTCGAACCCGGCAAGCGTGTTGACCAGCGTCGACTTGCCCACGTTCGGCCGACCGACGACCGCGATGCGTGCGACGGCCTCTCCCTCCTGCTCCGCTTCTTGCGGAAGTTCCGGGATCATTTCGAGGACATCCTGCAGCAGGTCGTCGACCCCGGTCCCGTGCTCGGCGGAGACCGGGTATATTTTCTCGACCGCGAGCTCGTGAAACTGGGCCACGCCTTCCGATCCGGATTTGGCGTCCACCTTGTTGGCCGCGAGGAAAAACCTCTTCCCGCGCTCCCGGAGCATACCGGCGATCTCCTTGTCTATCGGGAGAACGCCGTCCCGGGAATCGACGATGAATACGACCGCGTCGGATTCGTAGATCGCACGGAGTACCTGCGCGCGGACCTTGGAGAGCAGGTCCCCGTCCTCTTTCCCGGGGACGTAGCCCCCGGTGTCCACCAGCTGGAAGCGCTTGCCGTCGACCTCCGCGGGAAGGGATACCAGGTCCCTGGTCACCCCGGGCAGCCCGAAGGTGATGGCTCGCCGTTTCCCGACGATCCGGTTGAACAGGGTCGACTTCCCGACGTTCGGGCGTCCGACCAGGGAGATGGTGAATCCGGTTTTAGTCATACCCCAACCGCCGCAGGATCGTTTCGTTCCGCGTCCAGTCCTTCTCCACCTTTACGAACAGATCCAAGTATACCCGCTCTCCGGTCATTTTCTCCAGTTCCAGGCGCGCTTCCGTGCCGATCCTCTTCAGCATCCGGCCGCCCTTTCCGATTATCATCCCCTTCTGGGAGTCCCGCTCGACGCAGATCTCCGCGCGTATCCTGGTGAGACCCTTTTCCGCGTCCTCCCGGTATTCCTCTATCACGACGGCGACGCTGTACGGCAGCTCCTCCGACAACGCGTCGAAGAGCTTCTCGCGGACGATCTCCTTAGCGATGAAGCGCATCGGGAGGTCGGTCAGGTCCTCTTCGGGATAATGGGCGGGGCCTTCCGGCAGCATTCCGAAAAGGGCGGAAAGGAATTCGTCAACACCGGCCCCGGTCTTCGCGGAGATAAGATATCCATTTTGATACAGCCCGGTATCCATCATCATTTTAAGGTTTGCATTAGCTTCGCTTTCCTTCATCCGGTCCGATTTGTTGATCGCGAGAATGCGCGGAACCGGGATATTCTCCATGATCCCCCGGACCAGCGTCTCCTCCTCCCCTGCCTGCCGTGACCGGTCGTCCGCAAGGTGGACCGCGATGTCCGATTCCATCGCGATGCGACCGGCGGTCTTCAGCATGTAGACGTTGAGCGCCTTTTTGGGGCGGTGGATCCCCGGGCTGTCCAGGAAAACGATCTGTCCTTTTTCGTTGGTAAGAATACCTGCGATCCGGTCCCGCGTGGTCTGCGGCTTGTCCGTGACGATGGCGATCCTGGCGCCCAGGAGGCGGTTCAGGAGCGTGGACTTCCCGACGTTCGGCCGGCCCAGCAGGGCGACGAACCCCGACTTCTTCCCCCCGTCCGGCACTCAGTCCTCCGCGGGAGCGACGAGGGACAGCATTTCGGCGGCCGCCTGCATCTCCGCGTCCTTCTTGGTGGCGCCGCTTCCCATGGCCTCCGTCCCGTCTGCCAGGACGGCTACCACGGTGAACGTGCGGGAATGCGCGGGGCCGGCCGTATCCGTCACCCGGTATGTAGGCAGGCGGATCTTCTTTTTCTGGCACCACTCCTGGAGACGGCTTTTCGCGTCGAATCCCGCGACAAGGTCCCGTTCCCGGGTCCCGTCCCAGAATCGGGTATGAACGAATCGCGTGGCCTCCACGAAACCCCCGTCCAGGAAGATCGCCCCGATGATCGCCTCGACCGCGTCCGCGACCATCTTACGGGTGACCCCTCCCCCCTTTTCACGGACCGAAGGGTCGGTCCGGATCGACTCCGGCACCCCGATTTCCTGCCCGATGCGGACCAGGTTCCGGTTGTTGATGACCGCGGAACGCGCCTTCGAGAGCTCCCCCTCCCCGGCGTCGGGGAACCGACGGAATATCTCCGCGGCGACGCACAGGTTAAGGACGCTGTCCCCGAGGAATTCGAGCCGCTGGTACGAATTTTCACGCTCGCCTTCCTCCACGAGGGACGCGTGCCGAAGAGCCTCCTCGAGGAGGTGCCGCGACGCGAAGCTGTACCCGATCCGCCTCTCCACCTCAAACATTCCGGACCTCCCGATTACCGTACAATCCCTTCCCCCTTACGGATTCCGCGCGAACGCGGGCCAGCTCCCCGATCTCCCGGCCCTCCCCCGGGAAACGCACTTCGACGTAATTCCCCGAAGTGCCGGAAACCTCGCCCCGGTCGCGATCCGCCGATTCCACGAGAACCTCCAGCTCCTTTCCCACCTGGGCTTGAAGATATCCCTTCCTCTTCTCCCCGTCCAGCCGCAAGAGGCGCGAAACCCGCTCTTTCTTGACGCTCGCGGCGACGTCGTCCCGCCACCCGGCGCTCTCCGTGCCCGGCCGTGGCGAGTAGGGGAAAACGTGCAGGTAGTGAACCGGGAGCCCGTCAAGGACGCGGACGGTCTCTTCGAAGTCATCGTCCGTCTCGCCCGGGAACCCGGCGATCACGTCCGCGCCTACCTGGACCCCGTGTATTCCCGCGGCGACGTTTCCGACGACCGCGGCGTACCGGCGCGCCCCGTACGGTCTCCGCATCCGTTCAAGGGTCCGGTCGCTTCCGCTCTGCATGGGGATGTGCAGGTGCCTGCACACC
>JAKALO010000027.1 GCA_021824125.1 Deltaproteobacteria bacterium | reverse complement strand
GGGCCGTCAACGCCCTCGTGGACATCCCCCTGGCCATCCCCACGGTGGTCACCGGCTTCGCGCTCCTCCTGCTCTACGGCCCCTTCGGGCCGGCAGGAAAATTTTTCAGCGAACGAAATATCCATATCATGTTCTCCTTCCCGGGCCTGCTCCTGGGCCACGTCTTCGTCACCTTCCCGTTCATGGTCCGGGCCGTAGGCGCGGTCCTGGAATCCGCGCCGCGCTCTGGGGAGGACGCCGCGCGGACGCTCGGCGCCGGGGAGTGGCAGGTGTTTTTCCTCGTCACCCTCCCTTCCATAAAGGAAGGGCTTATCGCCGGATCGTTCCTCACCTTCTCCCGGTCGCTCGGGGAATTCGGGGCTTCCATCATGGTGTCGGGGAACCTTGTCGGCCGCACGCAGACCGGCCCGCTCTACATCTTCTCCCGGTTCAACACGGGCGATGTCGAAGGGGCCGCGGCGATCGCGATCCTCCTGGCGCTCGTTTCCTTCCTTATCCTCCTGCTGCTCCAGGTAGTCCAGTCGGGCGCCGGCAAAAAGGCGAAAAACGCATGACCCCGCACCTCTCCACGGAAGCGCTACGGAAATCGTTCGGGGAGAAAATCGTCCTCGCCGGCGTGTCGCTCTCCGTGGGTTCCGGCGAGTTGCTCTCGCTCCTGGGCCCGAGCGGCTGCGGCAAATCGACGTTCCTCCGGATCGTGGCGGGACTGCTGCCGAAGGACGCCGGGACCGTGCGGATCGCGGGGAAGAACGTGGAAAACACCCCGACGCGGGAACGGGGAGTCGGGTTCGTCTTCCAGGACTACGCCCTCTTCCCTCGCATGACCGTCCTGGAAAACATCGCGTTCGGCCTTCGGGTTCGGGGGATCGAAGCGCGGGAGAGAAACCGGAAGGCGAGGGAGATGATCGACCTCGTGGGCCTCTCCGAAGAGACGGACCGGCCGGTGGACCGGCTTTCGGGGGGGGAACGCCAGCGGGTCGCGCTTGCGCGCGCGCTCGCCGTGGAGCCTTCCCTCCTGCTCCTCGACGAGCCGCTGTCGGCCCTCGACGTCAAGGTGCGGGAGCGCCTCCGCCGGGAGATCAAGACGGTCCAGAAGAAGGTCGGGATCACCGCCGTCGTCGTCACCCACGACCAGGGGGAGGCGATGGAGTTGGGGGACCGGATCGCCGTGTTGAACGAGGGGCGGATCGAGCAGGTCGCCTCCCCCCGGGAAATCTACCAGGAGCCCGCAACGGAATTCGTCGCCCGGTTCGTCGGGGAGGTCAACGTGCTGCCCGGCCAGATGTATCACGGCTTTGCCTACGCGGGAAACCTTGCCATCCGGATGGCGGGAAACGGCGCGCCGGGGGACGGAAGCCCCGTCAAGGTGATCCTCCGGCCGGAGGACATCTCTATCCACCCGCCGGGAACGGCAGAGGCGGGACAGTCGTCGGCAACGGTCGAATCGGTCTCCTTCCATGGGACGCACCTGCGCGTGGAGCTTGCGACGGAGGAAGGATACGGGATGACGGCGCTCCTCCTGCGCAGCCACCCGATGGCCGGGGAGATCGCAGTGGACGACAACGTACGCGTGAACGCCCTTCGCGGAAGCGTGCTCCCAGACCCGTTCGGCAAACGGGACCCGGAATATTTCCTGTGAGGCGTGGATGAAAACCTGTGAACCCTGGTTCCCTGTCTTTCTCGACCTTCGCGGCGCGCAGGTACTCGTCGCGGGGGCGGGCAAGGTCGCGGCTCGAAAGATCGACGCGCTCCTCGCGCACGGCGCGGCGGTGACCGTCGTCGCCAAAGAGTTTTCCGCTCCCGTGCGACGTCTCGTCGAAGACGGCCGGGTGCGCGGAACCCTCTCCCCGTTCCGGCCGGAGCATCTTGAGGGAATGGCCCTGGCCTTCGCCGCAACTTCCGATCCGGCGGCGAACCGGTCGGTGGCGCGGGAGGCGCGCCACCGAAATATTCCGGTGAACGTGGCGGACGTCCCGGCCGAATGCTCGTTCATCCTGCCCGCCGTGGTCTCCGGGAAAGAGTTCACGCTGGCGGTCTCCACCGGCGGGAAGAACCCGGGCGCTGCGCGTGCGATCCGGGAATTCCTTTCGGACCGCAAGGAGGAGATCGTGGTCCGCGTCGAGCGGGGTCGAAGGCGCAAAAATGCCCGGCCCCTGCCGGGAACCGTGTACATCGTCGGCGCCGGACCGGGGGACCCGGACCTCCTGACCGTTCGGGCCCTGGGGCTGCTGCGCGGCGCGGACGTCGTCATCCACGACTACCTCGTGCCGGAAGAAATCCTGTCGCTTGCCCCCGCGAAGGCGGCCAGGATCTGCTTCGCCCGCCGGGGGAAGACGGCCGGCCACGGCTCGGCGCTCAAGCAGGCGGCGATCCACAAGACGATGGCCCGGCTCGCCCGGGCGGGAAAATCGGTAGTCCGCCTCAAGTCCGGCGACCCGCTCGTCTTCGGCCGCGGCGGAGAGGAGGCGGAGTTTTTCGCGGCGGAGGGAATTCCTTTCGAGATCGTCCCGGGAATCACGGCCGCCCTGGGATGCGCCGCCGCCGCGGGGGTGCCGCTGACGCACCGGGACCTCGCGTCCACGGTGACACTGCTGACCGGCCATGAAGCGGACGACAAGACGCACACCGTGATCGACTGGAAACGGTTGCCGGCCAACGGAACGCTCGCCGTATACATGGGAGTCGCGGGGGCGAAGGTACTCACACAGAACCTGGTGGAGAAAGCGGAATTCCCGGCTGACACCCCGTTCGCCGTGGTGGAAAACGGGACCAGGCGCGGCCAGCGAGTCCTCCGGGGGCGGCTCGCGGACCTTCCCCGCCTCGTGGAGGAAACCGGGATCCGATCCCCCGCACTGCTGTTCGTCGGAAAAACCGCGGAGTACGCCTTGGCCGGCCTCCGGACCCAGGAAAACATCGAGGAGCGAAACGATGGACCTGTCGCGCAGAGTGTTTGACGACGTTTCCCAGCTGATCGGCTCGCGGGAGAACCCGACGCCCCTGGTGCGCCTGGGACGGATCCCGCCGCAGGGAGGCGGCGAGATCCACGCCAAGCTGGAATGGATGAACCCGTTCGGATCGATCAAGGACCGCACGGCCAGGTACCTCCTCGATGGGCTTCGAATCAACGGCAGGCTCGCCGGCCGCAGGCTGGTCGAGGCGACCTCCGGAAACACCGGGATCGCCCTTGTCGCCCTCTCGAACCTTTTGGGCGTCCCCTGCACCATCACCATCCCGTCGGGCGCCCCGGAAGAAAAGATCGCCCTCCTGCGGCTTCTGGGCGCGGAGGTGTGGCCTACCCCCGACGATCTGTGCCCGATCGACCATCCCAAGGACGGCGCCATCGCCCTCGCGCGGACATTCGTGACCGCGGAGTCGACGAGGGACCGGTACATCATGCCGAACCAGTACGAGAACCCGGACAACGTGCGCGCCCATTACGAGACGACCGGACCGGAGATCTGGGACCAGACGCAAGGGAAGGTGACCCACTTCCTCGCGGGATACGGGACCTGCGGAACGATCACAGGCGTCGCGAAATTCCTGAAGGAGAAAAATCGGGCCGTCCGCGTGATCGCGATCGAGCCCGAAAAGGGGCACACGCTGTCGGGCCTCAAGAACTTCCAGGAGAGCAAAAAGCCCGGGATCCTCGACGAAACGCTCATCGACAAAACCGTGCGGGTCCCCGACGGGCCCGCCTACGAGACCATGATCCGCCTTGCACGCGAGGAGAGCCTGCTCGCCGGCCCATCCACGGGGGCGATCGTGTGGGCCGCTCTCCGGGAGAATCTATCGGCGGACGCGGTGGCCGTCTGCATCTCCCCGGACAACGCCTTCAAGTACACCTCCTATTTCGCCGCTCGCGTCGCGAAAGACGGGGTGCCGAAGGTGGACCTGGCCGTATGAACGAAGCCGACTACAAGGAACTGAAGAAGGGCGGGATGATGCGCCAGAAGGAGGCGGGGCTCTTCTCCGTCCGCCTCCACGTGGTCGGCGGACATCTGACGACGAAACAGCTGCGCGCCATCCAGGAGGCCGCGGACCGTTTCGGAAGAGGAACGGCGCACCTCACGACCCGGCAGGGAGTGGAGATACCCTACGTTCCCACCGATTCCCTCGCCGCATTGAAGGAGTTTCTCTCTCGGTTCAGCGTCGGCGTGGGAGTGTGCGGCCCGACGGTCCGCACGGTGACCGCTTGCCAGGGGTGCCGCGTCTGCCCGAGCGGGGCGATCGACTCGCCGGCCTTCGCGGATGCGGTCGACCGGGAATTCTATGGGAAGCCGGTCCCGCACAAGTTCAAGGTCGGCATCTCGGGCTGCGCAAACAACTGCATGAAGGCCGAGGAGAACGACGTCGGAATCAAGGGGTTCGTGCAGCCGCGATGGTCCGGAGATGCGTGCACGTTCTGCAAGATCTGCGAGGCGGTGTGCCCCACGAAGGCCGTCCGCATCCCTTCGGGCGGGGGCGGCGTGGGGGCTGTCGACCTTTCGGGCTGCATCGGGTGCGGAGACTGCATCGAGGCGTGCCCGTCAGGCGCGATGGAGGAGGAGGGCCGCGGGTACCAGGTCTTCGCCGGGGGCAAATTCGGCAGGATCCCTTCCCTCGGGAAGAAGATCCTCGGCGTCCTGCGCACGCCGGAAGAGGTCGTCGCCGTCATCGCCGCGGTCGTCGATTTCTTCCGCGCGCACGGGAAAGCGAAGGAGCGGTTCGGCGACACCCTGAAGCGGACGGGCCTCCCGGCGCTGGAGACAATGATCGGAGAGAGGATGGTCCGGAATCCATGAATCCTTTGCTCGATATCACGGGAGACGTATGCCCCATGACCTTCGTCAAGGTGAAGATAGCGCTTCAGAAAATCGAGCCTTCAGGGAAGCTTGAAGTGATGCTGAAGGAAGAGGCACTGAAAAACATGATCTCCTCCCTGAAGGCGGAGGGGCACAAGGTCTTTCTGGCGGAACGACGGGACACCGTTTTCCTCCTGGGAGTGGAGAAGAAACCCGCTGGCGCTTGACGAATCAATCCCTATCGATAAAATAGACATTATAGATAACGATTTCCGGAGGAATCATGCGGCTGTCCAAGAAAGCGGAATACGGACTGCGAGCGCTCATCTACGCGGCCCGCTTCCCGGAAGGGACGTCTTTCCAGATCAAGGACCTCGCGGAGAAGAACGGGATTCCGAAAAAATTTCTCGAGCTGATCCTGCTCGAGTTGAAGAACGCGGGAATCCTTCGAAGCCGGCGGGGCGTGGGGGGCGGCTATCTGCTCGGGCGCCGCCCGGAAACGATACGCTCCTCGGAGATCATCCGGGCCATCGAGGGACCCTTGACAAACGGGGCCGTCGTGAAGGAAGGGAGCAAGATCCCCGGCGAGCAGGCTTCCCCGGCGGTGGCCCGGCTTGTAAGGGAGACGTCCGAGGCCATCGAGTCGATCCTCGACCGTTGGACACTGGCGGATCTTGCCAGGGAGGAGCAGGAGGCGACGGAGCGGAAACGGCGGCACGTGATGTACTTCATTTAGAGGGAAGGGGCGACAGGGCGTGAAGAAGAAACGATCGTTCGAGACGGCCGCGGCGCAGGCAGGCGTGGGTGCGGACAAGGCGTTCGGGGCGGTGAGCGCTCCGATCTACACAACGGCCATATACCGGTACGATGCCTTCGGGAAACACCGGGGGTTCGACTACTCCCGCTCGGAAAACCCGACGCGCCAGGCGGCGGAAAAAGCGATGGCCGAACTGGAGGGGGGTAGCCGCGCCTTGGCGTTCTCCTCCGGAATGGCGGCAATTTCCGCGGTCATGACCCTCTTTTCGCAGGGGGACCACATCCTGTGCTCGGACGACCTGTACGGAGGGACCTACCGTCTCTTCGAGAAACTGCTGCGCCCCTGCGGCCTTACCTTCGACTACGCCGACATGGGGGACCCCGTCGCCGTGGCGAAAAGGATCGGGAAGAAAACCAGGGGGGTCTTCATCGAAACCCCCACGAACCCGCTGATGAAGATCGCGGACATCCGCGAGGTGGCCCGCATCGCGAGGAAGCGCGGGATCCTTTCGATCGTGGACAACACCTTCATGTCGCCCGGCCTTCAACAGCCGCTCTCCCTGGGAGCCGACATCGTCGTGCACAGCGCCACGAAGTTCCTCGGCGGCCACAACGACCTGATCGGTGGAGCCGCCATCGTTTCGGATCCCGCGCTCGGGGAGAGGCTCCACTTCGCACAGAAGGCGATCGGCGCTGTTCTCTCTCCGTTCGACGCCTGGCTGCTTCTGCGGGGGATCAAGACGCTCGCGGTGAGGGTGGTGCGGGCCCAGCGGAACGCGGAGGCGCTGGGGGTCTTCCTCGCGGCGCACCCCTTCGTGAGAAAGGTCTTCTACCCCGGCCTGCCCGGCCACCCGCGCCGGGAGCTGCACTTCTCCCAGGCGTCCGGTCCGGGCTCGGTGATCTCCTTCGAGCTTGCAAGGGTCGCGGCCGTCCCGCGGTTTTTGAACGCGCTGAAGACCGTCATCCTCGCGGAAAGCCTGGGGGGGGTGGAAACGCTGATCACCCACCCGTCCACCATGACGCACGCCGACATCCCCGTGGAGGAGCAAGCCGCCGTGGGCCTCACCCCCGCGCTCGTGCGGTTGTCAGTGGGAATCGAGAACGCGGACGACCTGCAGTCGGATATCGCCCAGGCCCTCCGGAAGGCGCAGCGCTGACGTGGCGGATCAGGAGGTCTTCGCGGGGAAATAGACCAGGAAGGTCGTCCCCGAACCCGGGGCGCTGTCGACGTCTATAGCCCCCCCGTGACTCTGCACGATTCCGTAGACAACGGACAGCCCCATCCCCGTGCCCTTGCCGGGCTCCTTCGTCGTGAAGAACGGCTCGAAGATCCTCTCCCGGACCGACGGCGCGATCCCGGTCCCCGTGTCCTGCACCGTTAGGGACACCCACCGGCCCGGTGCAAGTGTGCCCGTCAGGACGGAGCGCGTGGACAAAACCTCGTCGTTGCACGTCCGGACCGTCAGGGTCCCGCCGGAGGGCATCGCGTCCCTCGCGTTGATGCACAGGTTGAAAAGGACCTGCTCTATCTGCCCGGGGTCCCCTTCCATCGCCCAGAGTTCGCGAGACATGTCTTCCCTGATCGCGATGGCACGGTCGAAGGTGTGCCGGACGATGGAGAGGACAAGCGCCACGATTTCGTTCAAACACATTTCCTGGACGTTCCGGGTTCCCTTTCTCGCGAACCCAAGGAGCTGTCCCGTAAGCTCCGCCGCGCGCCGCGCCGACTTGTCGATCATCCCGAGCGATTTTCCGTTGGGGCTTTCCGGGCCGGCCTGCATCTGGAGGAGCGAGGTGAAGCCCAGGATCCCCGTAAGGAGGTTGTTGAACTCGTGGGCGATCCCACCCGCGAGCGTTCCCACCGCTTCCATCTTCTGCGACTGGAACAGCTCCTCGCGGAGCTTCTTCCTCTCGGCCTTTATCGCGCGGGACTCGGTGACGTCGAGGATCAGTTCGAGACACTGGTCGAACGAGCCGTCCAGGCCCCGCAGCGGGGTGGCGATGTTCAGAAAGTCCCGGACCTCCCCGCCGGGAAGGGTGACCCCCGGGTGCTCGGCTCTTGCGTCACATCCTCCCTCGAAAGCCCGGATGACAGGACAGGCCTTGCAAGCCGTGGTCCTGTCCTTGAACGTCTCGTAGCAGATCTTCCCTCGATTGCCGTCCAGGGGTCCGAAGCGGGATTCGATCACCGAGTTGTACCAGATTATCCGCTGGGAACGGTCCACGAGCAAAAGGCCGGCTCCGATGGAGGAAACCACCTTGCCCAGCGTGTCCCGCTCCCGTTGGACCAGCAGCTCCGCTTCCTTGCGGTCGGTGATGTCACGGATGCTGCCGCGAAAGCCGAACGAGCGACCCGCCTCGTCCCTGACAGGAACGAAGGAGAGGGATCCCCACCGGGTCCCGCCGTCCTTCCGGTGGACCCGAAACTCGATGTCGTGCCCTTCTTTCCCCTCGATGGCGGATTGGTAGCGCGCGCGGATCATTGGGTAATCCTCCGGGTGGACGTAGTCCCGCAGGCGCACCTTCCCCGTCAGGATGTCCTCCCGGGGGTACCCGCTGATCCGTTCGCTCTCCGTGCTGACGTATTCGATGGCGCCGTTTTCGCGCACCCAGAACTGCCAGTCCGCGGTGATCTCTAAAATAACCCGGAAGCGAAAATCCGGGGCGATGGTCGCCTGCTTCAACTTCCCCCCAAATCACTGCTCGGCCGAATCCAACCGATAACACGGTTTTACTTTAACATTCACCCGTCGAAAAATTCAATCAATCGAAAATTCGCGCCACAAACCGGGAGTGGACCATTTATGGCGGATCCTCGCGCCCCTCCAGTGGCGCGGCTACCGGAGCCTCGCCACCGCCGGGTTCGATCACGACCGGTCCGCCCTCCGGTAGCGTGACGGGAGGTTTCTCCTCCGGCGGGGAGGATTCCATCGTCTTCTCCACCTTGCGTTCCAGGCCCGCTATGTTGGGGACCTCGGCGAGCGCTCCCTTGTACTCCTCCTCGGTGATCATCCTCGCCGCGAACATTCGGCGGAGAATCCGGTCCGAACGGCGCATCACCCGGTCCAATTTGCGGTAAGGGTCGTAAACCTTGGGGCCAGGCAGCATCGAGACAAGAAAGGCGCTCTCCCTGACGGTCAGTTCGGAGGGGGTCTTACCGAAGTAGTACCTGGAAGCGTGACCCACCCCGTAGATCATCGGCCCCAGTTCGACAGCGTTCAGATACAGCTCCAGGATGCGCGACTTGGTCAGCACGTCGTCCAGGCGCCTTGCAAGGACGAACTCCTTGACCTTCCTGGAGATCGTCTTCTCCCGCGACAGGAACACGTTCTTGGCCACCTGCTGGGTGATGGTGCTCCCTCCACGGACGAATTTCCCTTTCTTGAGGTCGGCCTTGATCGCCTCCCGTATCGCCTCGTAGTCGACCCCCTCGTGGGTGTAGAAGTTCGCGTCCTCGGCGGCGATAACCGCTTTACGGAGAGAAGGCGGCACCGCCGAGATGGGCGTCCAGTTCCGGTTGCGGGGACCCAGCACGAAAGGATGGTCCTTCCGGTTCCAGTCCTTGACGGTGATGACCAGGGAAGTCCGCGGGTTCGAGAGGGGTTTCACGGAGGGAAGAAGGAGGATGGAAACCCCGATCCACACGGCACAGGCCAAGGCAAGGCCGGCGACGGGAATTGCGATCCTTTTCAGGAGCCGCGACGTTCGCATCAAGTCATTATAATTAAACGACATCCCGGCAACGAGTTTTTAAGAACGTCCCTGTTTTTGAGTCCATTCTTCACGGTTCGCCGTTGACGGGGACCGGCGGGGGGCCGTAACGTATCGGGGATGCCGACCAACGTCCTCCTTATCATCCTCCTGTCGGCGGTGATGCACGCCGGCTGGAACCTGATACTCAAGACAAGCAGGCACAAACTCGCGTTCAACGTCTTCATGCACGGCTCCGCCATCGCGATCTTTTCCGCCTGGTGGATCGCGGCGCACGGCGCGATCCCCCTTCCGACGGGGCCCGTGCTGCTCTTCACGCTGGGCGGCGGTTTTTTCTTCTCCCTCTACCACATGTGCCTGACGGCGGCCTACGAGCGGATCGACGTCTCGCTCGCCTACCCGCTTACGACCACGGGCCCGCTCTACATCCCGCTGTGGGCCTACCTGTTCCTGGGAGAGAGCCTCTCCGTCATCGGGCTCGCCGGCATCTTCATCGTGACCCTGGGCGCGTACATCCTGCAGGTAAGGGAGATCTCCTGGGTCGGGCTCTCTTTCCCGCTGCGCAACGTCCGGCTGCCCGGGGTGCTGCTCGCGCTTTCGGCCGGGGTGTTCTACTCGGTGGGGGCCATCGTGGACAAGCGCGGGGTGACCGTCGTCGACGTCTTCCTCTACACGTACTACCTGGACGTCGTCCTGTTCCTCTTCCTCCTGGCCAACGTCGTCCTCACGACATCCCGGGTCCACTTCCTGGAAGAGGTGAGGAACCACTGGGCGCGCGGGCTCCTGGCGGGACTCGTCCTCTTCGCCTCCTTCATCACCTACCGGATCGGGCTCCAGATGTCGAAAGTGTCCTACGCCACCTCCGTCCGGCAGGCCAGCGCGATCATCGGCGTGCTCGGGGGTATCTTCCTGTTCCGGGAGCGGTTCGGGCGGATCCGGCTGATCGGGGCGGCGTTGATCGCGATGGGGGTGGTCTGCATCAAGTTGGGATAGGCCGCGGACCTACCCCCCGACGTAGTCCTTGACCTTCTCCTGGAATTCCGGGGAAACCGGGCACGGGCGGCCCGTCTCGTAGTCGTACATCACCTGGACCGTCTCGGCTTCCGTGAAGACCCGCCCATCCCGCGGGTCGAACAGCTCGCAGCGGAATCGGAACGAACTGCGGGAGATGTCGGTGATGAACATGCGGAGCCTTACCCGGTCCTGTAGCAATATGGGGACCCGGTACCGGACCGTCGCCTCAGCGAGGATGAACCGGATGTCCTCCACCTTCCGCGCCTCGAAAACCTCCGCGAAGAACTTCACCCGCCCCAGTTCGAAGAGCGTCATCGTCACCGCGTTGTTCACGTGGCCCATCGCGTCGATATCGCCGAACCGGAGGGGGATGTCGGTCTCGTAAACCTTCGCGGGAGTCGCCGGCAATGTTCCCTGGAAAGCCGTCCCGAAGAGTCCGCGGAACGCGATCTCGCCGGCCCCCTTCCGGACGCGGGGCTTCTCGTCCTTTTTCCTCGCCTCCTCGTCGAGGTCCTCGCGTTTCCCCGGGTACCCGACGGCCACCATGGCGACAGGTAAAAATTCTTCCGGGAGGGAAAGAGCGGTTTTTACGAGCGCCTCCCTGAATCCGGCCATAGGGTGCACGAGAAGTCCCTGGTCGACCCCCCGGTAAAGGAGGCTCATCGTGGCCAACCCCGTGTCGAACAGGAAATATTCCCGTGTTTCGACGACGGCCGCGTCGGCCTTCCTCGCCCCGGCCACGATCAGGACCGGGGCCCTCTTCGCCCATGCGTTCCCCGGGTCCAGCGCCTCCTCCAGGGCAAGGCGCCCGGGAACGCCCTTCTCCACGACCACGAACCGCCACGGCTGCCGGTTCGCGCACGAAGGCGACCACCTCGCCGCCTCGATCATCCTTTCGATCTTTCCGGGTTCCACCGGGCGGTCCGAAAACGCCCGCCCGCTTTTCCTCGCCGTCAGGATCTTGTGGAATTCCATGCGACCTCGACCTCCTATCCCAGGGGGGCGTTCCGTTGCGGCGCGGTGAGTCCCGGAGAGGAGGAAAGGGGTTTCTTAACGGATTTTTTACCCCGCTTCCGGGTTTCGGAGGATTTCGCGCGGTTCGCCTTCCTCGCCGCCTTCTTCCACCGGGTTTTCGCCCTGGCTTTACGGTAGGAAGGCGGGGGCGACTGGGGATAACCGAAGTACGCGTTGAACGCCTCCTTGCCGACGTAGCTTCCCTTGATCCTACCGCGGTTGTCGTTCACCACGAGGGCGGCCACCGCCAACTGCGGGTCGCCCGCCGGAGCCAGGCCGGCGAACCACTCGAAATGCATCCTCGGAGTCCACCCCGAGAGCGATCCCGTTTTTCCCGCCACTTCCATATCCTGCAGAAGGGGAGTCGACTCCGGCGATCCGAAGGTGCGGTGGGACGTCCCAATCTCGATCGTCTTCACCATCATCTGGAGAAGCGCATCGGCCGTCCCGGGCAGTACCGTGTCCCGCAACTTAGACGGCGAGGATTCGTACAACACCTCACCATCCTTGTCCTCGACCCGGTCGATGAGGATCGGCCGCGGCATCTCCCCGGAGGACCCGATCGCGGACATGATCATCGCCATGTGGAGCGGGGAGACGTACACCTCCCCGAAACCCGCCCCCGTCCGGGCCAGGTTGTATTCGTCCCTGGGAATCTCGCCCTGGCTGATTTCCACCGGCAGGCCGAACGGGATCGGCTGCCCGAAACCGAACTTCTCCATGTAACGCACGAGGTTGTCGGAGCCTACGTAGTTGACCGCCACCTTCCCGAATACCGAGTTCGCCGACCGGGCAATGGCCTCCTTGAGCGACATCGAGGGCCCCCCCCTGCCTTCCCTGGCGTGGATACCCTTCCGCGTGATCTTGTACAAGCCGCCCCGGTAGCTGATCTCGTCATCCGGCGAGATGTTCCCCTCCTCCAGTGCGGCGGCGGCCGTAACCACCTTGATCAGGGACGCGGCGGGATAGACGGCCTTGAGAGGAAGCGCGGGGTCCGCCTCCCCCCCCTTCCGGTAGCCCACCAGCGCAAGGACCCTGCCGGTTTCGGGCTCCATGGCGACGAAAATCCCGTACGGCGGGTCGAATCGTCTGAACAGGTCGAAGATCCCCTTCTGTAGCTCGTCGTCCAGGGTAAGGGTGACGCGGTTCCCGTTCTTGGTAACTCCTTCCGGGTGCGCTCCGGACAGGAGTGCAAGGATATCTTCGGGCGCGAAGCCGTAATCGAACGCGGTCCGGTCGTCCTGCTCGGGAAGGGCGCGCGCAGGGTGGGACAGTTGGTGCCGGTTAGCCGCAACGACGGCGCGGGACACGAACCACCCCGCGACCAGGACGGCGATAATAACCGCCAGGAACCGGCCCACGGCTTTCCCGGGGTGGATAGGGTCTCTCACGGTTTCCTTGCCAGGCATACAAGGGCCTCCGATTCCGGCGTGAACCCGGAATACGCGAAATCGCCGTAATAGCGGATCGGATCGAACCCCGCCTCCGAGATCATATCCCATATTTCATCGGGGTAGAGCGGGTGGAGCGGAATGTCGTTCCGGACGATCCTCGGCCCGTCCCCCGAAGCGAGACGCAGCGTCGTATGGAACCGGACCTTTTCCCGTCCTTCCCAGGCGTAGCGTCGCCGGAACTCGACCATCCCGTCATCCGACCTCATGAGGGGAAGCTCCGTGGTCCCCTCACGGAAAAGCCGTTCGTAGTTGAGAACCTGCAGCAGCAGCCACCCCCCGGGAGCCATGACGGAAACGGCGTCAACGAGAAACCGCGCGGCCTCCTCCCTGGGGACGTGGACCAGCGAGTTCCCAAGGCAGAGGAGGAGATCGGTGTCCGAAAGCGCCAGGCGGATCGTATCCGCGAATCCGCCGGCCTCCACGCGGGCGTTCGGGTACGGCGAAAGTTTTTCCCGGGCAAGCGCGACCAATGCCGGATCAGGGTCGAACCCGGCGCAGGAGATGCCCTCGGAGGCGAAATGGAGAAGCTGCGCCCCGGAGCCGCAGCCGGCGTCGGTCACCCTTCTGATCTCCCCCAGGCCGCGGATCTTTTCGAAAAGCGCCCGCTGTGCGTCGGAAACGGGGAACAGCACATCGTAGACGTCGCAGAGATCCGTATAAAATGCCACCCGTCCTCCTTACCGCGCACATTGTACCAAGCGGCCGAACGGATTCGAAAAGAAATACTGTGCGGAGGCAAATGCGCCTCACGATATTCCTTGCCTCCAATGGTATTGGAAATAACCAAGGAGGCCGCGTGGCCCCCTCGTGCCGCAGGTCGATGCGCAGCAATCCGGAAAGCGCCTGTCAGATCAGAACCCGCCTCTGGCCGTCGGGTAACACGTCCCGGTTCACAGGTGGATGGCCCGGCGGGAGCTCTATCTCCTGGTCTCCGGAATACGGGGAATTCCCCTCCAGGGTCCCGCTTTCCGCCTCGGCCGTGTCCGCGCACCGGCCGACCCTTGCGAGAATACCGTCGTCCAGCTTGAAGACGCAGACGGGGGTTCCGTGGATGAAAATCTGGCTGGAGGAGTTCCGAACCTCGGACAACGATAAACCCGTAACGGCCCGGTACGGATGCAGGAGAATCAAAGCGGAAGCGCCGATAATCGACGCCAGTCCGATCGCGAGAAAATATTTCACGGAAACCTCCCCTTTTCCCGGTTTCACTTATTCGATGCGGAATCCGGACGGTTAGTTCCCGATCCGGCCGGCTTGTACCTCGGGTCGCGGCCCACGCCCGTGCCGCCTTCCTCTTCCCCTTTCGGGAAGGCCGTCCCGGGAGGAAGAAGCTTCAAAGGTTCCGCCGTATCCAGGAAATTGTCGAACTCGGAAGCGTCGTTCCAAACGAAGAATTCGCCGCGGATCCTGTACTCGCCGGGGGCCATCCCCCCGGTGTCCCAGGTGAAATTCAACTTCCGGATCCGGTCCCCGTCGCCCCCGGTCCCGTAGGATACCAGCCGGCCCGCAACCACCTTTCCGTTGGCCCGAATCTCCGCCGTCGCCGTACCGTTCACGAGATCTCCCTGGTCCTCGACCACCATGTCGACCCGGATCGTGTCACCCACGTGGGCGCGTATCGGGGCAACCTTGACCTCCCGCACGATGAGATTGATGTACGGCCCGCCCCCGCCGTCGTCGCTGACCCGGAGAAACCGGAAACCGGCGCCCGCCTGGGCTCCCCAAAGCAAAAGTCCGCAGACGACCGTAACAAGGAATGTCTTCGGTGAATAACGCATCGTGGTTTTTCTCCCTTAAATATTCGTTCTGCATCATTGGATGCCGCCCGGAGCCGGAATATTCGCCGCAGGGAAAAATTGCAATCTTGTTGCGAATGCAATATATTTGCAGTCATGGGGAACCGTTCGTGAACGCGGCCGCCGACACCTTCCGCCGCCTGGGTCGCCCGGCGACCCGGGGAAGGGGGGAAGTCCTGCGCATACTGTCGGAAAGCCCGATCCCGCTCTCCCCAAGGGAAATCCTGGAGCGGATCCCCGAACCCAGGCCCGACGCGTCCACCGTCTACAGGAGCCTTTCCCTGATGATCTCCCTCGGGCTCGTCCGAAGCGTCGCCCTCCACGAGAGGAGCCGTCGTTACGAAGCCGTGACCGAAGGAACCCACCGGCACCGGGTCGTTTGCCGCGGGTGCGGGCGGATCGAGTCGTTCCAGCCGAAGAAATGCGATCTTTCGCGGATCGAGAACGACATCCGGGGCGCGCTTGGCTTCGACGTGTCGGACCACTCCCTGGAGTTCTTCGGCGCCTGCGCGGAATGCGGCCGAAAAAAGGGGCGCGGGCGATGAAACTGCCGGCCTTCCTTCTCTCCCTGGCGTTGTTTCTCTCTCCCGTCCAGGCCCCGGCGGGGGAACTCCATGTACTCGCCTCTTTCCTGCCGATGTACCTTTTCACCCGGAACGTGATGGGGGACGCGGGCGGCGTTTCGCTCGACCTGATGCTTCCCGCCTCGCTGGGGTGCCCGCACGATTACTCGTTGACGCCGGGCGACATGCGGAAGATCGCGTCGGCCGACCTGTTCATAGCGAACGGATACGGGATGGAGGAGTTCCTGGGGACCGACGTCCGGAAGGCCAACCCCCGGGTCAGGGTCGTCGAAACCGCCACCGGCGTTCGGCCGATCCGCTCCGTGGAAGACGGCCGCGAGAGCATCAACCCCCACACGTGGGTGAGCCCCCGGAACGCGATCCTCCAGGTCCGCGGCATCGAGAAGGCGCTCTCGGAGGCGTCCCCGGGGAACGCTCCCGTCTTCCGGCGCAACGCCGATGCCTACGTCGCCCGGCTGACGGCCCTCGCCGGAGAGTTCGAATCGGCGGGCAGCCGGATCCGGAACCGAAACATCGTCACCTATCACAACGTTTTCGACTACCTCGCGCGGGATCTCGGCTTGACCATAGTGGGGGAAATCGAGGAAACCCCCGGCCAGGAGCCTTCGGCGGGAGAGGTCGCCAACCTGATCCGCGTCATCCGGGAAAGCCGGGCGGCCGCGGTGTTCAGCGAGCCGCAGTACCCGGAGCGGCTCGCCGGGATGATCGCCGGCGAGGCCGGTGTCCCCTTGCGCTCGCTGGACCCGGTTTCGACCGGTTCCACGGCCCCCTCCACGTACGAGGACGTGATGCGGCGAAACCTTCGCACGATCATCGAGACGCTGGGGACGCCATGAGCCTGGCCGCCCATTTCCACACGCTGGAGATCCGCAACCTTTCGGTGCGCGCCGGCGGCAGGGAGATCCTCTCCGGGATCGACGCGGACATACGCTGCGGGGAGGTCACCGCCCTGATCGGCCCCAACGGCGCCGGGAAGACCACCCTGCTCCACGCCATCCTCGGGCTGGTGCCGTACACCGGGGAGATTCGCTTCTGCCGCTCGGAGGAACACGGGAAGGGGACCCCACGCATCGGCTATGTCCCCCAGCGGATCGACCTGGACCGGAACGCCCCTTTGACGGTCCTCGACTTCTTCGCGATCTCCTCCCAGCGGTACCCCGTGTTTTTCGGCCGCTCCCGCAGATCCAGGACGGACGCCGAGGCCGCGCTTGCGAAAGGCGGGGCCTTGCACCTGATCCACCGCCCCCTCGGAAAACTCTCCGGGGGAGAACTCCAGCGGGTCCTGCTGGCCCTGGCGCTGCGCGGAAGCCCCGACATCCTTCTCCTGGACGAACCGGTGTCCGGCGTGGACGTGTCGGGGGAGGAACTGTTCTGCGACTTCCTCGAACAGATCCACCGGGAGTCCCGGTTCAGCCTTCTCCTCGTAAGCCACGATCTTTCCGTGGTCACGCGCCACGCCGACCGCGTCATCTGCCTCAACCGGTCGATCGTATGCCAGGGCTCGGCCACCCAGGTCCTGACCCCGGAAACCCTCTCCACGATGTACGGCAGCGGCGCACGACTCGCGAGCCACGGGCACGCGGAGGGGCACGGCCACCTCCACGGCAAGGGCGAGGGGTAGCCGTGGAGTCCCTCATCTCCTTCCTCTATTCCGTGGTGGGACACCTCCTGCCGCTTTCCTTCGCGGAGCCGGAATTCATGAAGAGGGCGATCCTGGCCGTGTTGTTCGTCGCCCCCGCCGCCGCGGCCGTGGGCGTACCGCTAGTACAGTTCCGGATGGCCTTCTTCTCCGACGCGATCGGGCACTCCGCGTTCACCGGCGTGGCGCTCGGCGTCCTCGCGGGGATACACCCGCTCCTCACCATGGTGGCCTTCGGGCTTTTCGTGGCATGGGCGATTACCCAGGTCAAGGGGCGCACGGGGCTTTCGCCAGACACGGTCATCGGGGTATTCTTCTCCACCGTCGTCGCCCTGGGAATCGCGATCATCAGCGCGCGGAAAGGGTTGACCCGGAACCTGCAGGGGTACCTGTACGGCGATCTCCTGGCGATTTCCGGCGCGGAGGTCATCTGGATGGGGGCGCTTTCCGCGAGCGTCGCCGCCTACCTCTTCCTCGCCTTCAACCGGATCCTGCTTCTCGGGGTCAACGAGGGATTCGCCCGCAGCCTCGGCGTGAAAGGGCGGGCTCTCGAGACCTCCTTCGCGCTCGTCGTAGCCCTTGTCGTCACGACGGCCATCCGCGCGGTGGGGATCCTGCTCGTCACCGCCCTCCTGGTGGTGCCGGCCGCCGCCGCTCGCAACGTCGCCCGCGGGGCGGGATCCGCGTTCTGGATCGCCACGGCAATCTCCCTGGTTTCCGGGCTTGGCGGGATCGCCGCGTCTTACTACCTCGACACCGCCACCGGGGCCACGATCGTCCTATGCGCGGCGGCGTTCTTCGCCCTGACCGCCATCATTCGGCTCGCCCTGGGGGAAACAGCCTGATCGCTTCAGGAAAGTGGTAAAATGCTGTTGCTCGTACACGCAGGCACCCTTATAATCAGTAAACAATCGCAATAACTTATCCCTTTAAGGAACGGAGGAGCCATGGGACTGAAAGGTTCGAGGACGGAGAAGAATCTTCTTGCCGCTTTCGCCGGGGAATCGCAGGCACGGAATCGCTACACCTTTTACGCCGGAATCGCTTCGAAGGAAGGCTACGAGGGGATCGCCGGCACCTTTCTCGAGACGGCGGACAACGAGAAGATGCACGCCCACCTGTACTTCAAGCAACTCGAGGGGAGCGTCGTGGAGATCACCGCGGGCTACCCCTCCAGGATCGGCACCACCGCCGTCAACCTGGCGGCGGCAGCCGAGGGGGAGCGCGAGGAGTGGACGAGCATCTATCCCGCGTTCGGCAAGATCGCCGAGGAGGAAGGGTTCAAGGTCGCGGCCGCGATCTTCCGGAACATCGCGGGCGTGGAGGCCCATCACGAGAATCGTTACAAGGCCCTGCTGAAAAGGGTCCAGGAGGGGACCATATTCAAGCGCGAGAAACCGATCCGGTGGAAGTGCCTCAAGTGCGGGCACATCCACGAGGGGACCGCGGCGCCCTCCAACTGCGCCGTCTGCGCGCACCCGCAGGCGTGGTTCGTGCCCGCCGAGGAGAACTTCTAACGGAAGGCGCAGCGACTTCCAGGATCGGTTCGGATGCGTTGCGGATGGTATTGAATCGGAACACCAAGGAGCGGGAACGGCGGCGGGCAGGGGCTTTCCGCTCCCTGCCCGCCCGTGCCTTTGGGATCGCTTCCTACTGCGGGCTCTCGAACTTCGCCTTCTCCTTCGCCATCGCCTCGCGGCCGGCGTCGTAAGCCGCCTTGATGACCGACTTCTCCTCGTCGACGAAGGATTCTACCTTCCGCTTAAGGTCTCCGGACCACCCTTCCGCCTTTTTCCTGAGGTCGCCCGTCAAGTCGCCGATCTTTTCCCTTGCTTCCTTCCCCGAAACAGGCGCATAGAGCAGGGCCAGCCCCGCCCCGATAAGGCCGCCCGCCAGGAACGCGATCAGCACCCCGCTTGAACATCCTTTTTCATCACACATGTTCGCCCTCCTTTCGAACGACTCGGTTCACGACGTGCGACAGGGCGGCCTTCGCCCCCGCCAGTCCGCCGGCCACATTCCCGAGGACCGGCACGACAGAGTACTTCAGTATGGACGTTGCCACATCTAACGTCCTCCGGAAACCACGAACGCCCTCCGTCACGTGCGAGACGTTCTCCGCGCTCCTCTCGACGTGAACGAGGATGTCCCGGACCAGCGCGTTCGTCTTGCGAAGGTCTTCGGCCGTCATCTCGAACTGACGGAGAGACTCGTCCACCCGGCGTTCGAGGAGATCGATGCTCTTTCGGACCCGCCAGAGCGTCATCGCAAGCACGACCGCCAGCACGATAGCCGCGACGGAAAGCGCCGCGAACAGGAGAATCTGGCCGCTCAAGAATCACCTCCGCCAGGATTATCGCGGATTCCTGCGCCGATCCGCCCTTACAATATTAAAATACCATAAATATACCCGGTATCCGCAACCTCCCAAGGAAGTAGAATGATGAATAGCGGCCCGGCGGGGAACCCGAACCGGTCCGCGGATGTCCATAATCCAGGGAGAACGCGTGGATCCGAACGGGGGAACCGCTAGCCCGCATTTCTCACCGGGCTCCGTAGCGAGGCGGTGGAGACGGGCGTGTATACAAGGCGCACGAACTTCGGGCGACGCAGGCGTAGTTGAAACTACGTCGAGGAGCACGAAGGAGAGCAACGCAGTAGACATGCCCGTATCCGCCGCCGCAGCAGGAGGCTGGTGAGAAATGCGGG
>JAKALO010000176.1 GCA_021824125.1 Deltaproteobacteria bacterium | reverse complement strand
CCACGTGTTCGCCAACCTTCTCTCGAACGCCCTGAAGTACACCCTCCCCGGCGGCACGATCTCCGTTTCCGCGAAGAAGGAAGGGGAGTACGTCCTGTTCCAGGTTTCCGACTCCGGAGTGGGGATTCCCGCGCGATACCTGTCCCGCATCTTCGAACAGTTCTTCCGCGTTCCCGAGCAGAGGCCGGGAACGGGGGTCGGGTTGGGCCTGGCCATCGTGAAGGACATCGTGGAAGCCCATGGAGGAACCGTCGGAGTGGAAAGCAGTGAAGGGACGGGAAGCACGTTCCATTTTTCCCTGCGGATGGCCGACCACGGCGCAATGGAAAGGAAACAGACATGAACGACGCAATCTATCTCGTGGTCACCATCGCCGTGTTCGGGCTGTGCGCCCTGTTCGCGCATTTGCTGGAAAGGATGTGAACCCATGCTGGATATCGTCGTCGGCGTCGTCGGCGTCCTGTTGATCGGGTACCTGTTCGTCTCGGTCGTCCGGCCCGAGAAATTCTAGGGGGGAGATCCCATGGACCTCTACGGATGGATACAGCTCGCGCTTTTCCTGGGCCTTCTCCTGCTGGTCACCCGGCCGATGGGCGTGTATCTGTATCGGGTCCTGGACCCGGGAGGGAAGACATTCCTCGACCCCGTCCTGAAACCCGTCGAGCGGCTCTTCTACCGGCTGATGGGGGTCGACCCCGGGTCCGAGCAGGACTGGAAGCGGTATGCCGTTTCCCTCCTCCTGTTCAGCCTGGTCGGGACCGTCTTCACCTATGCGATTCTGCGCCTGCAGCACCTGCTGCCGCTCAACCCGCAGCGCCTCGGCCCCGTGAGTGCGCCCCTCGCCTTCAACACGGCGGTGAGCTTCATCACGAATACCAACTGGCAGAACTACGGGGGGGAGTCGACGATGTCGTACCTCTCCCAGATGGTCGCGCTTGCCCTCCACAACTTCACTTCCGCCGCCTCCGGCATCGCCGTGGCCGCGGCGCTCGTGCGGGGGATCGCCCGGCACAGCGCGAAAACGGTGGGGAACTTCCTGGTGGACCTGGTCCGGGCGACCCTGTACCTCCTGCTCCCCTTGTGCCTCCTCTACGCGGTCTTCCTGGTTTCCCAGGGAATGATCCAGAACTTCAAGCCGTACGAGACCGCCCGGCTCGTCGAGCCGATGACCGTGGATGCCCCGAAGATGGACGCCCAGGGGCAGCCGGTAAAGGACGGGAAGGGGAACCCGGTCACGGAGAAACAGGTCATGCCGTCGCAGACGATCGTGCAGGGGCCGATGGCCTCGCAGGTGGCGATCAAGATGCTGGGGACCAACGGGGGCGGGTACACGAACGCCAACGCCGCCCACCCGTACGAGAACCCGACGCCCCTTTCCAATTTCCTCCAAATCTTCTCGATCTTCCTGATCCCGAGCGGCCTCACTTATTACTTGGGACGCATGGTGAAGAACCAGAAGCACGGATGGTCGGTCTGGAGCGCGATGGCCGTCCTGTTCCTTGCCGGGGTCCTCTTCTGCTGGTGGGCGGAGGCCGCGGGGAATCCCCATCTTCACGCTCTCGGGGTGGATGCCGCAGGAGGAAACATGGAAGGGAAGGAGGTCCGCTTCGGGATCTTTTCCTCCGCCCTGTTCGTCACCGTGACCACGGACGCCTCCTGCGGGGCGGTGAACGCGATGCACGACTCTCTTACGCCGCTGGGCGGGATGGTCCCGCTGATCAACCTGCACCTGGGGGAGGTTGTCTTCGGAGGCGTGGGCGCGGGGCTCTACGGCATGCTGGTCTTCGTGATTCTGACGGTCTTCCTGGCGGGCCTGATGGTGGGGCGGACGCCGGAATACCTGGGGAAGAAGATCGAGTCGTACGACGTAAAGGTCAGCGCGCTTGCCGTGCTCCTGCTCATCTTCGACATCATGGTGTTCACGGCGTGGGCGGTGGTCAGCAAATGGGGCCTCGCCGGACTGAACAACGCGGGGCCGCACGGGTTCAGCGAGATCCTGTACGCCTTCTCCTCGACCACGGCCAACAACGGAAGCGCGTTCGCAGGTCTGTCCGCCAATACTCCCTGGTACAACACGACGCTGGCGATCTCCATGTTGATCGGCCGGTTCTTCTTCATCGTGCCCGTCCTCGCGTTGGCCGGGAACCTGGCGAAGAAGAAGATCGTCCCCGAGAGCGGCGGAAGCTTTCCCGTCGCCGGGGTGACGTTCGTCCTTCTGCTGGTGGGCACGGTCCTGATCGTCGGCGTCCTGTCGTTCTTCCCGGCGCTCTCCGTGGGGCCCATCGTCGAGCATTTCCTGATGGCCCACTCCAACGTCGTCTTCTAGAGAGGATATTTCCCATGACGGTAAAAGCCCATTCCCTGTTCGAGCCGGAAATCCTCCGGCAGGCCGCCGTCGCGTCGTTTTCCAAACTGCACCCGCGTTCGCTGATGAAGAACCCCGTCATGTTCGTCACCGAGGTGGGGGCGTTCCTCACGACGGTCGGCCTTCTCTTCCGCCCGTCGAATGAACCGATGGGGTTCGGCCTTCAGGTGGCCGTCTGGCTCTGGTTCACCGTGCTGTTCGCCAATTTCGCCGAGGCGATGGCCGAAGGGCGGGGGAAGGCGCAGGCCGACGCCCTGCGGAAGACGCGCACGCAGACGATGGCGAACCGGCTTCGCAAGGACGGCTCGCCGGAGACGGTTCCCGCCGAACAGTTGAGAAAAGAGGATGTCGTGGTCGTGATCGCCGGGGAAATCATCCCCGGCGACGGGACGGTGATCGAAGGGGTAGCCTCCGTGGACGAGTCCGCCATCACGGGGGAATCCGCGCCCGTGATCCGCGAGGCGGGCGGCGACCGAAGCGCCGTCACGGGGGGAACGCGCGTCCTGTCGGACCGGATCAAGGTTGTGATCACCGCGAACCCCGGGGAGAGCTTCCTGGATCGCATGATCCGGCTTGTGGAAGGGGCCTCCCGCCAGAAGACGCCGAACGAGATCGCCCTGACGATCCTCCTGTCGGCGTTGACGATCATCTTCCTCGTCGTGGTCATGACCCTTAAGTTCTTCGGGATCTATTCGGGCGTTTCCTTCTCCGTCACCGTCCTCGTGGCGCTTCTGGTCTGCCTCATCCCCACCACGATCGGGGGCCTGCTCTCCGCCATCGGGATCGCCGGGATCGACCGGCTCGTCCAGAAAAACGTTCTCGCGATGAGCGGCCGCGCGGTGGAGGCGGCGGGGGACGTCAACGTCCTGCTCCTCGACAAAACGGGGACGATCACGCTGGGAGATCGGCAGGCGACGGAATTTCTCCCCGCGAAGGGGGTGAGCGTCGAAGAGTTGGCGGATGCCGCCCAGCTCGCCTCGCTGGCCGACGAAACGCCGGAAGGGCGCAGCATCGTCGTCCTGGCGAAACGGTTCGGACTCCGGGGGAGGAACCTCTCCGAGATGCCCGAGGCCCGGTTCATCGCGTTTTCGGCGCAGACGCGGATGAGCGGGGTGGATGTGGACGGGAGGAAGATCCGCAAGGGGGCGGCGGACGCCGTCAAGAATTTCGCCGGGGGCCGGTTCCCCGCGGAAGTCGAGGACGCGATCACCCGCGTTTCCTTCCAGGGCGGGACCCCCCTGGTCGTCGCGGACACCGCACGGATCCTCGGGACGGTGTACCTGAAAGACATCGTCAAGGGAGGGTTGAGCGACCGGTTCGAGCGGTTCCGCGCTATGGGAATCAGGACGGTGATGATCACGGGGGATAATCCTCTTACCGCCGCGGCGATCGCCCGCGAGGCGGGGGTAGACGACTTCCTCGCGGAGGCTACCCCTACGGACAAGCTGGCGCTTATCCGGAAAGAGCAGGCGGCCGGCTACCTCGTCGCCATGACCGGGGACGGTACCAACGACGCACCCGCTCTTGCGCAGGCCGACGTGGGAGTGGCGATGAACACCGGGACCCAGGCCGCCAAGGAAGCGGGGAACATGGTGGACCTGGATTCCAATCCCACCAAGCTCATCGAGATCGTGGAGATCGGCAAGCAGATGCTCATGACGCGGGGGGCGCTCACGACCTTCAGCATCGCCAACGACGTGGCGAAATATTTCGCCATCCTCCCGGCCATGCTCATCGGGGTGTTCCCGGTGATCGGGCCGCTGAATATCATGCGGCTGGTTTCCCCCCAGAGCGCGATATTGAGCGCCGTCATCTTCAACGCGCTCATCATCATCGCCCTCATCCCCCTCGCCCTGCGAGGAGTCCACTTCCGACCGTTGGGCGCGGGAGCA
>JAKALO010000175.1 GCA_021824125.1 Deltaproteobacteria bacterium | reverse complement strand
AGCGCCTCGCAGCAGGCGGCCTCGGTGTCGGAGGTTACCGCGACGATGGAGGAGCTGTCGCGGACGTCCCACCAGATCGCGGAGAACGCCGAGTCGGTGAAGAACGCGTCGGCGAAGACGGCGGAGATGGCCCAGCGCGGGACCGTCCTGATGCGCGACGGCGTCGGCGCTATGGAGCAGGTCCGCCAGCGCGTGGGGGACATCGCGAAGCGGAACCAGTTCCTGGGGGAGAAGTCGCAGGAGATCGGGAAGGTCATGGAGATCATCAAGGAGATCGCGAGCGAGACCCACCTTCTGGCGCTGAACGCGGCGATCGAGTCGGCGGCGGCGGGCGAGCACGGGCGTCGGTTCTCGGTTGTGGCCTCCGAGGTGCGGCGGCTGGCGGAGAAGACGCGTGAGTCGACGGAGACGATCCGTTCGATCATCTCGGAGATCCAGGCCGCGACGGGTAGCTCGATCCAGGCGACGGAGCAGGGGACGCGCGAGGTGGACCGCTCGCGGGAGACGATCCGGCTGTCCTCGACGGCGTTCGAGGAGATCATCCAGATGATCGAGAAGACTCTGGAGTCGAGCACGCAGATCTCCCTTGCGACGCACCAGCAGACGAGCGCCAACGAGCAGGTCGTGCAGGCGATGCGGCAGGTGGCCGAGACGATCCGGGAGACCGCCGGTCACATGAAGGATCTTTCGGGCTCATCCGGCAAGCTCAAGGAGATGGTGGAAAAGTTCCAGGAAATCACAGGATTGTTGGATATGTAACCAGGGGGTGATTCCCTTGACAACGGGGACGGTTCTGGTCCGTGACATTGCCGAAAACGGGTCCGGTGTGGCGGTGCCGGTCGACGCGACGCTCAAGGAAATGGTCCGAAAAATGAGCGGGAACGGGAAGGGCGTCGTGATCGTGCTGGAGGGGAAGAAGGCGGTCGGCATCCTGACCGAGCGTGACGTCGTCAGGCTTCTGTACGCCGGGAGCTCGCCGGAGGAAACGGCCGACCACATCGCACGGAAACCCATCGTCTCCGTGGACGGCGAGAGGACCATAGGGCACGCTCTCAACCTGCTCGTGGAGAACGGCATCCGGAGGCTCGTGGTTGTCGACGACTCCGGAAATTTCCTTGGCATCGTCACCCACAAGGACCTGCTGAGGCACCTGGAGGATGACTACTACCGCTCGACCCTCAAGGTGAAGCATATTTTCGACGGCCTGAAAAACCTGGTGAGCGTCAAGCCGGCGGACCCGATAACCGAGGTCCTGAGAACGATGGTGGAGCACAGGATCAGCGCGGTGCCCATCCTGGAAAGGGGAAAACCGATCGGCATCATCACGGAGAAGGACATCCTCAGGATGGCCGACGAGGGGGTGCCGCTCCGGGAAGAGGTCTCCCGGCACATGTCGGGCGACGTCGTGTCCGCGGGCCTGGAGACCGGCGTGATCGAGGTCGTCCGGACCATGAACTCCATGAACATCGGAAGGGTGGTGGTCACCGACCCCGACGGCCTGGCCATAGGCATGATCACGAACCGGGACATCGCCCGCAACATCGAAGGGGACTACAACGATTTCCTGGAGAGGAAATTCCGGCAGACGAAGGAATTCCTGAACATGCTCCCGGAGATGATGCTCGAGGTGATCAACATGGGGGATGCCCAGACGATCCTCTGGACCAACGACGCGGTGGCGAGCCGGTTCGGCAGGGAGGTCGTCGGCAAGCCCGTTTACGAGCTGATCCCGAAAAAACGGTGGGACGAGATCATCTCCACGCTGGTGCGGCAGAAGAAGGTCGACAACGTCCGGTTCAAGAAGGACGACCGGATTTACGAGTGCTCGGGGTTCTACATGCCCCTGGACAGGGTGTCGGACGTGGGAAGGGCGCAGCTGATGATACGGGACATCACCGAAGAGGTCATCCTGGCCACCACCGATCCCCTCACGGGCGCCTACAACAGGAGATTCATGAGCGAGTTCCTCGCCAGGGAGACGGACAGGAGCATCCGGACGAACAAGGAGTTCGCCCTCATCCTTGCCGACCTGGACCATTTCAAGAGGGTGAACGACACCTACGGCCACCCGGCGGGCGACATCGTGCTTAAGGCGGTCGTGGAGGCGATGACCACCTGCACGCGCCAGTACGATCTTGTCGGCCGGTACGGCGGGGAGGAGTTCCTCATCATCCTTCCGGAGATCGACAAGGAGAAGGCCGCCGAGATCGCCGAAAGGATCCGCAAAAGGATCGAGTCCCGGGAAATCGAGATCGCCGGTGGCAAACGCCTGTCCGTAACGGCAAGCTTCGGCGTCGCCCACTTCGGGGTGGACGGCAGGATCGCGGAAGACCTCCTCGTGAAGGTGGACGAGAGGTTGTACCGGGCGAAGAGGGAGGGAAGAAACCGGGTCGTCTCCCCCGGCTAAGCGAAAACAAACAGGCCCGGGGTAACACCTGCCCCCGGGCCCGAAAAAGTTTTTAAGAACGTCCCTGTTTTTAAGTCCTGGGCTAAAGCAACGGGTTCTTGTGCATCTCCTTCAGGCGGAGCCAGCGGCGGTCCACCTCGGTCTGGAAGGAGTCCAGGACGCCCTTGCAGTCGGGCTTCAGCAGGTGCTTGGTCTTCCCCATCTGCTTGACCCACTCGGTCACCGGAACCTTCTTCCCCTTCTCCTCGGGGTCGTAGTTGATCGTCGTGATCCCGTGCTCGACCTCGTAGAGCGGGAAGAAGCAGCAGTCCACCGCCGCCTGGATGATCGGCACGGAGAGCCGCTCCTCGGTGCGCCAGGCCAGCGGGCACATCGAGATGAGCTTGCCGAACACCATCCCCTCCTCCGCGTATTTCTGCGCTTTCGCCGCCTTGCGGATCATGTCGCGCGGGTTGGACTCCGCCGCCGTGAACAGGTACGGAAGGTGGCACGCGGAGAAGATCTGCGCCGTGTCCTTGTGGTGCGTGGACTTCCCCTTCTGGGCCGGCCCGTAGTTGGAGGTCGAGGTCGACTGCCCGATGGGCACGGTGAAGGAAAGCTGGGAGCCGGTGTTCTGGTACCCCTGGTTGTCGTACTCGATGACGATCATCCGGCTGTTGCGCATCGCGGCGCCGACGGAAGGGCCGAGGCCGATGTCGTGCCCGCCGTCCCCGGTGACCATAAGGAAGGTCATCTTCTCGTCCTTGGGGATCTCGCCCCGCTTCTTCCGTTCCTCGAACATCTCGGCGACGCCCGAAAGGGTGGCCGCTCCGTTCTGGAACAGGTTGTGGATGTAGGTGATCTTGTGCGAGGTGTGCGGGTAGCCAGTGGTGACCACCATCCCGCAGCCGGTGTGGAACAGGACGGTCACGAACCCCTCGATCCCCTTCAGGAACGTGTTGAGGTTCACGAAGATCCCGCAGCCGGGGCAGGCGCCGTGGCCGGAGCCGACCCGCTTCGGGCGCTCGGTGAGGGCCCGCATGTTGAGCCCCTTGACGTCCAGCTTCCCGTCCGCCGCGGTCTCGATCCGGATCAGCCCGGAGGCCTGCCCCTCGGTGATCGGGTCGAACGCCTTGGGGGGGTCGTACCCCTTCTCGCCGGGGTTGGCGCCGAAGTAGTCGTAGGGCGCCTTTACCTCGCCCGTGCGCGCGATCTCGAGCGCCTCGCCAAGCATCGCCTCGGCGTCCTCGACGAAGAATTCCTTCCCGCCGATGCCGTAGATGCGGCCGGCGACCTGGGTCTCGTTCCCCTTGATCCCCTGCAGGGCGGCCTTGACCTCTATCGTCATCGCGCCGCCGTAGGCGCCGAAGTTGTCCTGCCGGTCGGCGACCACCAGCCCCTTTACCTTTTTCAGCGCCCCGCGGATCTCGTTCAACGGAAACGGCCGGATCACGTTGGGCCGGATCAGGCCCACTTTCTTCCCCTGCTTCCGCAGGGCGTCCACCGCCTCCTTGGCCGTCTCGGCCGCGGAGTTGAGGATGAACAGCGCGGCTTCCGCGTCGTCCATCCGGTATAGCTCCACCACCGGATAGTCGCGCCCGGAGAGCTTCGCGTACTCGGCGAACACCTTCTTGATGACCGCGTCGGCCCGAACAATCGCGTCGGCCTGCTGCTTCTTGTTGTTGATGAGGTCGGGGTCGTTCATGTAAGGCCCGATGGTCACCGGCCTGCGCGGGTCGACCGAGGTCACCGTGGGGACGAACGGCCCGATAAAGTCCCGCACGACCTTCGTGTCGGAGAAGATCTCGACCCGGCGCTTCTGGTGGGAGGTGAAGAAGCCGTCGAACGCCACCATCACGGGTAGGCGGACCGACATATCAGATCGGA
>JAKALO010000174.1 GCA_021824125.1 Deltaproteobacteria bacterium | reverse complement strand
TGATCAGCCCGAAATTTTCGGCGGAGTCCTTCGCCAAAAGACTCCCGCAAATACATCAGAAGGACAAGGACCGGATTACCGATGCTCTCCGCAAGGCGGGGCTGTGAATTCAAGGGGATGCGGATCCCGGATTTCAGGACTTCGGGATGCCGTGGGCTTTCTGAACGAGCTTTTCGCGGTTCAGGATCTCGATCGTTCCGCCGCTGACCCGGATGAGGCCCTGGTCGCGCAGGGTCTTGAGCTGCTTGTTGATGGACTCCCGCGTCGCGCCGATCATGGAAGCCAGTTCCTTCTGGGTGATCTTCACTCCGATCCGGACCTGCCCCCCCTCCCGGACGCCGTAGGCGTCTCCGAGGTCGAGGATCTTCTTCGCCAGGCGGGCGGTGATGCTGAGGAAGTGGCTCTCCGCGAGGAGGATGTCCGTGTTGCGGATCCTGCGCACGAGGACCTCCATGATTTTCTCGACGACGGGGAAGCGGGTGCGCATGAGGGCCAGGAGATCTTCCCGTTTCAGGCAGATCGTTTCCGTCTCCTCCAGCGCCTGGACCGTGGCGGAGCGGGGCTTGCCGTCGAAGAGGGAGAGTTCGCCCAGGAATTCCCCCGCCCCGAGGATGGCAAGGATCAACTCCTCCCCGGAAGTGGACGGGATCGTGACCTTCACCCGGCCGCGCTCGATGATGTGGAGGGAGCCCCCCTCGTCGCCCATGTGGAAGAGCGTCTGTCCGACGAGGTACTGCCTCCGGACGAGGCATTTTTCGAGGAATTTGTAATCGGAACGCTCGAAGCTGAAGAAGAGCGGGATCTTGTGCCGCGATTTTGCCGGAGACATGGCCCTCCTGTCCATGAACGGGAGAGTCGACACTGTGGAAGAAGCGTACCATCGCCTTCCGGGGCGGTCAAATTCAGCCGAGGATATTTCACTCTTCCGATGTGAAGCATTTCATACCGCGTTCCCCTGCGGACGTCGTACGTTGACCTGAAAGGAAACGATGTATGAAAGGGGGAAGCGATGAAAAAGGCAGCCGGGATCGCGTTGGCAGTGACGGTGAGTGTTCTCCTTGCAGCAGGCGTGATGGCGGAGAGCACGGTAGAAGATGAGTGCGTCGCCTTGTGCAAGGAGGCGGCGAAATTCATGAACGAGAAGGGATTCTATCCGACGGTCTTCGAGATCAACAAAAAGAATGGAAAATTCGTCTCGAAGAACACGTATGTCTTCCTCGTGGACCTGGAAGGGCATCTGCTTGCCCATCCGTTCAACCCGCAATATATCGGCATGGACATGACGGGCAACAAGGACCCGAACGGGAAGTTGTTCGTTCAGGATTACATTACGGTTGCAAAATCGAAGGGAGAGGGGTGGACCGAATACATGTACCCGACACCGGAGGAACTGAAAAAGCCCACCCCGTTCAAGGAAAAGAAATACTCGAAAAAAATCAGCTACGTCTATCGGGTCCCCGGCAAGGACCTCATGGTAATCGCGGGCTTCTTCGATTAGGCGAGAGAGACCTGCGCGGGTTCGAACCCGCCTTTTGCAACGTAGCAGATCCAGGAGGGAATCCGGCTTCGCGCCAGGTTCCCTCTTTTCGTGTTTTCGGCCCGTGGGATCGGCCTCCGATGTCTACCCGCATTTGACAAACTCCGGTTCGACGAATAGATTCGTTGTACAGCATTGGTTTTTTCCCTGAGACGATCGCACCAGCATCCCGGCGGTTGGGGAGGCGCGATGCGGGCTCCGGACCTGGTTTCAAGGATCGGAATCCTTTCCCCGGCGACGTGCGGTTGTGTGTTTCCCTCTTCCTCGACCCCGAAGTTCAATACCAATGTGATCTGTTGTCGGTTTATCAAAGAGAAAACGGGAACTCGAAGGTGAATCTCTTTGTCCGCCGATAAACAGAAGCGGAAGCTCGCCGCGGTCCTGAGCGCCGACGCGGTGGGGTACAGCCGTCTCATGGAACAGGATGAGGAAGAGAGCCTCGCCACCCTGAAAGCCCATCTTCAACTCATCGGCTCTCTCGCCGGGAAGCACCGGGGGAGCGTAGTGGCGATTCACGGAGACAACCTTCTTGCGGAGTTCGGAAGCGTCGTGGATGCCGTGCGGTGTGCCATCGAGATCCAGGACGACCTGAAGACAAGGAACGGGAAACTGCCGGAAGCGTCCCGGATGCCCTTCCGGATCGGGATCAACCTCGGGGACGTCATCGAGGAAGACGGGAATATCTACGGCGACGGCGTCAACGTTGCGTCCCGCCTGGAGAGCCTGGCGGACCCGGGAGGGATCTGCATCTCCCGGAGCGTCCACGACCACGTAAAGAACAAGCTGAACGTCGGGTATCAGTCCCTGGGGGCGCACAGCGTCAAGAACATCGCGGAACCGGTCCAGGTGTATCGCATCCTGCCGGAGCCGGACGCGTTCGGGAAAACGGTCGGCAAGATCTGGTACCGGCTCAAGCAGTGGCAGAAGGTGGCCTTGGCCGTCGCCATAGCCCTCCTGCAGGTGGTCGGGGGGGTCGCGGTCAAGAGGTACATGGACCGGCCGGCCTCCTCTCCGGGGATTTTCGCCTTCTTGGGAGAGGAGGTTTTGCCGCTGCCGGACAAACCGTCGATCGCCGTGCTTCCGTTCGAGAACATGACGGGCGACCCGAAGCAGGAGTATTTCACGGACGGGTTCACCGAACAGATCATCACGTCGCTGTCGAAGATCTCCTCCCTGTTCGTCATCTCGCGGAACTCGTCGTTCACCTACAAGGGGAAGCCGGTGAAGCTGAAGAAGGTGAGTAAGGAACTCGGGGTCCGCTATGTGCTGGAGGGGAGCATCCAGAAATCGGGCGACCGGGTGCGGATCAACGCTCAGTTGATCGATGCGATCTCGGATCAACACCTGTGGGCCGAGCACTACGACCGCGACATGAAGGACATCTTCAGCCTTCAGGACGAGGTCATCCTGAAGATCGCGTCGGCGATGTCCGTGAATTTGACCTCCGGCGAGCAGGCCCGGGCGTGGGGAAAAGGCACGAAGAGTCTCGAAGCCTACCTGAAACTCCTGCAGGGCCATGAATATTTTCGCAAAGGGAACCGGGAGAGCAACGCCATGACCCGGCGCATGGCGGAGGAAGCGATCGCCCTGGACCCGAAGTACGCGGATGCCTACGCGTTGCTGGGTGCGACCCACTATGCCGACGTGTTCCTCGGAACGGGCCGCCCCAAGGACTCCATAGAGAAGGCCATCGAATTGACGCAAAAAGCGCTGGCGATGAATGGGTCGCTGCCTGAGGCGCGCAGCCGGTTGGGTGTGCTCTACTCGTGGAGCGGGAGGTATGACGAAGGAATCGCCGAGGCGGAGAGGGGCGTGGAGCTCGATCCGAATTCGGGCCATGCGAATTTCAACCTGTCGGTAGTTCTCAGATATGCGGGAAGACCGAAGGAGGCCATACCGGCGATTCAGAAGGCATTGCGCCTCGAACCGATTCCTCCCGACAACTACGTCCAAAATCTGGCGATGGTCTATTGGCAGTCGGGAGATTGCAAGGAAGCTCTCGCGACGTGCGATAAAGGACTCAAACGTGACCCGGACAGCCTGAATTCCCACGCTATCATGGCCACCGTCTATAGTTCCTGCGGCAGGGAAAGGGAGGCGCGGAGAGAAGCGGCCGAAGTCCTCAGGATCAATCCGAAATTCACCGTGGAGTCCTACACGAGGATCCTCCCCTATAAGAATCCGTCCGACAGGGAGCGTACCGCCCAGGGTCTGCGCAAGGCGGGATTGTAATCGCTACTCGACGCTTGAGAAAGCGGGCCAGGGGGGACATTCCTGGTTCAACCCCGGATTGACGGGGAGGAGTGTCTCCCACTGCCGCGGCTCCGCTCGACGGCGATCAGCGCCGCTCCCAGCGCGCCGGTGAGCTGCGGCTCGTCCGGCACGAGGAAGCGCATGCGGAAACGGTCCTCGAGCGCCTTGCGCGCGGCCGGGTTCTTCGCCACGCCGCCGGTCAGGACCGCGGGGGGAGCCATTCCGAGGCGCTCAGCGAGGGCGGCGATCCGCTCCGAGATCGCGAGGTGCACGCCCCAGGCGATCTCCTCCGGCGCGGCTCCCGAGGCGATGAGGGACACCACCTCCGATTCCGCGAAGACCGTGCAGGTGGAGCTCACGGGGAGCGAGCGGGTGGCGAGGAGGGAGCGCTCTCCCATCCGCTCCAGGTCCATCTCGAGCGTCCTGGCCATCACCTCGAGGAACCTCCCGGTTCCCGCGGCGCACTTGTCGTTCATGGCGAAGTCGGCGACTTTCCCGCC
>JAKALO010000173.1 GCA_021824125.1 Deltaproteobacteria bacterium | reverse complement strand
AAAAAGGAATACGACGAGAAGATCGCCACGGCGACGACCGAGCGGGATGCGGCCACGGCGCGCGCGGAAGCGGCCGAGAAGCGCGCGCTCGAGTCGGACCTCAAGGTGTTCGCCCTCGAGCTGGACAGCCTGGTCCGCCAGGGGAAGATCTTGCCGGCGGAAGTCGAGGGGTACAAGACCGACTTCCGGGCGATGGGAACCGGCCTCCGGAAGTACAAGGAGGGCGACAAGGAAGTCGAGAAGTCCTGGGGGCAGAAGAAGCTCGAGGAGCTCCAGGCGCGGCCGAAGCTCGTGGAGTTCAAGGAGAAGGCCGAGGGCGGTGAAGGCGAGGGCGGGAAGAAGGAGGCCGCCGGACTCTCCGTGCACGCGCTGACGGAGAAGGTGATGGCGGAGCGGAAGTGCACGTACCAGGAGGCGCAGGAAGTCGTCCGGAGAGAGCACCCGGAGATGTTCCGCGCCTACGTCACCCGGAAGGAGGAAAAATAAATGGCGGTCAGCGGATGGGGAGTGGACTTCACCCTCGTCGCGGGGGCGGACCTCTCGGCGAAGCAGTACCAGAACGTGGGAAAGAGCGCCGGGATCCTCGCCACCTCGGCGGACAACGTCGATGGCATCATCCAGAACAAGCCGCAGGCGGGCGAGTCCATCACCGTGCGGCGATTCGGCGTCTCGAAGATCTACCTCCCGACCTCCCTGGGGGCCGGGGCGGAGATCATGCAGAGCAACGCGACGTCCGGGGTCATCGCCCTGGCGACGTCGGGGTACTGCTCGTTCGGGTACCTTCTGGATGCAGCCTCGTCCGGGTCGATCGGGACGGCATGGCTGTACGGCGGCGCGATCAAGCGCCTGCTCGCGTAAAGGGAGGGGGAAAACATGGAAACCAAAGCCTACACGCTCGAAAACGACATCAGGGTCTGGAAGAAGTACGACGCGACGGGGCGCGACCTCCACGTCGACGTTCCGATGTCCCAGGCGATCATGAACTACCGGACCGAAGGGCTGGTCGGGGAGTTCATCTTCTCCGTGGTCCCGGTCTCCAAGCAGACCAACCTGATCCCCTTCTTCCCGCTGGGCGAGTTCCTCCGCAAGGAGAGCTGCGAGCGGGCGCCGGGGACGGAGGCGAACATCGTCCGGTTCAATGTCGGAACGATGGCGTACGCCTGCAAGAACTACGCGCTCCGGTTCCCGATGACCATCGAGGATCGAGAGAACGCGGACGAGGTGTGGCAGGTCCGGCAGAACGGGGCCTACCTCATCACCGACCTGATCCGGATCTCGAAGGAAGTCCGGGTATTCAACACGGTCAACAGCACGTCGAACGTCTCGACGGCCTTCGTCCCGGCGTCGGCGTGGAACGCGGCGGCGAACGCGGGGAACGCTTACATCCACCTCACCAACGCGCTGAACCAGACGCAGGACATCACCGGGTACCGGCCGAACAAGCTGGTCTTCGGAAAGACCGCCTGGCGGACGTTCATCCAGAACTCCGCGATCGCCGGGAAGCTGTTCCCGCACGGCGGCGGAGTCCCGACCCTCGACCAGGCCAGGGCGCTCCTCGACGTGGACGAGGTCCGGGTCGCGGACGGGTACTACAACACCGGGGCGGAGGGCCAGACGGCCTCCCTGTCGAAGTTCTTCGACGACGCGGTCCTCGGGTTCTACCAGCCGACCGGCCAGGGACAGCTCGGGCCGAAACCGAGGTACGCGGCGACCCTGCGGTGGTCGGTGCCGGGGATCCCGAACATGGCGGTGGAGGCGCTGCCGTACGACGCCTACAAGAAGGCGGAGTTCATCGAGGTCGGCGTCTATGACGACGAGAAGGTCCTCGACAAGAAGCTCGCGTTCATCTTCAAGGGCGTGAACTCCGCGCAGTAAGCGCCTGACAATTCGACATACCGCAACCCGAGGGGGGGCCTGAAAGGGCCTCCCCTTTTTTGTTCCACCAATCAAAAAACGGAGAAGGAGAACAACATGGAAACCGTATGGGAAATATTTCGTCGATGGCTGGCAAAGAAGATCTGGCTTGAGACGGCGAAGGAAACCGAGGAACTCACAGCCCGCCTGGCGACATGCCACCGGCGGATGCAGGAGATGTACTGGGACGGGAAAGAAAAAGAGGCCGCGGTAATGGAGATTGCGAGGCTCCGCGGAGTCCTCGAATCGATCCAGCCGGCAGGAGTGGATGATCCGGAGAAGCAGTGCCACGAAACATACGCCCTTGCGCAAGAGGCCCTCGTCTACGGAATTGATGCGCGCCGACAGGGATACTTCTCATGGATCACCCCGGGAACCGGGCCGGTGATTGACGCCTTCTCAGAGCGGGAGGTGATCTACGCGAAGGACCAGCCGGAGTACCACCCGCTGCCGACGCTGAGGTCCTCCGATCCGGAAGTCAAGGTCATGAGCCGGTGGACGCCGGATCCGAGGCAGCGCCTGGCGATCGCCACGGGCGCGGACCTGTACCTCGTGCTCCTGACGTTCGGAAATCCCCTTCAGCCGATCATGATCGGGGTGGGGGACCGACCAAATCCGGAGTTCTTCTCGGAATGGTTCGGATCTCCGGCGGTGCCGTCATGACCCCCTACCGGAAAGTCCAGGCGATCAAGAACCTCGAGGTGGCGTCCGTCTGCAACCTCGCGTGCCCTTACTGCCCGGCGCGACTCCAAGGCGAGCACCGGGAGACCGGCCTCATGACGGAGGAGACCTTCGAGCGGTCCCTGTACTGGCTCTCCCGGTTCGTGAAGGCGGGGACGCAGCAGGAGCTGAATCTGTTCGGCGTAGGCGAGCCGCTGCTCCATCCGAAGATCATGGAGATGGCGGCAGCAGTTCGCCGGATCATGCCTCGGTATCTTTCCCTGCGCATGAACACGAACGGCCTCCTGGCGACGGAGGAGGTCCTCCGCGGGCTCCTCGATGCGGGTATCGACGCGATCGATCTGACGGACCACGAGGCCGAGGCCTCCACGCGGACCCTGCGGCTGTTCCGGAAGCTCAAGGTTTCCTTCCCTGACGTGAAGTTCGGGTATTCCCGTGACGGAATCATCAACCCGAATAACTGGGGCGGCTTGATCGACTGGGTCCCGGAGGTGGACCACCCGCGGTTCCTCTGCCCGTGGATCGCGAACGGCCAGGTGATGATCATGAGCACCGGCGACGTCACGCGGTGCTGCCAGGATGCCTTCGGCCGCGGAATCCTCGGAACGGTCCATGACGACCTCGAGCAGCTCGACCACACGCCCTACATCCAGTGCCTGACCTGCCACGAGGAGATTCCTCCGGGGATCCCCAAACCCAAAGCGGAGAAGGCGGTGATCGCATGACCGCCCCTGTGAAGGGGGCGCTGATCGATGGGAGTTTCTACGAATCCCTCTACGCGGATGCGCGGAGCGACTATTTCAAGCTCTACGTCGAAAACGGAATTCCGCAGCAGGCGGAGCAGATCAACCAGCATTACGTCGACTTCGCGATCTGGCTTTTCGGCCTCCCTCCCGGCGCGAGAGTGCTCGAAGCGGGTTGCGGTGTGGGCCACAAGATCGGGTGCTGGAACAAGCGTGGGTTCGACTGCCGCGGAGTCGAAGTATCCCCGACGGCGAGACTTTTATCGCCGCACAGGGCGCAGATCGACGCCGGAAACGTCTCCGAACTGGAGACCCTTTACGAGGATAGCAGTTTCGATCTCGTGTTCTCACACGGGCTCATGGAGCACATAGACGATTCCGTCCTCGCCCGGACGATCGACGGATTTTTCAGGGTTTCCACTCGGCAATTTCACGTCATCAGCGTCGACAAGGGCGTCGATCCCGGCCACATCCAGATTCTCGACGCTGCGGGATGGCTGCAACGCTTCGCCGCTCGCATGGGAGAGCGGGCACGAACCGTCGGCGTGATCCCGGATTTCATCATGCAGGAGACCCGGGAAGTCATCCTCATCGAGTCCTACTGGGGGCTCCTGCCGTACCCCGTGAAAAAATTGTTCGACGCAATGCAAGAAATCAAAAAAACGGAGAAGGAGAACGTGAAATGAACATAGTCATCGTGTCCCCTGGCATGGCGCACGACGGGAATACGCTCAAGGAGAAGTCCCTCGGCGGTTCGGAGACAGCCGCGATCCAGCTTGCGGAAGCGATCGCGAGGAAGAAAGACGCGTTCGGCCGCATGTGTAACGTGGTAGTTTTCTCGCCCTGCGAAAAGCCGATGGAGGCCAACGGCGTCCGGTATCTCCCAATCCAGGCGGCGGCGGAGCACATGGCCGGCGCGGACATCGACGTCCTGATCGTCTCCCGGGCGATCGAG
>JAKALO010000026.1 GCA_021824125.1 Deltaproteobacteria bacterium | reverse complement strand
GGGTGCCTGCCATCCTCGATTCGTTCCTTTTCCATTATCGGCAACACCTTCTCGACACCACCCTCCCCTATCCCGGCGTCGCCGAAAGCCTGCGGGAATGGGCCGGCACCTACCCGATGGCGCTGCTGACGAACAAGCCGCTCGACATGACCCGGGCGATACTGTCGGGGCTTGCGCTCGACCGGTTCTTCCCGGACGTCATCGGGGGGGACAGCTTCGGGAGCAAGAAGCCGGACCCGGAGGGGCTCCTGCACCTGATGAAGACCCGGGGGGCGCCCCCAGGCGAAACCCTCATGGTGGGGGATTCCAGGAACGACGTCCTCGCCGGGAAGAGGGCGGGGGCGAGGACCTGCGGTGTGACATACGGCCTCGGGGCCGAGGGGTTCGCGGACCACCCGCCGGATTTCACGGTCGGCCGGTTCCCCGACCTCTTCGACCGCATCCGTCCCACGGGCTGAACGACTTGAAAAAGCCCGGCCCTTTTCCTCTCCCGGCGGTCCTGCTGTTCGCGGCGATCGTCGTCCTGGTGCGCGTGTCGTCGCGCGAACTCCCCTCGTTCGCGTTCCTCCAGCCGGACCTGCTGGCCGCGGCCCTGTTTCTCTATTCTCCCCTCCTGCACTACCGCCTCGGGAAGGCCCCTTCCTGGATCCGGATACTGAACTTCCGTAAGAGCGCGATCGCGGCGATCGCCCTGGCCGCCGTGGGAACGCTGGCGTTCGCCGCATTCGCACGGCTCCCGCTCCCCCCTTCACTCGCCCCGTACGGGGGACAGCCCCCCCTCCAGGTCGAATTCCTGTTCCGGCAGGCCCTGCTGATCGCCCTGCCGGAGGAGGTTTTCTTCCGTGGGTACCTGTACGACGCGTTCGAGGAAAGGAAGTGGGAACCGGTCCTCGCGTCCTCCCTGCTGTTCGCCGCGGGCCATCTCGTCATCCACGCATCATGGTACCGGGCGCTGACCATCTTTCCGGGCCTCCTCCTTGGGGGGGCACGTAAATTCTCGGGAAACATCTACGTCCCGATCCTCCTTCACCTGCTGTTCAACCTTCTTCCGTATTTCTCCGGGGGTCCGCTCGCGCCCACGTGAATCCCGCTGAGGATTCTGGTAGTATTCAGCAAGAAGAGAACGCCGCGGAGGACAGGCAAATGAAGATTCGCGTCATCGACCAGCTGGAACTCTCAGGGAAACGCGTGATGATCCGCGTCGACTTCAACGTGCCGATGGACAAGGCCGGGAACGTCACCGACGACACCCGGCTCCAGGCGGCGCTTCCCACCATACGGCACGCCGTGAAGAGCGGCGGGAAAGCGATCCTCCTGTCGCACCTTGGCCGACCGAAGGGGAAAAGGGTCCCCGAAATGAGCCTAGCCCCGGTGGTGAAGCGACTCTCGGCGATACTGGGCAAGGAGGTGCCGTTCGTCCCCGAATGTGTCGGTGAAGAGGTCGAAAAAGCGATCGCGGCGATGCGTCCCGGCGACGTCATCCTTCTCGAGAACGTCCGCTTCAACCCCGGGGAGGAGAAGAACGACGAGGCGTTCGGCGAAAAGCTCGCGGCCCTGTGCGACGTCTACGTCAACGACGCGTTCGCCACGGCCCACCGGGGCCATTCCTCCAACGTCGCGATCACGAGGTTCGTGAAGGAGAAGGCCGCCGGGTTCCTGATGAAAAACGAGATCGCCTACTTCGAGAAGGCGCTCGTCGACCCGGCACGGCCGCTCGTCGCGGTCTTCGGCGGAGCCAAGATCTCCGGGAAGATCGAGGCGATCAACAACGTGCTGGACAAGGTGGACAAGATCCTCATCGGCGGTGCGATGGCGAACACGTTCTTCGCCGCGCAGGGCCACGAGGTGGGGAAATCGCTTTGCGAAGTCGAGATGCTGGACACGGCCCGGCAGGTGCTCTCCAACGCCGCCCGCCGCAAGGTGAAACTGTATTTACCCGTGGACGTCGTGGTGGCCGACCGGCTGGAGACGTACGCGTCGGTGAAGATCGTCCCCGTACCGGAGATTCCGCCGGGCTGGATGGCTGCGGACGTCGGGCCAGCCACATCCCTTCTTTTCAAGGAGGCCCTCCAGGGAGCGAAGACGATCGTCTGGAACGGTCCCCTGGGCGCCTTCGAGACGGCCCCGTTCGCGGGCGGCACGTTCGCGTTCATGCGGGCGCTCGCGGAGAGCGACGCCATCACGATCGTCGGGGGAGGCGACACGGACACGGCGCTGCACAAGGCCGGGCTGTTTTCCAGGATGTCCTACGTATCGACCGGCGGCGGGGCTTTCCTCGAGCTGCTGGAAGGGAAACGCCTCCCTGGAATCGTAGCCCTCGAGGAATAGGGGGTAAACTAGCTCCAGTAGCCTTTCCGCTTGTGCTCCTCGATCTCCTCCTCGATCATCCGGAGGTGCCGGCGCTCCTCCTCGATGAGCTTCCTGTACATCTCCCGTCCCTCCTCGTCGTGCGCCTCGTTGAGGAACTTCGTGTAGAACTCGACCCCACCCTGTTCGAGCTTCCACGCCTCCAACAGGTTGCGGTTGAACTGCATCATCTCCGAAACCCGGACGTAATCCACCCCGTACTGCCCCTTCCCCTCACAGCAGGCGGTTTCCTCTTTCTTCCCGAATACCTTTTTCCAGAACGATCCCATTCGTCACCTCCAGGCTGACACTCCTGCCTTGACTCCCACGGCCGCCAAGACGGTCCACCGATGTTCATTGTATAATCTGCGCAGGCGGCCGATCAAACCTTTCGCCCGCCCGAAAACCCCGGAGGCGAAGGTGCCAGGCCCTTCCCCTAAAGAACGTATCTATGAGCTGCGGCGCCTCATCCGGTACCACAACGACCGCTATTACCGGGAGGACGCCCCCCTTATATCAGATGCGGAATACGACGCGCTGTTTCTGGAACTACAGGAGCTCGAGGAGGCGCACACCGACCTCTTCGACCCGGAATCCCCCACCCGCAGGGTGGGCGCGGCCCCCGTGGAGGCGTTCGGTACGGTAGAGCGGTCCGTTCCCATGCTTTCCCTGCAGAATGCGTTCGCGGAGGAAGACCTGATCGAATTCGACGCCCGCGTACGTCGATTCCTCCGCGGGAGAGGGGCGCCGGAATCGTCCCTGTCGGCCACGGGGTACGTCGCGGAAGTCAAGATCGACGGGCTCGCGGTCGAGTTGTCGTACGAGGAGGGGAACTACCTCCGCGGAACGACCCGCGGCGACGGCATACGGGGAGAGGACGTGACCGCCAACATACGCACGATCCAGGACGTTCCCCTTGCCATTCCCCGGAAGAGACCCGTCGATGCTCCGTCCCCTCCAGGCACACTGTTCATTGATCCCCCGCGCGTCCTGGACGTGCGAGGCGAGATTTACATGGAGAAGAGGGAATTCCTGGAGCTGAACCGGGGCAGGGAGCGAAAGGGCGAACCCTCTTTCGCCAACCCGCGCAACGCCGCCGCAGGCTCCGTCCGCCAGCTGGACCCGCGCGTGACGGCGAGCCGCCGGTTGCGCCTGTGGGTCTATGGGACCGGAAGGTTCGAGGGGGTTTCGTTTTCCGATCACTGGGAGGAGCTCGGGCTTCTTTCCGGCTGGGGGTTCCCGGTCGATTGGAAATGGAGCCGCCGCTGCCGGACGATCGACGAGGTCCTCGAATTCTACCGGGAGGTGGAAGGCAGGAAGGATTCCCTCCCGTTCGAGATCGACGGGGTCGTGGTAAAGGTGAACGACCGGGGTCTCCAGAAGGAAATCGGGGAGATCTCGCGCTCCCCCCGCTGGGCGATCGCCGCGAAATACTCGCCCGACACCGCGGAGACCACCGTGGAGGACATCGTGGTCGGCGTCGGGCGGACCGGAACGATCACCCCGGTGGCGATCCTGTCCCCTGTCGTCGTCCGCGGCGTGACCGTCCGCAGGGCCACCCTGCACAACCAGGACCTGATCGACGGGAAAGACATCCGCGTGGGGGACCGCGTCCTCGTCCAGCGCGCGGGGGAAGTCATCCCCGAGGTCGTGGAATCGCTCTCCGCGGGCCGGAAGGAGCCGGGCCGGGGAAAGCCGTACCGGATCCCGGACAGTTGCCCGATATGCTCTTCCCCCGTCGAGAGAGTCCCCGGCGAGGCCGCTCACAGGTGCACCGGGAACGGATGCGTCGGAAAACGGAAGGAATCTCTCCGCCACTTCGTGTCGAAGGGCGCGATGGACATCGATGGCATGGGTTACAGGATTGTTTCCGCGCTCGTGGACGAGGGATTGGTCACGGAGCCCGCGGACCTCTACGGCCTGGATCGCCGGACGCTCGCCGGGATGGAGCGCCTCGGCGAGAAATCGGCGGACAACCTCGTGAGGGCAATCGAAAACAGCCGCTCCCCCACCCTCTCCCGCTTCCTCTACGCCCTCGGGATCCCCCACGTGGGGGAGCACCTCTCGGAGGTGCTCGCCCGGCACTTCGGCTCCCTGGAGGCTCTCCGCAAGGCGACCCCCGGGGAACTTTCGGAGGTGCACGAGGTGGGTCCGGAAGTTGCCCGCAGCGCCTTCGAGTACTTCTCGTCCGCGGAGGGGAAGCGCACCGTCGATCACCTGATCGACAGGGCGAAGATCACGATACGCCCCGAGCCGCCCCGTGAGGGAAGAATGGCGGGGAAAACGTTCCTTTTCACGGGAACGCTTCGGACCCCCAGGGCGAAGGCCCAGGAGATGGTGCGGAAGCAGGGCGGTATCGTGGCCGCGGGCCTGAGCCGGAAGGTGGACTTCCTCGTGGCGGGAGACAAGGCGGGGTCCAAGCTCGCAAAGGCGCTGGAGGCGGGCATACAGGTTCTCACCGAGCAGGAATTCCTGGGGATGGCCGGAACGGAGGAGCCGTAGGCGATGGAAAACCCTGAAGCGCGCGTGGTCGTCTCGGGGCGGGTCCAGGGGGTCTATTTCAGGGCGTCGACGCGGGACGTGGCCGTGCGATGCGGCGTGCGGGGGTTCGTCCGCAACCTCCCCGACGGCAGGGTCGAGGCGGTGCTGCAGGGAGACCGGGAGGCGGTGGAAATGGTCGTCGCCTTCATGCGGGAAGGGCCGCCCGGCGCGTACGTGGAGGAGGCCGATATCGAGTGGCGCACCGCCGCGGAAATCCGTGATGGATTCCTCGTTCGCCGCTGAACATCGCGTCGCAGGTCACTGGCGTCCGGAAGGAACGGCCGCCCGGTGCGAGTTGTGCCCCCACCGGTGCCTTATCGCAACCGGACAGCGGGGGATCTGCCGGGTGCGTGAAAATCGCGACGGCATCCTTTACGCCTCCACCTACGGCAAGGTATCGGCCGTGCACCTCGACCCGATCGAGAAAAAACCCCTCTTCCACTTCCACCCGGGGAGGGAGGTCCTCTCCATCGGGTCCGTCGGCTGCAACTTCCGGTGCCTGTTCTGCCAGAACTACCCGCTCGTCCTCGGCCAGGCGCCCCTTTCGACGGCGGGCATCCCGGAACTCGTCCGGGCGGCGAGGGAAGCCGGGGCGGTCGGGATCGCCTACACCTACAACGAGCCGATGATCTGGTTCGAGTTCGTGGCGGACTGCGCGCGTGCATTCCGGGAGGCCGGCATGGTGAACGTGCTGGTGACCAACGGGTACGTCAATCCGGAGCCGCTCTCCGGGCTCCTCCCGCTGGTGGACGCGATGAACATCGATCTCAAGGCGATGAGCGGGGAGTTCTACCGGAGGCTGTGCGGGGGGTCCCTGGAACCCGTGATCGAGACGATCCGCACCTGCGCGCGGAGCACCCACGTGGAGATCACCAACCTCCTGGTCACCGGGGAAAACGATTCCGACGAGGCGATCCGGCAGGTGGTCGATTTCGTCGCCGGCACGGACCGGGAAATCCCGCTTCACTTCTCCCGATACTTCCCGCAGAACCGGTTCACGGCTCCCCCGACCCCGACGGACCGGATCGACGCGGCGTACCGCATCGGCCGCGAGAAACTTCCCTTCGTCTACGTCGGAAACTACCATCTCGCGGGGGCCGAGGACACGCGCTGCCCCAGCTGCGGCGCGACGGCCGTCCGCAGGGTGGGTTACCGGACGTCCGTCGTGAACCTCTCGGGAATCCGGTGCGCCTCCTGCACCGCGAAGCTCCGTTTCGTGATATAAGGATTCCCATGAAGAGCGCAATGCTCGCCCTTCTGCTGTGCGTCGCACTGTCGGTCCCCTCTCTTCTCAGTGGAGCGACGGACAACGTCCCCCCGGGAACCGCAACCTTTCGGGAGCGCTCCGCCGCCGAAAAGAAGATCCGGTCCCGGTACCGGGACCTGGAAGTCGCATCCCTGGTTCTCATCGTGCTCGTGGGAGGCGGGGCCATCCTCTGGGCGGTCAGGAAGAAATAGGACGTGAGAGCGATCCTCCCCAAACGGATCCTCGTCGTCGACGACGAGCCGCAGATCCTGTCCTTCCTCAAGGATCTCTTCGAGATCGACGGCTGGGACGTCCACCTGGCTGCCAACGGCACCGAGGGGATCGAGAAGATCGAGCACGGACGGTTCGACGTCATCCTGACCGACCTCAAGATGCCCGGCGCCGACGGTATCGACGTCCTCCGGGCGGCGAGGAAGATCCAGTCCGACGCCGAAGTCGTCCTGATGACCGCGTACGGCACCGTCGACAGCGCGATCGAGGTGATGCGGGGAGGGGCTTTTCACTTCCTTATGAAACCGTTCCGGGCGGAAGCGGTCCGGCACCTCGTCGACAAGGCCTACAGCCAGCGCGAATTGAAGCGGGAGAACCTGTTCCTCAAGGCCGAGGCGCGCGGGCGATACCAGGTCCAGGCCATCGTCGGCGTAAGCGCGGCCATCCAGGAGGCGATATCCCGCCTCCAGAGGCTCGCGGACACGGAGACGCCGGTTCTCCTGGTGGGGGAGCACGGTGCGGGGCGGGGGTTCTTCGCGCGTATCGCCCACTATCACAGTTCACGCTCCGGCAGCCTCTTCGTGCCGGTGGTCTGCGCGGGCGTCCCGGAGGACCTGCTGGAGAGCGACCTGTTCGGACACGAGCCGGGCGCCTACCCGGGGGCCCTGCTCCCCCGTTCCGGTAAGGTGGAACTTGCGCGCCAGGGAACCATCTATATCGCCGATATAGAAAAAACCGGGGCCAGGACCCAGGAAAAGATCCTCCGTCTACTTGCGACGAAATCAATTTCCCGGGCGGGAAGCAGCCAGGAGATCGAGGTCGACATACGCCTCATAGCCTCGAGCGTTTCCGACATCGACGAACTGGCGGCCAAGGGTAAATTTCTCGGAGCCCTCCTGGACGCGCTGCAGCCGGGGATCGTGCGCCTGCCCCCCTTGCGCGAACGGGGCGAGGACATACCCCTGCTCCTCCATCACTACCTGTACGAGGCGAACCGGGACAGGAAGAAACCGCTCAAGGGGTTCAGCCAGGCCGCCGTCTCGGCGCTTGCGTCCTATCCCTGGCCAGGGAACGTCCGCGAACTCGCGGATTTCGTGAAGAACATAAGCGCCCGGAAAAAGCAGGGAACCGTGATCGACGCCGCCGACCTGCCCCCCGAGATCCTGTACGGCCGGAAACGCAAGGTTGCCATGGACGAATCCGCGCCCGCGCCCCCCCCTCCCGACACCATGGAAACCATTCTGAAACTCGACAGGCAGATGGTCATGCAGGCCCTCGCGCTGTCCGACGGGGACAAGGAGAAGGCCGCCGCAATCCTCCACATTCGGGTGGAAGCTCTCGAAGACCTGCTCGGGAAGGAATAACGGCAACGGGAACAAAACGATGAAAGCGGCTTTTTTTCGCGAACACGGGAACCTCGACAATATCATGTACGGCGATCTGCCGGACCCCGTTCCGGGTCCGGGACAGGTGCGCATCCGCGTCCGCGCGGCGGCCTTGAACCACCTGGACATCTTCGTCCTCGGCGGCATCCCCGGGATCGCCCTGGCGCTGCCTCACGTGATGGGATCGGACGGCGCCGGAGTCGTGGAATCGGCCGGACCCGGCGTCACCCGCGTTTCGCCCGGCGACGAGGTGGTGCTCAATCCCGGGATCAACTGCGGGACGTGCGAATATTGCCTCAAGGGCGAGCACTCCCTGTGCGTCACCTTCCACCTGGTCGGCGAACACATCGCGGGGACGTTCGCTTCCTTCGTCGTCGCGCCCGAGACCAACGCGTATCCGAAGCCCGCGGCGCTGTCCTGGGAGGAGGCGGCCGCCTTCCCTCTCACGTTCCTGACGGCGTGGCGGATGCTGGTAACCAGGGGCCGGGCCAGGCCCGGGGAGTCGATCCTGATAGTCGGGATCGGCGGGGGCGTCGCCGTCGCCGCGCTCCAGGTCGCGAAGATGCTCGGCCTGACGGTCTGGGTTACCTCCGGGAGCGCGGAAAAGCTTGCCAGGGCCAAATCCCTCGGGGCCGACTTCGGGATCGACCACACGGCCGGGGATTTCTCCCGCGAGGTACGGAGGCTCACCGGAAAGCGCGGGGTGGACATCGTCCTCGACTCGGTGGGAAAAGCCACGTGGAAGAAGTCTATCGCCTCGCTGGCGAAGGGCGGACGGCTCGTGACCTGCGGCGCCACAACCGGCCCGAATCCCGAGGAGGACATCGCGAGGATCTTCTGGAACCAGCTCTCCATCCACGGGTCGACCATGGGGACGCACGGGGAGTTCGCCGACATGCTGCGGATCTTCCGCGACGGCCGCCTGCGCCCGGTCGTCGACTCGGTGTTCCCGCTGTCCGGGGCGAAGGAGGCCCTGGCAAGACTCGAGGGAAAACGGCAGTTCGGAAAGATCGTCCTGAGGATCGATTGACGCCTGTTGGCCAGCCCAGGGGCGGCCGTAAATCTACGCACGTAACCGCCGGGGGGGGTAGGCGAGGAAATGAAGATCGTCCGGCAGGGTGAACGGATCACGCTCGGCGAGTTGAGAAACATGGCCGCCGCCGGCTTCGGGGACATGGTGAAAGCGGTGGTCGACGTGGAACGGCGCATCCTGGCCGCGGATGCCGAGCTCCACGCGGACGAGGAGGCCGTTCTGCTTGAGCAGGGTTCGCGGCAGGCCGACCTCTGGGGCATCAACCTTTACCCGGAAATGCAGGGAGAGGACTTCGTGGAATTCGATTCGATGATCAACCTGCGGCCCGCGTCAGGGAACAGGTCGCGAGGCGTGGAGGACCAGGCCCTGCGGGAACGGATCATCGCGATCGTGAACGCCCTGGTGGAGCGATGACCTCGGTTCATCGCGAATTGGCCGCCGGCCGCTGGCGGGAGCTCACCTTCCTGGAGCAGATGGCCAACGTCGGCAGCGAGGTTGAGCGGGCGATACGATGGAAGGAGAAGGGTCGGCCCGACGTGAGCATGCGGGCTTTCGAGAGGGCGCTCGAGTTGTTGGACCTCACGGTTGCGGATCCCGGGAACCGGAGGCGGCTCAAGGAATTGTCGCGGGTCCGCGAGACACTCGCGGACCACTTCGTCTTCGACAACGAATACTCCTCGACCGACCGGTCGTGGCAGAGGTACTTCCACCCCTTTGCTTACGCCGCGCGGGCAGCCGGCGGACGGTGACAGGCCGTCCTCCTGGCCCCCCCCCGTCAGCGGTGCGCGCGCGAACCCGTGCGCAGGTCCAGCTTGTAGGTGAACGCCTTGCGGGCATGGGCAGGGAGCTCGATGACGTACTGGACCGTGTCCGCGTCCACCTTTTCGTAGGCGCCGTAATCCCCCTTGTTGCTCAGGGTCCAGGCGTTCCCGGGGAAGTTCCTCCGGATCTCCACCTTCGCCGGGATATCCCGGTAGTTGGCAACCTCCACACGCACCGTCCGGTGCTCGTCCCAGCCGGTGATCACGTGCGTGTCCCTCCACTCGTAGTTGTCCGTGGTGAACTCCATGAGGACGGGCTTTACAAGGACCTGGTCCGAGCTTCCCAGGTTAAGGTTGACTTCCTCGCCCTTGGGGACGTACTTGATGTCCTGCGCTCCCACGTAGGAGAGCCGCCCCTCCTTGTCCACGCGCCGGAAGACCTTGACCAGCCCGTCGGGGATGGGCTCCTTCCCCAGGCGGTGCTCCTTGTCGTTCGCGAAGAGCAGGAAGCGGACGGAGCTTTGCCCGTACTTCTCCTCCTCGTAGCGGTACAGGTTCCTGACCGGCACCGTGTCGGCGGCGAAGGAGACAAGCCGCTTGCCCCAGCCGTCGGGTACGTCCTCGGTCCCCTCGATGGTGTACAGGAAGTACTCGGAAAGGCCCTCCTTGCGGATTTCCTTCGGGGCTTCCATCGCCGCCTTGGCCCCCACGGCCGCCTCTTCCATCCTGTATTTGGCGGCATAGGCCGGCTGCGGCAAAACACCCGGGGAAACCGCGCCAGGCCTGCCATAGGGCTCCTGGCGGCGGGCGAGCTCGGCGATCCGGTCGAGCAGGTTGATCTTTCCCACGATGAGCCTGGTCTCGGCGTTCTCGTAATCCTCGCCGCTGTTGTTGTTCACGCGCACGTACCCCTCCAGCCGCATCGTGCTCTCGTCGGAAGCGAGGGTGGCCAGGTAGTAGGCCCGCCAGGAGATCCCGCTGGTGAAGTAGGTTATCTCGAAAGGCACCTTCCCCTGGACCTGCGAGTCAAGGTTCCAGATGCCGAGACCGGTCACCCGGGGCGGGTACTCCAGGCTGCGCACCAGGATGCCGCGCGACTCGGAAAGAGGAAGCATCTCCAGGGAAGTGGGGTCGATGAGGGTGTTGGCCCAGGAGAACTGAAGCCGGTTCCGTCCCTTCCTAAGCGTCAGGCTCCGCGTGTCGCGCGCAAGGGTCAGGTCCGCCGAGTTGTAGATGGTGAGCTGGACCTTGTCGCGTGCCGGAAGCGTCACAAGATCAACCTTGGCGAAAACCTGACCCGCGGCAAGGCATGCCGCAAGGAGCGACAGGGCGAAGAACGTAAAGGCAGGCATCCTTTTCGTTTTTGACATGGCGCCCTCCCTAGTTCCTTATGTTGCGGCGGTGGTATGCGAATTCCAGCTCGACCTTGCCTTTGGCCGGCAGCATGACGTGGAAGACGATCGTGTTGGCGTCCGTCTTCTCGTAAGCAAGGTCGGTTTTCTCCATGTCCCACTCGCCCGGGATATGCTCGACCAGGTCGACCGTCACCGCCTGGTCCTTGAAGTTCTCGAGCCTGGCGGTTATGGCTTCGTCGGTGTCATACAGGACGACCCGAGAGGCGGAGGGGCGGGGATTTATCCGGAGGTCCCGTTTTTTAAGCTGGGTCACCGAAATGTCCCGGCTGTCGCCTATGTATATCTTCATCTCCTCGCCGACCGGGGTTTTCCCCACCCGGTCTTCCCCGAGGAAGATGGTGGTTCCGTGTCCGTCGTCCTGGAATACCCTGGTCTTCCCTTCCCACAGTCCGCTCATCCCCATACTCGAGGCCTTGTCGTTCCTGATCACGTAGCAGACCGGAATGCCGACGTTCCGGTCCAGGCGCTTGGGCTCCCACGGGATTTTCCCCGAATCCCAGGTGAAGACCTTCCTGATGGGGACCCCCTTGAAGGACAGGAAGTGGAGTTGTCGCGTCTCCTCGTGGGCGATCTTCCCGGCGAAGGGGTCGCCCTGGTCCAGCGAGACGGTCGCAGCCTCGAAGTCTTCCCCCGAAAAGTTGCGCAGGACGAGGAAAGCGTCCAGGTCAAGGGCCTTCTCGTCCCTGGTGGCCAGGGCCTTGTAGGTCACCAGCCGGTCGATGTCGGCAAGAAGATATGAAATGCGCACCCGTTCCTCCCAGGCCCCGTTCGAGTGGATGCGCCAGGTAAGCGCCGCCTCGTTGGGGGGATAGGAAACCGACAGCAGGTTCGCCTTGTCGGGGTGGGAGAGGAGGGCTATGCGGATGGAATCGGGGTCGACCCGCACCCCGCGCCACGAGAAGTCCACCAGGTTCTCACCCTCCTGCAGGGTAAGAACCCTCTCCTCCTCGACCAGCGTGGCGGAAGGGTTGTCCAGGCGGACCAGGTTCGCCTCCCGCTCGGGCAAGGCGGCCAGCTTGGTCCTCGCCTCCACGGCAGGGGAAGCGAGGAGGGCCGCGGCGAAAACCGCTGCGCACGGAACGATGGGCCATCGCTTCATTGAAAAGACCTCCTGGCGGAGCTGATTCGCCGCGTCACCCTGCACGCTGGCGGAGTATCTCCGTGTACACTTCCTTCCGTGAGAGGCCGGTCCGCCCCGAGATCTCACGGGCGAGGTCCCGCGAGGAACCCGACGCGTCCTCGATGGCGGCCCGCACGATCTCCTCGACCGACATCTCCACCGTCTTCTGCGCCCCCCCGACAACCAGGGTGACCTCGCCAAGAACGGTGCCGCGGCGGGCGATCTCCGCCGCCAGCCCCGCGAGCGTTCCGCGCAGGATCTCCTCGTGCACCTTCGTCAGTTCCCGCACCAGGCACGCCCTGCGGTCGCCCAATATCTCCGCCGCCTCCGCGAGAAACGCCCCGACGCGCTTAGGCGACTCGTAGAAGACCATCGTCCGGGTTTCCCCCGCGAGCGCCTGCAGCGCTTTCCTTCGCTTCTCCTTCCGGCCCGGGAGGAACCCTTCGAAGGTGAAATGGTCGGTGGGCAAGCCGGAGACCACGATAGCCGAGATGAGCGCCGACGGCCCGGGGACCACCTCCACCGTTATTCCCGCGTGGATCGCCTCCCTCACCAACTCGTACCCCGGGTCGGAGATCGCGGGCGTTCCGGCGTCGGAGACCAGTGCGACGCTCTCCCCTTCCGAAAGGCGTCGAATAAGGACCGTACCGGCGCGAAGCTTGTTGTAGTCGTGGAAGATGAACATCGAGGTGCGGATCTCGTAGCGGTTGAGGAGCTTCACAGTCCGCCGCGTGTCCTCGCACGCGATGACCGAGGCCTCCTTGAGGACACGGATCGCGCGCAGAGTGATGTCCTCCAGGTTCCCCAGCGGAGTGGCCACTATGTAAAGCGTTCCCTTGCTCACGTTCGCCTTCCGTTACGAATTCCATTATGACTCACTGCAGGGGAGCCGCAACGTCCAGCTGTTTTCACAGTCTCCTGTTATCGACCACCCGGCCGGCCTTATCCCCGGACCGCGGCAGCGAATTCTTTTCCACGAGCTTCACATCGACGCTGATCCCCAGTTCGTTGGTCAGCCGCTTCCGGAGCGCCTCCTCCATGCCGCCTTGCCGGCGGTCCTTCCCCCTGGATGTCGGCTCGTCGGCCTCGACCAGGACCGTGACCTCGTCCACCGCCCCCTTCCGGTCGATAACGATCTGGCATCGGGGCTCGCCCCCCCCGATCTCGGACAGCAGGGACTCGACCTGGGACGGGTACACCTTCACACCCTTTATGATCACCATTTCGTCCGTCCGGCCCTTCACCCGGCACATCCGCCTGCCCGTCCGGCCGCACCGGCACTGTCCTTCAAGGAGACAGGCAAGGTCCCGCGTCCTGTACCTGATCATAGGGAACGCTTCCTTGGTGAGCGTCGTTATGACGAGCTCCCCCTTCTGTCCGGGCGCAACCGGGCGAAGCGTATCCGGGTCGATCACCTCCACGAGGAAGTGGTCCTCGCTTATGTGCAGCCCGTCGCGCTCGAGGCACTCGCCCGACACCCCCGGGCCGAGGATCTCCGACAGCCCGTAATTGTCCGTGGCGGTGATCCCCAGGGCGTCCTGGAGCTCCTTCCGTATCTCCTCCGACCAGGGCTCCGCGCCGAAGAGACCGTGCCTGAGGGACAGCGCCGACACCGGTATTCCCATCTTTCTCATCGTCTCCACGACGAGCAGCGCGTACGACGGGGTGCATACCAGGGCCGTCGTCTTGAAGTCCTTCATGATCTTGACCTGGCGCGCGGTGTTTCCGCTGGAAGCGGGGATCACGGAGGCGCCGATCCGCTCGGCGCCGTAGTGGAGGCCCAACCCCCCCGTGAACAGCCCGTACCCGAAGGAAATCTGGACGACGTCGTCCTTGGTCACCCCCGCGGCGGTCAGGACGCGGGCCGCGAGGTTGCTCCACGTCTTGATGTCGTTTCGCGTGTAGCCCACCACCGCCGCCGTCCCCGTCGCGCCCGAGGAGGCGTGGATGCGCACGACGTCGCGGAGAGGCACGGCGAAGAGCCCGTAGGGGTAATTCCCGCGGACGTCGTCCTTCGTGGTGAACGGCAGCCGGGCGAGATCCGGGAGCGAACCGACGTCCTCCGGCAAGACCCCCATGGCGTCGAACTTCTTCCGGTAGAAGGGTACGTGAGCGTAGACGCGGTTCAGCGTTGACTGCAGGCGCTCGATCTGGAGCTGCTCGAGCTCGTCGCGGTTCAAGCACTCCTTGTCGGGTTCCCAGTACATTGCACCCTCCGATCCGTTACATCGTTACTTCCGCGTCCAGATCACGACCGAGGTAGGCGCGTTGCACATCGCGGTTCGAGAGCAGGTCTTCGGCGGCTCCCTGCATGATGATCCTGCCTGTTTCGAGAACGTACCCGCGGTCCGCTATGCCGAGCGCGGCCTTCGCGTTCTGCTCGACGAGCAGCACCGTGTTGCCCTCTTCCCGAAGCCTCGTGATGATCGAGAATATGTCTTTCATGATAAGCGGCGAAAGCCCCATCGAGGGCTCGTCCATCATGATGAGCTTCGGCCGGGCCATCAGCGCCCTTGCGATGGCGAGCATCTGCTGCTCCCCTCCGGAAAGCGTGCCGGCGAGCTGCTTCTCCCGCTCCTTCAGGCGGGGGAAGATTCCGTACACGCGTTCGATATCGTCCCGGACCGCCCCGCCGTTATTTTTCCTGAGTTGCGGGTAGGCGCCCAGCAGGATGTTCTCCCGGACGGTCATGGGGGCGAAAATCTGCCGCCCCTCGGGCACGAGGGAGCAGCCCATGAAGACGATCTTCTCCGCCGGAAGCTTCCCGATATCCTTCATGTCGAACAGGATTTCCCCCGAGCGCGGCCGTATCAGCCCCGATATCGTCTTGAGAAGACTTGTCTTGCCGGCGCCGTTCGCCCCTATTATCGTGACGATCTCGCCGGCCCCGATGTGCATCGTGACCTTTTTAAGCACCTTGAGCCTGCCGTACCCCGACTCCAGGTTCTTGATCCTCAGCATGCGTTCCTCACTGGTCGTCCCCAAGGTACACCCGGATCACCTCCGGGTTCTTCTGGATGGCGAGGGGGCGGTCCTCGGCGATCTTCTGCCCGTAGGAAAGCACGACGATCTCGTCGGAGATCTTCATGACGAGCGACATGTCGTGCTCCACGAGCAGGACGGTGACCCCCATGTCGCGGATCCTCGCTATCAGGCCGCCCATTTCGTTCGTTTCCCGCATGTTCAGGCCCGCCGCTGGTTCGTCGAGCAGAAGGAGCCGCGGCTCGCAGGCGAGCGCCCTGGCGAGTTCGACGACGCGCTGCTGTCCGTAGGCGAGGCTGGTCGCCTCCGTCCCGGCCGAGTCCGCGATGCCGAGCAGGTCCATGATCTCGAGGCTCTTCGCCCTTATGCCCCGCTCCTCCTTCCATGTGAAGGGGAGGTGCAGCATGCCGGCGATGAACCCCGCCCTGCTGTGGACATGGCGGCCGACCATGATGTTCTCGAGTACCGTCATCTTGGGGAAGAGCCGGATGTGCTGGAACGTACGCACCATCCCGCGCGAAGCGATCTGCCAGGACGGCAGTCCCTGGACCGCCTCTCCGCCGAAGAGGATCTCGCCGCGATCCGAACCGGTGAACCCGGATATCATGTTGAAGAGCGTCGTCTTGCCCGCGCCGTTCGGACCGATCAGCGCCTTGATAGACCCGGTTGCGACATCGAAGGAAACATTGTCCACGGCCTGGAGGCCGCCGAAGCGCTTGCTGACTTCCCGCACCGAAAGGAGCGTCACGGGGCCTCCCCTTCGGCGGCGTCCCTCGAGAAAAGACGCTTCAGGTCGACCATGAGATGCCGCCGGAGAAGCCCTTCCGGCGCGAAGAGCATGATCAGGATGAGTATCGCCCCGAAGACCGCGTCGTCGTAAGTCCCGAAATACCCCCTGAGCGAGAGGTAGTTCAGCACGAGGCTCATCGAAAGCGCGCCCCAAAGGTTCGCCATGCCGCCGATCGCCACGATCGCCACGTACCGCACCGACTTCATTACCGACGCCTCCGACGGACCGATGCCGCCGTTGTAATGGGTGAGCAGGACGCCGGCCAGGGAAGCGAATACGGCGCTCAGCACGAAAATGTTCAGTTTGTACCGCGCCGTCGGGATTCCCATGGCCTCCGCCGCGTCCTCGGCGCCGTGGATCGACGCGAGCGCCCTGCCCACCCGGGAACGGACCAGGTTGAGAAGGATCACCATACCGAGGACCACAAGCCCCCATGCCACGTAATAGTTCTGTACGCGCAAGGAGGACTTGCCGGTGATGAACACGCCCGGCAGCAGGGGGAACCCGGGGACGTCGGAGATCCCGTCCGCCGACCCCAGGAGTTCGCTCCCAAGGGCGATGCGGTACACGATGACGCCGAAACCGAGAGTCGCCATGGCCAGGTAGTGGCCCCGAAGCTTAAGGACCGGGCCCCCGACCAGATAGGCGATGGCAACCGTCGCCAGGATAGCGACCACGCAGGCGCACCACGGGTGAACATTAAGCAGGTGCCCCCCGTAAAGATCGGTGCGCGCGACGAGCAGCCCCGACTTCGAAAGAAGGGAGACGAAGGCGCTCCCCTGCAGGGACGTCAGGTCATGGGTCGTCAGCAGCGCCGACAGGTAACCGCCTATGGCGAAAAACCCGGCGTGGCCTAGCGAGATCTGTCCCGCGTACCCGATGAGCATGCAGAGACCGACGATGACCAGCGAATAGTAGGCGGTCATGGTGAGCTGCGTGAGGTGGTAGCCGCTGTCGGTGAAATGCGTCAGCAGCTGGATCCCGACGATCAGGCCCGCGAAGGCGAGGACCGGGAAGTGTCTCGTCTTCATCAGAAATCCTTCAGCCGGGCCGCCTCGGCGCTCCCGAAAATGCCGCTCGGCTTGAGGAACAGGATGATCAGGAGGATGGAGATGGAGATGACCTCCTTGTACGCGGCGGGCAGGACCCAGATGCTGAAGGACTCCAGGATGCCCAGTATCATGCCGGCGCCGACGGCGGCCATGCTGTTGCCGAGGCCGCCGAGGATGGCGACCGTGAAGCCCTTGATGGCCAGCGGCGTTCCGCCGTCGTAATGAACGTAGGTGATCGGGCAGATGACGGCCCCCCCGATGGCGCCGATGGCGGCGCTGAGCATGAACGAGAGGGTGACCATGTTGCCCGCGTTGACGCCGCACAGGCGGGCGGCGTCGCGGTTCGCCGAGCATGCCCGCATCTGCCTGCCCAGCATAGTCAGGTTGAAGAAGGCGGAAAGGGCCGCGACCGCGAGGGCGCTGACGCCGATGACCCAGAGAACCTGGGGCGATAGGTACACACCTCCGAGTTGGTAGGAGGTCACCGAGGTGCCGGTGAAATAGGGGAGCGCCCTCACGCTTTCCCCCCAGACGTGCAGGGAGATCTCCCGGATCAGGATCGAAATGCCGATGGTTATGATGATCATCCGCAGCACCGAGGGTTTGTGGAGCCAGCGGATGAAAAGGATCTCGATGACCGCCCCGACGATCATCGTCACGGCCACTCCGCAAAGAATGGCCAAAGGCAGGGGCAGGAACTGGTGGAACGTGACGGCGGTCATGCCGCCCAGCATGACGAACTCGCCCTGCGCGAAGTTGATGATGCCGGTCGTGTTGTAGATGATATTGAACCCAATGGCCACGATCGCGTAGATCGTCCCGTATGCGATTCCCGCTATGAGGTACTGAAAGAAGTAGTCCAGTTCCGTTTCCTTCCATCAAATGATCGGGAGTACACGCCCTGGGCGCGTACTCCCGATCCGGACAACGACGTTTTCGGCTACTTTTGCTTCAGGATGGCGAATTTCCCCTTCTCGACGGTCAGCATCTCGAAGGCATCGGCGTCGAGGCCGTTGTGGTCCGTCGCCGAGAAGTTGAAGACTCCGCCGGTGCCGACGACGCCCTTGAGCTGCTCGATGGCCGCACGGACCGCGTCCTTGTCCACGCTGTCCGCCTTCTCGATCGCCTTCACGAGGATGATGAAGGCGTCGTAAGCATGGCCGCCGAAGGTGCTCGCCTCCTCCTTGTACCTGGATTCATAGTCTTTCTTATACTTGACGAGTAGCGCCTTCTGGGGGTGGTCCTTCGGAAGCACGTCGGCGACGAGGAGCCGGCCGGCCGGGAAGACCACACCCTCGGCGGCCTCGCCGGCGGCCACGACGTACTTGATGTTCCCGAAACCGTGACTCTGGAAAATGGGCCCCTTGAACCCTATCTGGCGCGCGTTCTTGATCACGATCGACTGTGCCGGCACGATCGACCAGTTGAGGATCGCCTCGACGTTTGCCGCCTTGAGCTTCGTCACCTCCGCCGTGAGGTCGCTGGCCGCCTTGTCGTATACCTCGTTTGCCAGGATCGTTATGCCGTGCTCCGGCGCAAGCTTCTCGATCTGCTCCTTTCCCGCCTTGCCGAACCCGGTATTGCCTGACAGGACGCCGATCTTGGAGATCTTCATCTTCTTCATCTGCCCGAAGATCCTGAGGATCGCGTCGCTGTCCTTCTGAGGCGTCTTGAAGACATACTTCGCCACGGGGTTGACGATCACCTCGGCCGCCGCGCAGGACAGGAGGATGGTCTTTCCCTCCTCCGCGACGCTCTTGATCTTCATCGTCTCGCCGCTCGTCGAGGGACCGATGATGGCGAACACCTTGTCTTCCTCGATCAGCTGCTTGGCGAACGAGAACGCCTTTTCCGGGCTGGCGCCGGAATCCTTGACGATGAGTTCGATCTTGTGCCCCTTTACGCCCCCCCCCTTGTTCAGCTCCTCGACGAGCATCTCGAGGGTCTTCGCTTCGGGCGCCCCAAGAAACGACGCCGGTCCGGTAACCGACAGGATCGCCCCGACCTTGATCGGCTCCGCAGCCTGGACGAAAACCCCTGACATCATGATCGCGAGCAGAACCCCCAGAACCATTCCCATCTTTCCCTTCATTTCCCCCTCCTTCAGGTTCGTCGTTATCGCAACTTTCCGAACTCCGTTGCGTTTTCCGATATGCCCCGCATTATAGGTCGTACGCAATCCCATGGAAAACAGAAATCCTGACAAAATATCGATACGCCGTTTTGAAGGAATATGAGCGACCCGCCTCCATGGTGGCCCACAGGAATTTTACTACAGGACTCACCCGTTGTCTGCCTCGGATTTTCAGTACAACGATGTTATATTTCCCGTTATGCAAAAAACGACTCCCGGCAGGCCGGCGTTCCATTACGGGTGGGTCATCGTCCTGACGGGCACGCTTTGCATCCTTGCGTGCCTGGGCTTCGGCCGCTTCGCGCTCGGCATGCTGCTGCCGTCCATGGCGTCGACGCTCCGCCTTTCCTATTCCCAGATGGGATTCATCAGTACGGCCAACTTCCTGGGATACCTTGTCGCCGTTCTGATCAGCGGCCATTGGGCAGGCAGGATCGGCCCGCGGAAAGTCGTCTTCGCCGCGCTGCTTGTCGTCGGCGTCTCCATGTCGCTGGTGAGCAGGGCGACCGGTTTCGTCTCCGTTCTCGTCCTGTACATGATCACCGGCATCGGAAGCGGCGCCACCAATATCCCGTTGATGGGCCTCGTTTCCGCCTGGTTTTCGAGCGGCAAGCGGGGACGCGCGGCCGGCTTCATCGTCATCGGAAGCGGGTTCGCCATCATGATCGCGGGCCGCCTCATCCCGTTCGTCAACCGGACGATCGGACCCGAGGGCTGGAGGACGAACTGGCTGATCCTGAGCGGAATCGTGGTT
>JAKALO010000025.1 GCA_021824125.1 Deltaproteobacteria bacterium | reverse complement strand
GTAGTTGAAACTACGTCTAGGAGCCCGACCGAGCGCAACGCAGTAGACATGCCCGTATCCGCCGCCGCAGCAGGAGGCTGGTGAGAAATGCGGGCTGGTAACCGGAAGCCAGGAGACCGGCCCGACAGGGATTTTCCCGAACAACCTTTCGCGGGCGAAGGGTCGGGACGGTAGGCGTTCAATCCACATCCCCCCCTTTTTCCAGCGAAGCGGAAGAGCCCGGGGGGGTTTCTTTTTGGGGCGCAATTCACCTAATCGTGCGTGTGCGGACCCGGCGGGGCATCCGGTCTTTCGGATCCTCGTGTTTTTTCTGCTTGCCTCGTGGATCGCCGCTCTTCCCGCGCGCGCCGGCTTCCCCGTCGAGAGGATGGACGACCGGGGCGCAACCGTGCGGCTCGAGTCGGAACCCTCGCGCGTAGTGTCCCTTGCCCCGAGCCTCACCGAGATCGTCTTCCTGCTCCGCCAGGAGGGGAAGCTCGTCGGCGTCACCCGGTACTGCAACTATCCGGTCCGGGCCGGGACTCTTCCCAGGGTGGGGGGGATCGCGGATCCCGACATCGAGAGGATCGTCGCGGCCGCGCCGGACCTCGTCCTGTGCACCACGGACGGCAATCCGGGGGATAAGGTGCGTGTCCTCGAGGAACTGGGCATCCCCTGCTTCGCGGTGGCTCCGCAGGACCTCTCGGGCATCTACGCGGCCATCGAGCGGGTGGGTGCGCTGCTCGGAGCGGGCGACAAGGCCCGCCGGGAAATCGAGTCCCTGCGAGTCCGCGCGGCGAAGGCCTCCCGTAAGACTGCGGATCCCGCTCCGTCCGTCCTCTTCGCGGTGTCAACATCGCCGGTCATCGCGGCGGGCGGCGGCACGTTCATGGACGAACTGCTCCGCCTTGCCGGCGGGAAAAACGCGGTGGCGGCGTTCTCCGGGCGCTATCCCCGCCTGTCCGTGGAGGACATGCTTGTCGTAAGGCCCGACCTCGTCTTCGTTGCCGCCATGGAGGGGGTCGAAAGGTTCTCCCCGGAAGTGACCCGCTGGAAGGAGATCCCCGCCTTCCGGGACGGCGAGGTGTTCTCCCTCGACGGCGACCTTGTGACGCGCCCCGGGCCCCGCATGGTCGCGGCCCTCGAGGAAGTGACCCGGATGCTCGACGCCTGGCGGGACCGGCGACGCCACGGCTCCACGGGAATGAATGGGGGGATTCGATGAGGCGGCCCGGGTTCATCATCGGGCTGCTGGGGGCCGCCGCTGCGGCCGCGATCGCGCTGTCGCTCTTCACCGGGCCGGCATCCGTTTCTTTCCGGCAAGTGCTGGCCGCTCTGACGGGGTGGGCCTCTCCGGGGTCGTCGGCGGATACGACGGAGCGAATCGTGCTTTCCCTCCGGCTTCCTCGTGCGCTGCTCGGGTTCCTGGTCGGGGGAGCGCTCTCTTCTTCCGGCGTGGCGTTCCAGGCGCTCCTGCGCAACCCGCTGGCCGACCCGTACATCCTCGGCGTTTCCGCCGGCGCGGCCGTGGGGGCGCTTGCCGCCGCGCTCCTGCTGCCCGGGGACGCCTTCCTGCCCCTGCCGTTCTGCGCGTTCCTGGGCGCCGCGCTCGCCGCCTCCGCCGTGTTCCTGCTGGCCCGTCGCAGGAGCGGCGTGTCGAGGGAACGTCTCATTCTCATGGGGGTGATCGTGGGGGCCTTCCTGAACGCCCTCATCATGCTGATGGTCGCCCTGGCTCCTCCGGGCAGGATTCCCGGCGCCGTCTACTGGCTTATGGGAGACCTGGGGCTAGGGACGCCGCGGCGGGTAGGCGTTCTCCTGCCGTACGTCGCAGCCGGGACGGCCTTACTGTTCCTGCTGTCCCGCGGCCTCGACCTGATGCTCCTTGGTGACGACGCCGCCTTCCAGGCGGGGCTTCCCGTGGAAAAAGTCAAGGCGGCCACCTATGTCACGGCATCGCTGCTGGCGGGATGCGTGGTGGCGGTTTCCGGCCTGATCGGTTTCGTGGGGCTCATCGTTCCGCACGGCGCGAGGGTCCTGGTCGGCTCCGGGCACCGGCGGCTCGTCCCCGCCGCGTTCCTTCTGGGGGCTACGTTCCTCGTTCTCGCGGACATCGCCGCGAGGTCGGTGAGCCCTTCCGGCGAGTTGCCGGTCGGGGCGGTCACCGCCCTGTCGGGGGCGCCGTTCTTTCTCTACCTGCTGCGCCGCGAAGGGGGGAAGACGTGAGCGCCCCGGTCCTGTCGGCAAAGGGGGTCAGGTTCCGGTACCGGGAGAAGGAAGTCCTCTCGGGTGTGGACCTGGAGGTAGGTGCCGGCGAGGTGGCCGTCCTCCTGGGGCCGAACGGTGTCGGGAAGAGCACGCTCCTGAAAATCTTTTCCGGGCTTCTTGCGCCCCGATCCGGGGAAGTGGCCCTGATGGGACGCCCCCCCGCCTCCTACGGCCGGCGGGAGATGGCTCGCCTCCTGTCCGTCGTCTCGCAGGAACTTCCCGTCGAGTTCCCCATGTCCGTGGAGGAATATGTGGCGCTCGGGCGGTTCCCGCACCAGGGGTTCTTCGGGGGGACGGTTGCGGAGGACCGGGAACATAGGGACCGCGCGCTTGCGATGACCGGGCTTGCGGGGTTGCGGTTGCGCGGCCTTGGGGAGATTTCGGCGGGCGAGCGGCAAAGGGCCGCGGTCGCCCGGGCGGTCTGCCAGGGGGCGAAGGTGATGCTCCTGGACGAGCCTACGGCCTTCCTGGACATCTATCACCGCGTGGCCTTCTACGAAATCGTTGCGCGCCTCAAGGAAGAGTGCGGGATCAGCGCCCTGGTCGCATCGCACGACCTGTCGCTTTGCGCCGAGTACGGGGAGCGGATTTTTCTCCTCTCGGCAGGCCGTGTGATGGCGTCGGGGAGACCGGAGGAAGTCCTGATCCCGGAGAACGTCCGGGACGCGTACGGGGTGGGCGTGACGTGCGACCGCAACCCTGCCACCGGGGCGGTGCGAGTGACCCCGCTGAGGAGTGGAGGAACGACATAGGGCGGAAGCCGGGGAAGGCGGTGGAAAACCGTCGCTGCCCCGCATCTGTGACCGGAGCGAAACCTGCTGAAGACCACTGGGGGGGAATTTCCCCCCGGGAAGGTGCAGGGAGTAGGGAGCCGGAAGCCAGAAGACCCGGACCGCCCGATTTTCAAAAAAACCCTTTCGAGGGAGAGGAGGAAAAATGGGAGGAGCGAGGGTCTTTGGATTGTGGAGGAGGGTCGCCGTGCTTATGATCGCTGCCGCGGGAGGTGGGCTGCCGGCGCAGGCACTGGCGCAGGAGCCGACGAAGCTCGACCCGATCGTGGTCACCGCGACGCGCATCGAGCAGAAGGCGTCCGAGCAGGCGTCTTCGGTGAGCGTCGTCACCCGTGACGACATCGACCTGAGGAACCCCTCCGTGGCCGGGGATGTCATGCGGGAGATACCCGGAGTCGTCGTCCAGCGGAGCGGTTCCCCCGGGAACCTGGAAGGGATAAAGATCAGGGGCGGGTCGAACCGGCAGACGCTTGTCCTCATCGACGGCTTTGCCGTGAACACCCCCACCATCGGCCAGTTCGACATCAGCTCCCTTCCCCTCGACGGTTTCGAGAGGGTGGAAGTCGTCCGGGGCGCGCAGAGCGCCCTCTACGGCTCCAACGCGATGAGCGGCGTCGTGAACCTCGTTCCGCGCCGGGGAGCGCCGGGAATGGAGTCCGGCGCAGGGCTCGCGGCGGGCAGCCACGGCTCCATGGTATGGAACGGGTCCGCCGGGGGGGCGGGGGATAAGGGGGCCCTGCGCCTCGGCGGCGGCGGCGTCGAGAGCGACGGTCTTCACCCCAACGACGACACGCACCTGGTGTCGTTCCTCGGCGCCGGCGACCTGGCCGTGGGGGAGCGGCACCGGCTCCACGGCATTCTCCTGTCGACCGACCTTCAAAAGGGAATCCCGATAGACGGAACTCCCGGGTACGACGCCGACCATCACAGGACGCGGCGCGATTTCCTGGTGGGAGGGCGGTGGGTAGCGGACGTTTCACGGGCCTTCTCGGTCACGGCCTCGGCCGGCCTCTTCGACCAGTTATTCCGGGAACGGGACATGGCGGATCCGGCGGACCTGTGGCTGTTCGAGTACGACCAGACGACGAAGACGCGGAAGCTGGACTTCAGCCTGCAGGGTAAGTACAAGGCGGGCGATCTCTCGACCACGTTCGTGGGAGTCGAATACCTCAAGGACCGGGCGACGGACAGCGAGACGGTCGGCTCTGCGCACCTCGCCGCCTCGACCCGCAACCGGTCGGTCTACGTCCAGGAGGAGATTCGCCCCTCCCGCCTCCTGGGGATCAGCCTCGGCGGGCGCCTCGACCGGAACAGCGAGGCGGGCACGAAATTTTCCCCGAGAGTGGCCGCCTTCCGGGAGATCGAGCGCCTCGGGACGAGGATTCGGGCCGCCTTCGGGAAAGGGTTCCGGGTGCCTACCGTTATCGAGAAGTTCAACGCGAGCAGCGGGAACCCGGACCTTGCGCCCGAGACATCCGCTTCCTTCGAAGCCGGCTTCGATACTCGCCTCCCCGGGGACAGGGGAAAGTTCTCCGCGACCTGGTTCTACCAGGATTTCCGGAACCTGATCGACGCCGTAAGCACGGGCGTTCCCTACCGGTACAGGATGCAGAACGTGAACCGCGCCTTCGCCCGCGGCGTCGAGTCGGAAGCGGCGCTCCGGGTCCGGCCGGGCGTGGAGGCGCATCTCACATACACCTGGACGGACACGTGGGACGCGATGTACCGGAGATGGATAATGGGCATCCCGAGGGACCGGGGTACGGCATCCGTTCTCCTGTCGCCCGCGGCGGGCTGGGAGGGGAGGGTCGACTGGGTTGTCGAAGGAAAGCAGCTGGACTGGCCCCTCGACTCCCTAGAACCCAGGATGCGCCCCGGGTTCGGGCGGGTGGACCTGTTCGCTGCCCGGCGCTGGAGTCCCACGGAAGGCGTATTTCGCGAGATCGCACTGAGGGGAAAGATCGAAAACCTCCTGGACCACCGCTACGAGGAGCGGAGCAGTTATCCCGCGCCGGGATTCAACTTCCTCCTGGGGGCGGAGGTGAAGATATAAGCGGTCCAATTCATAAATACGGTAGCGTATCGTTTATACAGCGAAAGGGAACTATGGGCATGTTTGCTGGACGAAGCCGGGGAGCCCGGGGGCGGAACGGGGCCGTGATAAAGGTGCCGCTCCTGTGGTCGGCCGCCGGGCACGTCCTGGTCCTGTCCGCATGTGTCGCGCTCGGAATGGCCGCGGCGGGGCGGGAACTTCCGGCCTTTGTCCCGGTTGTCCTTGTGGAGGGTTTCCCGGCGGGAACCTCCCCGGTGGTGCGGCAGGGATCCGCGGGGCCATACCGAGTCCTGGGGAAAACACCGGGGATCATGCCGTCGGTGAAGCCGGGGCCCCCTTACGCACCCGGACTTTCGGGTACGGGTGATGCCCCGGCGGCCGAACCGAATGCGCTTCCAGTGCCCCCTCCTGCCGGGGCGCCCGGTCTTTCCATGCCTTCCCCGGACGCCCCCGTCGGTCCCTCCGTCCCGGGCCGGAGGGCCGGGGAAACCGGTCGTGCGCTCCTCGTTGCGGCAACGGCGCCGGCATACGGGGTCGGAACCGGGCCGACCGCAAGCGGGGCGGTCGGGGAACCGGGGGACCAACGGCCCCTGCCACGGGACGACCCAAAGGCCGGTAGAACTCTTTCCGCGTTTCCGGCCGCCGCCGCGGGCGCGGAAGGGGGAGGCGGGGAGGGAAAGGTCGTCCGCCTCCTGCGGGAACGGATCGAGTCCCGAATCGTCTACCCCGAAGAGGCAAGACGGAGGGGACAGGAGGGGGTGGTCCTCCTGCGCATTCGGGTTGGTGAGGGGGGGATTCCCAAGGATGTCCGCGTTGCCCAAAGCAGCGGCGCCAGGGTGCTCGACGAAGCCGCGCGAACGGGCGTGGTGCGTTCGGCTCCCCTGCCGTCGATTCCCGGATTGTTCGAGGTCCCGGTGCGGTTTCTCCTGCGGTAGACTTGCTTTTGCACCCTCCGCCGAAAAAGGATAGATTATACTTGCCGTATAGGCGTTACCGGGGGGCGGGGATGGACCGCAGGGTCCTGGATAAATGCAGGGAAGAGCTTCAGCGCCAGATGGACGAGTTGATGGCCGGCGCCGGGAAGACCGTTTCCGACATGACGACCGTCCTCGATGAGAATTTTCCCGACCCCACGGATCGGGCCCTCCTGGAGTCGAACCGGAACTTCACCCTTCGGATACGGGACCGGGAACGAAAACTCCTGGCGAAGATCAAGGAAGCGATCAAGCGGATCGACGGCGGGACCTTCGGGATCTGCGAGGGGTGCGGCGGCAAGATCGAGGAGAAACGGCTGATCGCGCGGCCCATGACCACGATGTGCATCGACTGCAAGACCGTCGCAGAAGAGGAAGAGCTGAGATAGGTCCGACCGACACCTTCCGCGCCTGCCCGGAGGATCGATGACCGAATTGCGAAAAGACCCCGTCGTGGGCCGGTGGGTCATCATATCCACCGAGCGCGCGAAGCGGCCCCACGAGTTTCCGCCGGAGCCGAAGGCACACCGGGACGGCATGTGCCCCCTGTGCCCGGGAAGCGAGCGGATGACGCCCCCCGAGATACTGGCCTACCGGGGGAACGGCAACCCCAACGAGACCGGGTGGACGCTCCGGGTCGTCCCCAACAAGTTCCCGGCCCTGCGCATCGAGGGAGACCTCGGGAAAGCGGGCGACGGCGTCTACGACCGGATGAACGGGGTGGGGGCGCACGAGGTCGTGATCGAGACGAACCGGCACGACATCGACCTTTTCGACCTTCCCGACAGGCAATTCGAGGACGTGCTCTCCGCCTACCGGGAACGGATCCTCGACCTCAAGAAGGACCGGCGCTTCAAGTCGGTTATGGTCTTCAAGAATCACGGTTCCGCGGCGGGCGCGTCGCTTTCCCACAGCCACTCCCAGCTCATCGCCCTGCCGGTAGTCCCCAAGCGGGTGATCGAGGAGATGACCGCGTGCCGCGACTACTTCCGCTTCAGGGATCGGTGCCTTTTCTGCGACATCATCGTCCAGGAGATGGAGCAGAAGGTCCGCATCGTCGAGGAGAGCGGTGAGTTTCTCGCCTGCGCCCCCTACGCCCCGCGATTTCCCTTTGAAACATGGATCATCCCGAAGCGCCACCAGTGCGCCTACGAGATGATCGAACCGGACCAGGCGCGCTCGCTGGCGTCGATATTCCGGCGCACGCTGCGCAGGCTCAACCTGGCCCTCGAGAACCCCCCCTTCAATTTCATCATCCACAGCGCCGCGTTCCAGGAAGGGGCCGGGGATTTCTATCACTGGCACATCGAGATCATGCCCAAGCTGACCAAGGTGGCGGGGTTCGAATGGGGATCGGGATTCTACATCAACCCGACCCCGCCGGAGGAATCGGCGAAGTACTTGCGGGAACTCCCCGAATAGGGGGGATGCGGAGACATCCATGAAGGTACTGATCGCGTCCTCCGAGATCGTTCCGTTCGCCAAGACCGGCGGCCTGGCGGATGTCACGGGGGCGCTTTCCAGGGCGCTCCGGCGCGCAGGCGTCGAGGCCGACTGCGTCCTCCCCCTGTACCGGGCCGTCGACCGGAACCGCTTTCCGCTCGCGCAGGCAGGACCTTCCGTGCGGGTTCCACTCGGGCACAGGGAAGAGGTCGGCACGGTCGAGGAAACCGACGCGGGCGGGGGCGTGTGCGCGTTCCTTGTCCGGAACGACAGGTATTTCGACCGGGAGTTTCTCTACGGCACCAAGGACGGGGAGTATGCGGACAACTGCGAGCGCTACACTTTCTTCTGCCGGGCGATCATGGAGTGGCTGGGGCGCACGGGGCGAAAATACGACGTCCTGCACTGCAACGACTGGCAAACCGCGCTCCTCCCGGCATACGGGAAAACGCTCTATTCCCACGAGGATGCGATCAGGGAAACGGGCACCGTCTTCACGATCCACAACCTGGGGTACCAGGGCCTGTTCTGGAACCACGACCTTCCCCTGACAGGGCTCGGCTGGGACCTGTTCAACCCGCAGGGGCTGGAATTTTTCGGGAAGCTGAACCTGATGAAGGCCGGGCTCGTTTTCGCCGACATCCTGTCCACCGTGAGCCCCACGTACAGCCGCGAGATACAGACTCCCGAATACGGGCACGGGCTCGACGGCGTGCTGCACGAACGGAGAGAGGACCTGTACGGGATCATCAACGGAATCGACGATGACTGGAACCCGGCGACGGACCCGCTTATCGCCGCGCGGTTCTCCAGGGAGGACCTCTCCGGGAAGAAGTCGTGCAGGGCCGACCTCCTTGCGGAGTTCGGTTGGACGGGCACGGTCGAGGAGCCGGTGATCGGGATGGTGGGCCGCCTGACGGCGCAGAAGGGGCTTGACCTGCTCGTGGAGGTCGGGGAGTGGCTGGCCGGGCAGCGCCTGCGGGTCGTCATCCTCGGGTCCGGCGAGCGGACCTACGAGGAGGCGATGGCGGACCTGGGCCGGAAGTACCCGGACAGGATCTCCGTCCGGGTGGCCTATGACAACCGGATTGCCCACAAGGTCGAGGCCGGCTCCGACATCTACCTGATGCCGTCGCGGTACGAACCCTGCGGACTGAACCAGATCTACAGCCTCAAGTACGGTACCGTGCCCATCGTGCGCCACACCGGGGGGCTCGCCGACACGGTGATCGACGCCGACGAGGATCCGTCCGGCGGCACGGGGTTCAAGTTCAGGGGCTACAACTCGGCCGAACTGAAAGACGCCGTGTCGCGGGCCATGGCCGCTTTCGCCGACCGGTCCCGGTGGGAGCGGATCGTCAACAGGGGGATGGAGAAAGACTTCTCCTGGGGCCCCTCGGCGAGGGAGTACGTGGCCTTGTACGAGAAAGCGCTTCGGAAGAGGGGCCGGCAGGCCTGAAAATTCCGTCCCGATGGATATCCCCCCGGACAAGCGGTTCGCCCTCCTTTCGCGGGTCGTCGAGATATCCAACTCCAACATCCTTATCGAGAACCGTCTCAAGTACATCTGTGACTTCCTGTCGCGCGAGACCGGCGCGGACCGCGTCTGCATCCACCGGCGCGATCACAGGGGCGATGACCTTCTCCCCTGGGTTTCCTCCTGCGTTCAGATCGACGAGTGCAAGCTTTTCGATTTCCGGATCCGGTCCGGGGAAGGGGTCGCCGGGAAAGCCGCCCAGAAGCGCGCCCCGGTTTACTATCCCGACGTGCGCTCCAATCCGCCTTTCCTGCCGGTATCCCAGGAACTGCGCGAATTCACGACGATCCTCTCCGTTCCCGTCATGGACGACGTCTACCTGTACGGCGTGATGAACGTCTCGTCCGTCGAACCGGCGGAATACTCCGAGGAAACTATCCAGCTGCTGCGCGGGATCGCAACCGAGGTCGCGGGGGCCATACGCAACAGCCGCCTTTACCACGATGCGCGTAAACGCGTCTCGGAACTGATCACGCTCAACGAGATCGGCCGCGCCATCACGTCCACGTTCCAGGTCCGGGACATCCTGGCCTACGTGGCCAAGACCACTCTGCGGCTTCTCCAGGCGGACGGCTGCACGGTGCGGCTGGTGGGGGAGAACCGCAGCACCCTGAAGGTGATGATCGACGACGGTTATTCCAGGCCAGGCCTGCGCCGCGAGCTTCGCGCCCACGGAAAGCTGCTGGCCAACCAGATTTTCCGGGAGAAGCGCCCACTGCTCATCAACGGCCCGGAGGACTCGCCGATGTTCGTTCCCCTTTCCCGGCACGGGATCACGTCTTTCCTGGGCCTTCCGATCGTTTCCAAGGGGAAATCGCTCGGCGTGATCAGCTACTATTCCGGTTCCTCCTCCTCCGCCTTCGACATGGAGGTGGTGAACCTGATGCAGACCGTCTGCAGCCAGCTGGCCAACATGATAGAGAACTCCACGATGTACCTGGAAGCGCAGCATCTGGCCCAGGCGAATCAGGTCAAGGTCCAGCAGCTTTCCACCTTGTACGACCTTGCGCGCGCGCTGATGTCGACGGTGAAGACGGAACGCCTTCTCCACATCATGCTGCGTTCCCTCACCTCCGCCACGGGCCTGAACTTCAGCCGGGCGATCCTGTTCCTCTTGTCGGACGAAGGCCCGATGCTGACCGGCCGCATGGGAATGGGGCCGAGAGACCGGAAGGACGCGAAACGGGCCGGGGAAGGCGCGGCGGGAAAGAGGGAAGGCCGCGAGGCGGGGGCGGAGGACGAGGAATTAAGCGGGCTTCTTTGGCCGGACATCGCGCGGGTCACCGTCCCCCTGGAGGGATCCGGTTGCCTCATTGCGAGGGCCGTGCTGGAAAAGAGGCCCGTGCGGACCCAGTCGGGATGCGGCAATGACGCCCCACCCATTCAGGAATTGTTCTGCGGGAATCACCCTAAAACCTTCGCGGCGGTTCCGCTCGTCTTCAAGGGAGAGGCGCGGGGGGCCATCTACGTGGACAACCAGTTCCGCGAGAGGGAGATCACGGACGAGGACATACGGGTCCTCACGATGTTCGCCTCCGAGGCCTGCCTGGCGATGGAGAACGCGATGCTGTACGAAAGCCTCGAGAGCGCCCTGGACAACCTGCGCGCGACCCAGGGGCGGCTCGTGCAGAGCGAGAAGCTGGCGGCTCTCGGCGAGATGGCGGCCAAGATCGCCCACGAAATCAAGAACCCGCTGACCGTCATCGGCGGTTTCGCCTCGCGGCTGGCCCGGAAGGGGACCGGGGAGGAAATCGACGCACAGACCTCCGCGAAGTACAACCGGATCATCCTCAAGGAGGTCAAGCGGCTGGAGCGGATCATCCAGCAGACCCTCTACTTCTCGCGGGAGGTGGTTCCGGCCCTTCGGGGCATGGACCTGGACGACGAGATCCGCGAAATCCTTTCGATGTTCCGGGAGGAGCTGGAGGAAGGCAGGATCGTCACGGACCTCGACCTTTCCGCCGGGAATCCCGTCATCTCGGCCGACCCGGACCAGATCCGCCAGGTCCTGTGGAACCTGGTCTCCAACTCTATCCAGGCGATGGACAGCGGGGGGAAGCTGACCCTTGCCACGCGTCCCGCCACTCCGGAGGAAGGGGACGGCGTGGTATTTCTCATCGGGGACACGGGCGGCGGGATCCCGCACGACGTGGTCCACAATATATTCAACCCCTTTTTCACCACCAAGGCTAAGGGGACGGGCCTGGGACTTCCCATAGTCCACACGATCGTGGAGAAGCACGGCGGGACGATCCATCTGGACAACAGGGAAGGGAAGGGGGTAACCTTCTCCATCTTCCTCCCGCGTGTTTCGAAGGTGGCAGGAGCGGGGGAGCGGATCCTGGATCATATGCGCAAAGGCGGAACCGATGGAGGCGGCGTTAAAAACCATCCATGACAAGGTCCACGCGGGGCGGCGGCTTACGGAGGAAGACGCCCTCGCTCTTTTCCTGACCCGGGACATCCTTTCCGTCGGGGAGATGGCGGACTTCGCCAACCGGCGCAGGAACGGCGACCGGGTCTACTTCATCGTCAACAGGCATATAAATCCCACTAACATCTGCGTAAACAGGTGCCAGTTCTGCGCGTTCAGCAAAACCAAGGGGGAGCCCCTCGCCTACACGATGACGATGGACGAGATCCTCCGGCGTGGCGAGGAGGCCGCCCTCCAGAAGGCGACGGAGCTCCATATTGTCGGGGGGCTGCACCCGGACCTGCCGTTCGACTTCTACCTGGTTATGCTGCGGACGCTGCGGGAACGGTTCCCGTCGATGCACATCCAGGCGTTCACCGCCGTGGAGATCGACTACTTCTCGAAGATCACCGGGCTGTCGCTTTCCGAGGTCATCCGGCAGATGAAGGAGGCGGGCCTCGGGAGCCTGCCCGGGGGAGGGGCCGAGATCTTCGCGCCCGAGGTGCGCAACCGGATCTGCCCCGAGAAAATCACCGGCGACCGTTGGCTCGAGGTGATGGAGGCGGTGCACGCCGCGGGACTTCGCAGCAACGCGACGATGTTGTACGGGCACGTCGAAACGCTCGAATCGCGCGTGGACCACATGCGCCGGCTGCGGGAGCTCCAGGACCGGACGGGCGGATTCCAGTCGTTCATCCCGCTGGCGTTCCACCCGAAGAACACGCAGATAGCCAAGGGGTACACGACAGGGCTGGAGGATCTCCTCGCGCTCGCGGTGGGGAGGCTCTACCTGGACAACTTCGCGCACGTCAAATCGTTCTGGATCATGGTGGGCCCCAAGCTTGCGCAGATCTCCCTGCACTTCGGAGTCAACGACATCGACGGGACGGTGGTCGAAGAGAAGATCACGCACGCCGCCGGGGCCCAGGCGGGACAGGCGATGACCGTCTCCGAGCTGGTGACCATGATCCGCCAGGCGGGGCGCGTGCCGGTCGAGCGCGATACGCTCTACAACGTGGTCCGCGAGTGGCCGGCGTGAGCCGAATTTGACCTGGCGGGAAGCGCTCGACAAGGCGGCGGCCGGCGGCCCCGTGACCGCCGGGGAGGCAGCCCTCCTGCTCCGGGAGGCGCCGCTTTTTGCTCTCGGGCGGGCCGCGGACGCCGTGCGGCGACGGCTGCACCAGGACGGCGCCGTCGCCTACATCGTGGACCGGAACATAAACTACACCAACATCTGTTCGTGCGGCTGCTCCTTCTGCGCCTTCTTCCGGGAGAAAGGCGCACCCGACGCCTACGTGCTTTCAGAGGAAAAACTTTCGCGGAAGATAGAGGAGACGCTGGCGCTCGGGGGGACGCAGGTGCTCCTCCAGGGGGGGCTGCACCCCGACTGGGGGATCGAGGAGGCGGAGAGGCTTGTCCGTGCCGTCAAGCGGCACCCGATCAGGCTCCACGGATTTTCTCCGCCCGAAATCTGGCATTTCGCGACCCGGTCGGGTATTGCCGTCGGGGAGGCCGTAGCCCGGCTGGTCGATGCCGGCCTGGAATCGATTCCCGGCGGGGGTGCGGAGATCCTGGACGACGCGGTCCGCGAAAGGATCAGTCCCCGGAAGATCGGATGGGAGCAGTGGGCCGCCGTGATGCGTGAGGCGCACCGGCGGGGGCTGCGCACCTCCGCCACGATGATGTTCGGAAGCGTCGAGGCCCCGGATGCGATCGGGAGGCACCTGGTCCGGGTCCGTGACCTGCAGGACGAGACCGGGGGGTTCGCCTCCTTCATCCCGTGGACCTTCCAGTCGGGGAACACCGCCCTTTCCCGCGATCCCCGTTTCGGGGAGGAAACGGCGGCGGGACTCGGCCACGCGGTGGGATACCTGAGGGTCCTGTCCGTGTCCCGGATCCTGCTCCCGAACATCCGGACGGTGCAGGTATCGTGGGTTACGATGGGGGCGAAGGTGGCGCAGGTCGGGTTGTTCTTCGGGGCGAACGACTTCGGGAGCACGATGATCGAGGAGAACGTCGTCGCCTCCGCGGGGGTCGCCTTCCGGATGTCCGAGGAGGAGATAGTGGCAACGGTCCGGGACGCGGGGTTCCGGCCGACGAAACGGGAGGGTCTGCCATGCTAGACGCGAAGTTCGTCCGCGATAACATCCAGGTGGTCGAGGAGGCGCTGTGCAGGCGGCGGTCGAAGGTCGCGCTGGACGGGTTCGTCGCGCTCGACCGGAAGCGGCGGGATCTCGTGGTGAAGGCCGAGGAACTGCGCGCGGAGCGCAACGCCGCTTCCGAGGAGATCGGCAGGCTGCGGAGGGAGAAAAAAGACGCCTCCTCCCTCATGGAGAAGATGAAGGAAGTCGGGGCCAGGATCAAGGAGATGGAGGCGGGGCTGCCCGAACTGGAGGGGCGGATGGAGGAAGCGATGCTTTCCATCCCGAACATCCCCGACCCGTCGGTACCTGAGGGGGCGGGAGAGGAGGACAACCCGACCGTCCGGACCTGGGGCACGCCCCCGCCGTTCTCCTTTCCGGTCCGCGACCATGTGGACATCGGGGCGGACCTCGGCATACTCGATTTCGAGCGGGCCGCGAAGATCGCAGGCGCGCGCTTCTGCCTGAGCATGGGGGCGGGTGCGCTGCTGGAACGGGCGCTCATCAACTTCATGCTCGACGTCCACACCCGGGAGCACGGGTACCTGGAGGTCCTCCCCCCCTTCATGGCGAACTCCGCCTCCTTCTTCGGAACCGGGCAGCTGCCGAAGTTCGAGGAGGATCTGTTCAAGGTGGCGGGGACCGACTACTACCTCGTTCCGACCGCCGAGGTTCCGGTGACGAACATCGTACGGGACGAGATCCTGCCGGGCGAGCGGCTTCCGCTGAAGATGACGGCGTACACCCCATGCTTCAGGGCGGAGGCGGGTTCGTATGGAAAGGACGTCCGCGGGATGATCCGGCAGCACCAGTTCAACAAGGTGGAGCTGGTAAAGGTGTGCCGCCCCGAGGAGTCGGGGGCGGAGCTGGAGTCGCTTACGGCGGACGCGGAGGACATCCTCAAAAAACTCGGCCTGCCCTACCGGGTCGTGACGTTGTGCACGGGGGACATGGGGTTCTCCTCCGCCAAGACGTACGACATCGAGGTGTGGGTCCCGTCCCAGAACCGGTATAGGGAGATCTCCTCCTGCAGCAACTTCACCGACTTCCAGGCGCGGAGGGCGAAGATCCGGTTCCGGGACTCCGCCACGGGCAAGACCCGGCTCGCGCACACGCTCAACGGCTCCGGGCTGGCCGCGGGCCGCACGGTCGTCGCCGTCCTCGAGAACTTCCAGCAGGCGGACGGCTCCGTCGTCGTTCCGGAAGTGCTGCGCCCCTACATGGGAGGTATGGAGCGGATCACCAGGCGCTGAAGCGGTCGCCTTTCTCCTCCGGGGCGATTCCCTTTCAGAAGGATCATGCCGCCTGACCTTTTGAACGGACGGGCAACCATGGTTTCGCGGGGGTCCGCCTGAACAATTTGTCCCGCCGTGGGCGGCGGTCTGGTACAATTTTTCCCTGTGGCGAGACACCCCTCGTGTCTCGCCGGATTGTTTCCGGGGGGTACGATGAAGCTGCCCGAAGGGATTTATTTTCACCCCATCTTCGTGCATTTCCCCCAGGCGCTCTTTCCCGTGGCATTCGCCGCGTTCCTTTTGTACGGGGCGACCGGGGTGCGGGATTTCGAGGTGGGGGCGTTCCTGATGGCGGCCGCGGGCGCCGCCGCGGCGCCGGTGACCACGTTGACGGGGCTGCTGGACTGGAAGATCCGGTACAAGGGGTACATGACCTCCGTGTTCCGGATCAAGATCGTCGGCGCCTTCGTCCTGATCGCTCTTTCCATCCCCGCCGTGCTGCTCCGGCTCCTTTCCGCCGACGTCGCGGCGCTCCCGCTTTCGGGCCTGGGGTTCGCCTATGCGGGACTGCTCGCGGCGTGCGCGGGTACGTGCGTGGTCCTGGGACATTACGGAGGCAAGCTGGTTTTCCACTGAGCGGGGTTGTCGGGCGGAACGGCTTCCGTTTCGATAGGCGGTATTCACCACGGAGCAGCAGGAAAGGCGAGAAGAGGTGGATTTTCTACGCGAAGCAAGGGAAAAGCTGGAGGAGGAAGCGCAGCGGATCGAGACCGAGCTTCGCGTCAACCTCCCCAGGGAGATCAACGCCGCGATGGCGCACGGCGACCTCTCGGAAAACGCGGAATACCACGCCGCCAAGGAGCGGCAGTCGACGCTGCAGGCGAGGATGGGCCACATCCAGAAACGCCTCGCGGACCTTTCACGGATCGACGTGTCCAGCATACCGGGTGACCGGGTGGGCCTGGGGAGCGAGGTGACCGTGGAAAACGTGGAAACGGGGGAAACGGTTCGCTACACCCTTGTGATCCCGGAAATAGCGGACGGGAAAAAGAACTTCGTCTCGGTGGCGGCGCCCGTCGGGAGGGCCCTCCTCAACCGAAAGGTGGGCGACGCGGTGACGGTTTCCATCCCGAAGGGGACCTACGAGTTCGAGGTCAGGAAGTTCGTCACCTTCCTTGGCAACGTCTTCGAATAGGATTACCGGTCCGCATTTTCCACCATCAGGACAGGTGCGGAAACCTAGCCCGCACTTCTTCGGCGATCCCCTTCACCTCTTCCGAGCGGGTCCTGTCGCAGACAAGGACCGCGTCTCCGCACCGGATGACGACCACGTCCTCCATCCCCACGACCGCCACCAGCCCATGGTCGGAACGGACGAGGCTGTCCCTGCAGTCCGAAAGGAGGACGTTGCCGAACGCCACGTTTTCCCCCGGTTTCCCCAGGAACTCGTGGAGGGACCGCCACGTTCCCAGGTCGTTCCAGCCGAAGTCGGAAGGAACGACGAGGATGTTATCCTCCTTCTCCAGTATCCCGTAGTCGACGGAGATGGAGGGGATGCGCCGGTACGCCGCGCGCAGCCTGGCGGGGAAGGTTTTCTTTCCCGAGTGGCGGAAGGCCGATTCCATTTCCGCGTGGATTCCCGGCAGGAACCGGGCGAACCGGTCCCTGAACGTGTCGATCCGGAAGAAGAAGATTCCGCTGTTCCAGGAGAAGCGGCCCGATTTAAGGAAGCGACGCGCGGTTGGGAGGTCGGGCTTCTCCCGGAACCGGCGGACGTTGTAGACGGCGTCCCCGCCCGCCGCAAAAGGCGTCCCGCGTTCTATGTATCCGTAGCCCGTCGCAGGATAGGTGGGCGTGATTCCCACGGTGACGAACCTGCCCGTGCGGCGCGCGAGCCGGAAGCATTTCCGGAGGACCGACCGGAACGAGCGCTCGTCGGCGACGGCGTGGTCGGCCGGGGCGGCGGCGATCACCGCCGCCGGGTCGCGGGCCGCGATGTGGGCGACCGCCAACGCCATTGCCGGCGCGGTATTCCTGCCCTCCGGTTCCAGGAGGATGTTCCCGGCGGGAATCCCGAGGGCGCGGGCGGAGAGGTGCGGGGCGTCCTTCTCGCAGGCCACGACCCAGACGTTCTCTCTTCGCAGGAGGGGGAACATCCGGCGGATCGTTTCCCGGATCATCGAGCCCCGGCCCGTGAGGTCGAGAAACTGCTTTGAGCGGCGCATGCGGCTCTCCGGCCAGAACCGGGTGCCCGATCCACCCGCCATCACGACCACGTGATCCATGGGCAAGACCTCCGGAAAGTGGTCGGCGGCCTAAAAAAGCCGTCGTCATTCCGTCGACAACATAAGATAGAATACATCCGTGCGCATCGGACTCAAAAAGAGTTTAATCACGGGGATCTTCGTCATCGGTCCCCTGGTGATCTCCGTCGCAATCCTTTTATGGTTCTTCGAGACGGTCGACGCCTTGTTTTCCCCCGTCATCGACGGGATCATAGGCGTGACGCTCCCTGGAACCGAGCATATTCCGGGGGCGGGGATTCTCGCAGGGCTGGTGATCATACTCCTGGTGGGCATGTTCGCCCGGAACATCGTCGGGAAGCGGATACTGGACGCCCTTGACAACCTGATCAACCGGATTCCCGGGTACCGTACGATCTATGCCACTATCAAGCAGCTCACCAACGCCTTCTCGCCGGACAGCAAGGGTTCTTTCAAGGAGGTGCTGTTCGTGGAGTATCCGAAGGAGAACAGCTACGCCCTGGGCTTCCGCACCGAAACGGTGGAGAATGAAGGCAGGAAATTCGTCGTGGTCTTCGTGCCGACGAACAACCTCTACCTTGGGGAGGTCCTCTTCATCCCCGAGGAGCAGGCTGTGCGGCTGGACATGACCGTGGAGCAGGCGATCCGGCTCCTGATATCCGGCGGGACGGCGTCTCCGAAGGAGATGTTTCACCGCAAAGGGGGCGCTTGACAAACGTGGGCTCCCCTCCGTATGCTGATTGATACCATGGTGGCTGCATTGCACACGCGAAAAGGGTTTCGGCTTGGCGGTCTCGCTCTACTGGCCCTACGGGGGGCCGGCCCGCCGCCGTGTGAGCGCGTGATGCAATAAGCTTCAGACGCTCATCGAAGGCCGCGGGAACCGGCAAGGTTCCCGCGGCCTTTTCCTTTTTTAGGCCGTCGGGAATCCCGCTCCCGGCGGCTTTTTTATTTCAGATCCATCAAGGAGGAAGGAATGGCGGACAAGGTGTTCATCTTCGACACGACGCTGCGGGACGGGGAGCAGGTCCCCGGGGCGAAGCTGGCCAAGGAGCAGAAGGTGGAGATCGCGAGGCAACTGGCGGCCCTGAACGTGGACATAATCGAGGCGGGGTTTCCCGCTTCATCGCCGGGGGACTTCGATGCGGTCCGGGAGGTGGCCCGCGTTGTCAGGGGGCCGGTCATCACGGGGCTCGCGCGTGCTGTCCGGAAGGACATAGACACCCTGTGGGAAGCGATCAGGGGCGCGAAGCGCCCGCGGATCCACACGTTCCTGGGCACCTCGGACATCCACATCCAGAAGAAATTCCGCTCAGACAGGGAGAAGATCCTCCAGTGGTGCGTGGACACCGTGAAGTACGCCAGGGCCCTGTGCCCCGACGTGGAGTTCTCGACCGAGGACGCGGCGCGCACGGAGTTCGAGTTCCTCTGCCGCGGCGTGGAGGCGATCGTCAAGGCCGGCGCCACGACGATCAACGTGCCCGACACGGTTGGGTACGCGACCCCTATGGAGATGGCGGACCGGATCCGCCGGCTGAAGGAGAAGGTCCCGGCCCTGGACAAGGCGGTGATCTCGATGCACTGCCACAACGATCTCGGGATGGCCACGGCGAACACCCTGGCGGGGATCCTCGCGGGGGCGCGGCAGGCCGAGGTGACCGTGAACGGCATCGGCGAGCGGGCCGGAAACGCCGCCCTGGAAGAGGTCGTCATGGCTATCCGCACCCGGAAGGAGATCTTCGGCAACCTTTACACCGACGTCAAGGCCAAGGAGATAGCCAAGACAAGCAAGATGGTCTCCGCCCTCATGGGGCTTCCCGTGCAGCGGAACAAGGCCATCGTCGGGACGAACGCCTTCGCGCATTCCTCCGGCATACACCAGGACGGGATACTCAAGGACCGCTCCACCTACGAGATCATGCGTCCCGAGGACGTCGGGGTCTCCGCCCACACGTTCACACTGACTGCCCGGTCCGGGCGCGCGGCGCTCAAGCACCACATTTCCTCCTTCGGCCACAGCCTGTCCGACGCGCAGATGGACGCCGTCTACGGGAAGTTCCTCGAGCTGGCCGACAAGAAGAAGGAGGTGAAGGTGGAGGAGCTCGAGATACTCGTCCAGGAAGAGCTGTTCAAGGTTCCGGAAACATACTGCCTGGAGCACATCCAGATCCTTTCGGGGACGAAGGCGACCCCGATGGCCGCCCTGCGGGTCCGGCGCGACAATGAAGTGATAGAGGAGGCCTCCACGGGGAACGGCCCGATCGACGCGGCCTACAAGTGCATAGAGCGTATCGTCGGGCACAAGTTCACGCTGATCAACTTCGGCCTGAACGCGATCACTTCCGGCAAGGATGCGATCGGGGAGGCGACGGTACGGATACGCACAAACGGGACGATCTTCGCGGGGGCGGCAAGCTCGACGGACGTCATCGAGGCGGCGGTCAGGGCTTACCTGTCCGCCATCAACCGGTGGGTGGCCTCGGAGGAGCGGGAAAAGGCGGCCCGCAAGGTGGCCGGAAAGCGGAAGGGGAAGGGGAAGGGGCCGGTCGCGTCCGTCTGATACGGGCTAGCCCGCATTTCTCACCGGGTTCCGTAGCGAGGCGGTGGAGACGGGCGTGGATACAAGGCGCACGACGTTCGGGCGACGCAGGCGTAGTTGAAACTACGTCGAGGAGAACGAACGAGTGCAACGCAGTAGACA
>JAKALO010000172.1 GCA_021824125.1 Deltaproteobacteria bacterium | reverse complement strand
GGAGCTCGCGGCGCACCCGTGGAAAGGGAACGTGCGGGAACTCGAGAACTTCGTCCAGCGGCTGGCGGTCCTCTCCACGGGGAAGCTGCTGCGCCGCGACGACGTGGCGCGCGAGTTGGCCCGGGCGGGAGGCGCGCCGGACGCCGCTTCCGCGCCAATGGAGCAGCTGGTCGAGGAGCGGATCCGGGAGTTCATCCGGCGGCTCGGACCGGCGCTCGATTCCGAGACGCGGCTTCACGACCTGTTCGTCCGCCAGGTGGAGCGCCCCCTCGTGAAGGTCGTCCTGGAGGCGACGGGAGGGAACCAGATCCGCGCGGCGGGGATCCTGGGGATCCACCGGAACACGCTGCGGAAGATGGCCACGGAGCTCGGGCTCGCTCCGAAGGCCCGCAAGAGGAAGGGATCGTGACCTCCATGGGGAAACGGAGCGCGCCGCCGGTGATCCTGGCGTTCGGTGGGTTCGACCCGACGGGGGGAGCCGGCGTGATGATGGACTCCCGTGCGGCCGCGGCCGCCGGAGCCCACGCCTGCGCGGTATCCTCGTGCCTCACGGTGCAGACCGCCGCCGCATTCTCCCGCTTCGTCGCGGTCCCGCGCGACGTCATGGACGAATCCCTCTCGGCCGCCGCGGAGACCTTCCGCATCGGGGCCGTCAAAGTGGGGATGGTGGGGACGCGCGCCGCGGCGGAGGCGATTCTCTCCTTCGCCGCCGCGCACCGCGGCCTTCCGGTCGTCGTCGATCCCGTGCTGCGCTCATCTTCCGGGGCGCTCCTCCTCTCCCCGTCCGCCTTGCCGGCGTACCGGCTGCTCCTGCGGCGCGCCACGGTGCTCACCCCCAACTTGCCCGAGGCGGAGAAGATGCTGAACCGGCGGATCGTCTCCTTCGCCGACGCGGCGGTCGCCGCGGAGGAGTTGTCCGACCTCACCGGCGCCTCCGTGGTCCTCAAGGGAGGCCACTTCACCTGGAAAGGGCGCCGGGGTACCGACGTTGTCCACTCCGACGGACGGACCTCGCTCCTTCCGCCGGTCGGAACGCGCCGCGGCGACCCGCACGGAACCGGGTGCGCCCTTGCCTCGGCGATCGCCGCGCGGATCGCCGCCGGGGACGCCGTCGTTCCCGCCGTCCTGGCCGCGAAAACCGTCCTTTCGAAACTCGTCGACGGCGGATTCCCCTCACCGGAGGGCCGCCCCATCCTCTTCCCGTGATCGGAGATCCCCGATGCATAAACGATGCGCCCGGAGCTTCATCCTCCCGCTCTTTCCGCTCCTGCTGCTCGCCTCGTGCGCGGTGCGTGAAGTGAAGCCGACCCCCGTCGAGCCGCCGCGCAAGACCGCGAAGGTGGCCGTCGTGCTGGGGGCCGGTGCGGCCAAGGGGTTCGCCCACGTGGGAGTGCTGAAAGTCCTCGAAATGAACCATGTGCCCATCCACATGATCATGGGAACCAGCGTGGGGAGCTTCGTCGGGAGCCTGTCCGCCTACGGCTACCCCGCCTACGACCTGCAGAAGATCGCCATGACGCTCGAGAAGGGGGAGATCGCGGACCTGACTGTTCCCGACAACGGGTTCGTGAAGGGGGAGAAGCTCGAGGCGTACGTCAACCGGATGATCCGGGGAACACCGATGCAGGAGCTGCGGATCCCCTTCTACGCGGTGGCCACGGACATCGGTTCCGGCCAGGAGATGGTGTTCGGAAAGGGGAACACGGGGGCGGCGGTGCGGGCGAGCTGCTCCATCCCCGGCATCTTCCGGCCGGTGCGGATCGGCGACCGGACGTACGTCGACGGCGGCGTGGTGAGCCCGGTGGCGGTGGACGCGGCTCGCCGGATGGGTGCGGACATCGTGATCGCCGTCGACATCTCCGGGGAAATTTCCGGCACCGCGCCCACAACCACGCTGGACACGATCTTCCAGTCGATCAACGTGATGTATTCGAAGATCGCGGCGGCCCAGCTGGCGCGGGCCGACGTGGTCATCCATCCGCAGGTGGGATACATCGCCTCCGGCGACTTCACGAAGCGCCACGAAGCGATCCTCGAAGGGGAGAAGGCGGCGCAGGAGGCGCTGCCGAAGATCCGGGCGCTGCTGGTGGAATCCGCCATGAAGTGACCGGACTTTCCGCACTCACCCAAGCCGCGGGTGCTCAGGCAGGCCACAACACAGGCGAGCCGTCACCGCCGGTCCATTTATTTTGCACGGCCTGCCGCGGTGGCTTTCAGCACCTCGACCAACCTTCCGCTACGTACATCATAGATGTAGCCGTAAACCGGGATTCCCTTGGGCACCAAGGGATGATTTCGGATGCGCTGCACATCTTCCAAAACGCTCTGCTCCTGATTGGAGATCGTCAGCCAGCTGATGTGTTCGCCCTCGGCAGAACCGCCGCCACCGCCGGCATCATGCCAGCCTGTCGCGTCCACGCTGGCGCACTTCAGGCTGCTGCGCAACAGTTTGCGCATCACTTCATCGGTAAAAGTCTCCATGCCACAGTCGGTGTGGTGTATGACGAACCACTCCCGTGTACCCAAGAGCTTGCAGGAGATCACCAGGGAGCGAATAGCGTCATCGCTGGCTCGGCCACCGGCATTGCGGATTACGTGGGCATCGCCTTCGGCAAGGCCGGCATACTTGGCTGGATCTAAACGGGCATCCATGCAGGTCAGAACGGCAAAGCGCCGGCCCGGAGGCATGGGCAGTCTGCCCTTATCCCCGAAGTTGGCAGAGTAGTTCGCGTTTGCCGCCAGAACCTCTTCCTTGATCTTGCCCATGACCCTCTCCTTTGATAAAAACACCGGGAATTCCAGGAAAGGCGGTTGCCTCCCCGGCGTCGGGGCAACCGTCCGGTAATTGAATTGGGATGCGAGACGTCAGGGAAACGTTGCCGGAGCCATCGGCTTCAGCCTGTGGTTCGTGAAGCGACCCCCGTCGAAGGGGAGGACGGACAGGGGTTCCCCGGGGGATGTTTTACTCGAGGTCCTGCGCCAGGTCCTCGAAGCGGGTGAACTGCGAGAGGAAAGCGAGCTTCACGTCGCGCATCGGTCCGCTGCGGTTCTTCCCAACGATGATCTCGGCGATCCCCTTCTCCTCCTGCGGGGTCTTCTCCTTGCTGTACATCTCCTCGCGATAGACGAACAGGATCAAGTCGCTGTCCTGCTCGATCGCCCCGGAGTTGTGGCTCACCACGCCGTCAGCAAGCCACGAAGCCGGACCCGGAACGGTCAGATCGAACACTTCTTCGGATCCATCCTGCGAAACCTCCACGACTCGATCCCAAAACAGGTCGCTTTCCGCCCATAGCCGCAGCGCGTCGTCTTCCAATATTGCCGCATATCCTGCCAGGACATCCCGGGACGGAGCGAATGCGAAATGGGCATTGCCCCCGTAGGAAGTTCCCCGCATCGCCGCCATCGTCCGCTGGGAAATCCCCCGTTCGCGCATCGACGCCTTCACTTGGGCGAAAACTTCCACAGGGAGAGTATCCGTGTTCGTATTCGTGATCACCGTTTCCAGTTCGTCCCGGAGACGCTGTGCCGGCGCGACGCGAGGGCCGAAAGCTCCTACCGCATCCAGGAATCGAGATTGCTGTTCCGCCCCGGATACATCCACCGTGAACACCGGCCGGTAGCCCGTCTTCCGCACGATGCGAATCCGGGCAACGATGCCGAGCCGGAGCAGAAGTGTCGCCACGTCGCGTGCCAGCCCCTCGCTCGCCGTGCTGAAATAGACACGGGCTGACCCCTTCGACCCGGCGCTTCGGCACGAAATGCTCCCGTCCGTCGCCCACAGGTGACGCAGGAGAAGCCCGACCTGCGCGTTGTCTAAACGGAACACATCCGGTGGCAAACGTTTATCGTGGGACCGCTGCCCGAAGATTCCGAGATCGCGCAACCATCGGTTCGCACCCGCCGGGTGCCACCGGTTCCCGTTCCCTCTGAGAAGTAGTTGGTGCCAGTTCCCACGGCCTGCGTAGCGCGTAACCTTCACCCCGAACGCGCGTTGCGCCGACTCCGCTACGGCCCGACTGTTCTCTTCGGAAGCCGTCGTGTAGCGCATCGGCCGATTTACGAGGTAGCTTCCGTCGCCCACGAGGTGTCCAAGCAGCACGATGTGATCCTCGGGCCAAACCACCGGCTGTTCCGGCTCCGGGACGGCGCGCGCGACGGCAAGCCGGTCGCCGGGTTTCAGGTCGCCGACGCGTGTCCAGACGCCGGGGCCGTACAGCAGATGCTCAGAAGTTGCCCTGACGGTGCGGCCGCTGGCGAGGAGAACGCGCATCACCGGTTTCTCGCCCACCGACCAGACGCACTCGCTCCTCGCGGGGACGATGCGCCCGCCGGGGGACATGGCCCATACATCGACCTGTTCCCCCAAGATCGG
>JAKALO010000024.1 GCA_021824125.1 Deltaproteobacteria bacterium | reverse complement strand
GGGGACGTACGGCGCCTACATCGGGGCCTCGCGCGCGATGGTGGACTACTTCATCAACAAGTGCCGTCCCTTCATCTTCAACACGGGCCTTCCGCCCGCGATCGCGGGGGCGACCCTCGCCTCGCTAAGGCTCCTCTCGGGGGAGCCCGGCCTCCTCGCGTCCCTGTGGGGGAACCAGGAGGCTTTCCGGGGAGAGATGGCGTCGCGCGGGAGGGCAGTCGATTCCCCGACGGCGATCGTGCCGATCCTCGTGGGCGGGGACGGGGACACTATGGCGGTGTCCGGGGCTCTTTTCGACCGCGGGGTGTTCGTCCACGGCATCCGCCCGCCGACCGTTCCGGAGGGGACGGGGCGGCTTCGCCTGACGCTCATGGCCACGCACACGCGGGAGATGGTCGCAACGGCGGCGGCGCGGATCGACGAGGCGCTTACGGAGCGGGGCATTGGGACGGACTGAGGAGCTGCGGCGCAGGGACAAGGCGGTTCTATGGCACCCGTTCACCCAGATGGCCGACTGGGAGAAGGACGACCCGCTCGTCATGGAGCGTGGCGAGGGGAACTACCTCTACGATACCGACGGGAACCGTTACTTCGACGGCGTATCCTCCCTCTGGGTGAACCTGTTCGGCCACGGGAGGAAGGAGATCGACGACGCCATACGCGCCCAGCTTTCCCGGCTGGCGCACTCCACGTTCCTCGGTCTTTCCCACCCGCCGGCGATCGAGCTGGCGGAAAGACTCCTGGCGGTGGCGCCCCCGGGGCTTTCGCGTGTCTTCTATTCCGACAACGGTTCGACCGCCATGGAGGTCGCCATCAAGATGGCCTTCCAGTACTGGCGGCAGAAGGGGGAAGGGGAGGGGAAAAAAACCTTCCTCACGTTGTCGGAGGCGTACCATGGCGACACGATCGGCTCCGTATCGGCCGGGGGTATCGACCTCTTCCACAAGATCTTCCGTCCCCTGCTCTTTTCCACCCGGCGCGCGCCGACCCCCCATTGCTACCGGTGCCCTTACGGGCTTTCCCGCCCATCCTGCGCGCTGCGGTGCGCCGACATGATGGAGGAGACGGTGCGAGCGTCCGCGGATTCCCTCGCGGCCGTCGTCGTGGAGCCCCTGGTGCAGGGCGCGGCCGGGATGCTGATGATGCCCGAAGGGTACCTCTCCCGGTTGCGCGCGGTGACACGGGAACGGGACGTCCTGCTGGTGTGCGACGAGGTGGCGACCGGCTTCGGCCGGACGGGGACGATGTTCGCCTGCGAGCGGGAGGGCGTCGCGCCGGACATCATGGCGGTGGCCAAGGGGCTGACCGGCGGGACCCTTCCCCTGGCGGCGACCTTGACGACGGAAGAGGTCTACGGGGGTTTTCTCGGCCGGTACGAGGAGTTCAAGACCTTCTTCCACGGGCATTCCTACACCGCGAACCCTCTCGGCTGCGCGGCGGCTCTGGCGACCCTTTCGATCTTCGAGAGGGAGGACGTTCATGGGCGGGTGTCAAGACTCTCCGCCGTCATGTCGAAGTCCCTGGAAGCCATCGCCCGGCATCCGAATGTCGGCGACATCCGGCAGCTGGGGCTGATGGCCGGCATCGAGATCGTGGCGAGCCGCCGGACGAAGGAACGGTTTCCTCCGGAACGGAAGGTCGGGCAACGGGTCGCGAGGAAGGCCAGGGAGCGGGGAGTCATACTCCGGCCCCTGGGCGACGTCATCGTGCTGATGCCTCCGCTGTCTTCAACGCAGAGGGAAATCGAGGACCTGGTGGCCGTCGCCGGATGGGCGACCGGCGAGATCCTCTCGGAGGAAACCTCGGGCGGCGGGCGCCCCACGGACCGGGCGATTCCGTGAAGATGGTTCCTGCGCCTCCGGGACGACGGCTGCGCCTCCTCGTGACGGGGACTGACACCGGCGTGGGGAAGACGTACGTGGGCTGCCTGCTCGCCAGGCGCCTGGCGGCGGAAGGTTTCTCGGTTATTCCGTTGAAACCTGTGGAATCGGGGTGTTCCCCGGGGCCCGACGGCAAGCCGTTCCCGGCCGACGCGGCGGCGCTTCGCGCCGCGGCCGCCTCGTCGCTGCCGCTTGACGCGGTCTGCCTCTATCCCCTTTCCGCCCCCCTGTCGCCCCACCTCGCCGCTCGCCGGGAAGCGACGTCGATCGACATCGGCCGGATACGCGGTGCGGTAGAGGATGCGGCGGTGAAGTCCGACGTCGTCCTCGTCGAGGGAGCGGGCGGAATCTCGGTGGAGATCGTCGAAGGGTACTCCTTCGCGGATCTCGCCCGCGAATCGTCGATGGCAGTCCTGGTCGTGGCGGGAAACCGGCTCGGCGTGCTGAACCACGTCCGGCTTACGATCCGGTATCTCGAGTCGGAGGGAATTCCGCTGTTCGGGGTCGTCCTTTCCGACCTCCCGGCGGACCCTTCTCCCGCCAGGGAGGCCAACGAGGACGAGGTGCGGCGCATCGCAGGGGAGCGCTACCTCGGCAGGATATCCCGGGGCGCCGCCGTCCTGCCCGGGGAACTATTTTCGCGGTTCCTGGAATTAGGCCTCACGCGTTAGTCCCACGTTACTTATAATGACGCCATGCAGCCGCAGGAGAAGAATCGCGTCTGGCTGAAGCCGCTTTTATTCGTCGTTGTCCTGGTCGTCATCGTCATTTTCCTTTACAAGACCGGACTCGTGCGGTTCTTCCTGGACAAGGAGAGGATGCGCCGGTTCATAGATTCCCTGGGGGTCTGGGGCTTCGCCGGCTTCATCGCGCTACAGGTCGTCCAGGTCGTGGCCGCGCCCGTTCCCGGGGAGGCCACCGGCTTCCTGGGGGGATTTCTGTACGGGCCGCTCGTCGGCACGGCGCTTTCGACGGTCGGGCTTTCGCTCGGGTCCTACGTCGCGTTCGCCCTTTCCCGGACATTCGGGAGACCCCTCACGGACCGGTTCGTCGAGAAGTCGACAATGGACCGTTTCGACTTCCTCCTCCACCACAAGGGCGCCTTCCTCGTGTTCCTGCTCTTTCTCATCCCCGGCTTTCCGAAAGACATCCTCTGCTACATACTCGGGCTCGGGCACCTCACCACCATCGAGTTCCTGGCGATCGCGTCCACGGGGAGACTGCTCGGAACGGTCATGCTCACTTTCGGCGGCCACTTTCTGAGGAGCAAGGAATACGTCAACCTGTTCTTCCTGTCGGGGGTCGCGGTCGTGGCCATCTTCCTCGCCATCGCCTACAAGGACAAGCTGGAGCGGATATTCCGGAAGTGGCACGAGAGGCGACCCGGGAAATAGCTCGCCCGGAAGGCGCCCGGAAGGCACCCGCAACGTGAGAATCCGGCCCGCCTCCGCGCTTTGCGCTTCGGTGGGCAGGCGGCGCAGCCGAGGGGTATTCTCAGGCCTGTGTGGCCCCTTCCGTTTTCCTCGTCCTGTCGACGAACCAGACGACCGCGAAGCTGACGAAGTATAGACCGAGGAGCGGCAGGGTCATCAGCGTCATGTTGTAGACGTCCGGCGTCGGGGTGAGCACCGCGGCGAACACGGTGCAGATCAGGATGGCGTGCCGCCAGCGCTTCCGGAACAGGCGGGGGGTGAGCCATCCGACCCGCGCCAGGAAGTAGGAGATCAGGGGCGCCTCGAACGAGAGACCGAGGGCGAGGAGCATCGTTCCGCAGAAGGAGATGAACTTGCTGGCCGAAATAAGGGCGGCCACCTTCTCCGTCTCGAACCCCACGAGAAAACCGATCCCCGCGGGGAGCAGGACGTAGTACCCCAGGAGGACGCCCGAGGCGAACAGGGCGGACGCAAGGAGGATTACGGCCGCACCCCAGCCCTTCCAGCCCGGTAGCCAGCGAGCCACGATGCCCCTCCAGAGGAGCCAGGCGCCGACGGGGAGCGAAAGCGTGAGGCCGCAGTAGAGGGAGAGGCTCAGCAGGGCAAGGAATCCCTCCGCGGGGGAGTAGGCGACGAGCTTGCGGCCGAGGAGGCGCACGAGGAATCGCAGGAGCGGCTCCGCCTGGAAGAAGCAGGCGACGGTGAGGCAGGCCACGAGGACGGCGTACGCGGCCAGCCCCTTGCGCGCACTGTCCACTCCATCGATGACGGCCTTGACGCGGTTTTCCAAGGGTCCCCGGAAGAAAGAGTTTATGAGCCGATTTTACAGGGAAACGCGGGGTCCTAACCCCGGTTTTTAATGTGCCGCCGGACGTACCAGACGATACCCGCGAGGAGGACCGCCCCGATCGCAAGGTCGAACTTGTGGAAGTACTCCCGCAGCGTGGGCCACTTCTCCCCCATGACCATACCGACGTAGGCCAGGCCGAGGCACCACGGAAGGGAACCGGCGAAGGTGTATGCGATGAACCGCTTCATATCCATCCGCGCCACGCCGGCGGGGAAGGCGATGAAGGTCCGGATGACGGGAAGAAGTCTCGCGAAGAATACGGTCGCCTGCCCGTGCCGGGCGAACCATCGGTCGGCGAGATCCAGGTCGTGATGGGACATGAGGATGTACTTCCCGTATTTCTCGATCAGCGGGCGGCCTCCGTACATCCCGAGGTAATAGGCCGGGACCGATCCGACGACGCACCCGAACGCCCCCGCAAGCCCCACCTCCCAGAGCGAGTACTTCCCAAGGAAGACCAGGTATCCCGCGAAAGGCATGATCACCTCGGAAGGCAGGGGGATGCACGCGGATTCTATGGCCATCAGGAGGACGACGCCGGGGAGCCCCATCACGGAGATCACGTAGATCACAAACGAGGCCAGGGCTTCAAGGATCCGGGTAATCAATGGGCAATCTCCGGGGATACGGCGATATTGCAGCCCTTCAGACGCTACCGGGAGGGGCTTTTCCTGTAACGCGGCGGCGGCCGCGTGGAACGCTTATTGTGCTTTTCCCCCGATGATCCGGACGAGGATGGCCTTGCGCTCCGGCCCGATCAGCGTGCACTTGAGCAGGACGCGGCATTCAGGGGTGACCTCCTCCTTGGGGATCTTCCTGACCCCGTGATAGAAGGCGGTGCTGTTGTCCAGGATGACCCTGATGTCCCTGCGAGGGAGGGTTTCGTCCTGGAAGTTAACGTCCTTCAGGAGCAGGGCGCCGGGCTGGAGTTCCTTGACCGTCCCTTTCAGCACTTCGGGCTCCTCTGCCAGGACGGAAACCGGGGCGGCGAGAGCGACGACGGAGGCAATCAGGAGAACAAGGAAAGAAAAAATAACGGGGATACGCCGGTTATCCATTGCACTCACCCTCCTCGTTTTTGCGAACGGCCCCCTGGTGCACGGTCAATCGTATACAGTATATACAAGTGGAAGCGATTTGGAAGCGTTCAGAGGCGCCCTGCACGGCGCCTCCGGGCGCGCTATCCGACGGTGATATAGGGGTGACCGATCCGAATCGTCGGCTGCGCGTCGCCGACCGGAACGCCCTGGCCCTCCTTGCCGCAGGTCCCCAGTCCGAAGCCCAGGTCGCTGCCCACCCGGTCGACCATCTTCAGCGCCTCGGGGCCGTTGCCGGTGATGGTGGCCCCCCGGACCGGATCTCCCCGCATGCCGTTCTCGATCCGGTATCCCTCGGCGACCTCGAACATGAAGTCCCCCGTGACGGTGTTGACCTGCCCGCCTCCCATCTTGAGCACGAGGAGGCCCCGATCGACGGATGAAAGCACCTCCGCGGGAGATGTCCGGCCGGGCAGGATGATAGTGTTGGTCATACGGGGGATAGGCCTGTGGCGGTACGACTCGCGGCGCCCGTTTCCCGTCGGGCGGGCGCCGGCCTTCATGGCGGAAAGGCGATCGTGCAGGAACCCCTTGAGGACGCCGCCTTCCACAAGTACCGTCCGCCCGCCAGGCGTCCCCTCGTCGTCGATGCCGAAGGAACCGCGCTTCCACGGGACCGTCGCGTCGTCGACGATGGAAACGAGGGGGCTTGCCACCTCCGTGTCGAGCGCGTCCTTGTAGACCGACATGCCCTGCAGTGCGAGGTCGGCCTCCAGGCCGTGCCCGATCGCCTCGTGGACCATGGTCCCGCCGGCTTCCGCGGAGAGGACGACCGGCATCCGGCCCCCTTCGATCCGCCGCGCGGAGAGGGTGCGTGCCGCGCGCCCTGCCGCCTTCCGGGCCAGTGTCTCCGGCGAAAATTCCTCCAGGAACTCGAATCCGCCCGTCCCCCCGCCGGATTCGTACCCCATGGCGAGCCCGCCGCCGTCGCCTGCGACGCACTGCACGGACAGGAACGAGAGCGTTTGCTCGTCGGTGGCGAAGACCCCGGGGTGGGCCGCCACCTCGATCCTTCGCTCCGCCTCCCCGTAGGAGGCGCGAACCTGCAGGACCAGCGGAGAGGTTCCCCTGGCGACGCGGTCCATAAGGCCGACAAGCGCCACCTTTTCCCCGACCCCGCGCGAAGATGGGGGCACCCGAACGACCGAGGGGCTCCGGGCCGCGGCGGCGGATGCCGGGACATCGACGGGGACTCCGCCACCCTCCGCGTACCTCGAAAGGTCGCCCGCCAGGGAGAGGAGGGTCCTCACGCTCACGTCGTTCGTGTACGCGTGGAACGTCTTGCCCCGGTAAATGAGCCGGATCCCGATCCCGGAATCGGTTCCCGAAAGGACGCGCTCGATCCTCCCGTCCTCCATCAGTACCAGGAGGGTGCGGACCTCCTCGTAAAACAGCTCGCCGTATTCCCCCCCGCGGGAAAGAAGCGCGGAAAGTACCGGCGTTATGCGCATTTCCGAAAACATCCCGTCCTCCGGGAGGGGGCGATCCGTTGTTTTTGTGTATAATACACCCAATGTGAATGTCCACCGAGGGAGAGGATGAAATCAGGATATCTGCTCGGGGCGGTCGCTCTTGTTCTTTTTTCGGGGCAGGCGCTGGCGTTCCACGGTAACGATTACGGGATAAACGTTCGTGTGCAGGGGAGGGCCTACTCCCTGTTCCTTTCCGGGTACCTTGAGTACCGGGAGGGGAATCTGGACGCCGCCCTGGAAGCGTACCGCAAGGCGCTGCGGTACGCGGACGAGGAGCCGGACATCCTGTACGAAATCGGGAGCGTCCTCGTGAAAAAGGGGAATCTCGCCGAGGCCAGGGAGGCCCTGGAAAAAGCGCTAGAGATCGACGACGCGCACGCGCGTTCCCGGTATCTCCTCGCCGGCATCCTGGCCGCGTCGGGGGATAAGGGGAAAGCGATCGAGCTCTACTCGCGCGTGGTCGCCGACGATCCCGACACCGAGGAGGCCTACGTCCACCTCGCCACGCTCTTCCTCGAGGCGGGGGACTTCGCGAAGGCGGAGGAACGCCTGTCCGCCCTCATCGCGAGAAACCCGGACTCGTTTCTCGCCTATTACTACCGGGGGCGGCTTTTTGCGGCGCAGAAGAAGCTTCCGGCCGCCCTTTCGGACTTCGACAAGGCCCTCTCCATGCACCCGTCGTTCGACAGCGCATTCATCGACTCGGGGGGCGTCCTGGAGATGATGGGCCGGAACGCCGACGCGGAGGAGCGCTACAAGAAGGCGTTGGATCTCTCCCCGAACAACCCGTTCATCCGGGAGCGGCTGGGACGGGTCCTGATCATGGAGAACAAGATCGACCAGGCCGTCGGCCAGTACGAGGAATTGAAGAAATTTTCCAGCAACAACCCGGAGTTCCGCACCCGGCTTGGCCTGCTCTACCTCGAGCGGGACCGGTACGACGACGCGGTCAACGAATTCCGGTTCGTCCTTTCCGCGCAGCCGGAAAACGCCCAGGTCCGCTTCTTCCTGGGCACCGCGTACGACGAGAAGGGCATGATTGCGGAGGCGCAGGAGCAGTATCGGGCGATCCCGGAATCGTCACCGGTCCACCGGGAGGCCTCGCTGCGACTGGCCATGATTCTCGGGCGTCAGAAAAAGTTCGACGAGTCGGTGGAGGTCGCCCGCAAGCTCCGGGTCAAGTACCCAGACGACGTCGACCTGATGGTTTTCATGGGAGGGCAGCTCGAGGAGGCGAAGAAGTACGACGAGGCGATCGGAATACTGACGGAAGCGACCGCCAAGGATCCGAAGAGCGCGATGGCGTACTTTTCGCTCGGGGTGGTCTACGACAAGATGGGTAACCTCGAAAAGATGGTCGTGTCGATGGAGAAGGCGATCGGGCTCGAACCGAAGCACGCCGTTGCCCTCAATTACCTCGGGTACACTTACGCCGACCGGAACATGAAGCTCAAGGAGGCGGAATCGCTGATTCTGCGGGCGCTGGAGATACGGCCCAACGACGGCTACTTCATCGACAGCCTGGCCTGGGTGTATTACCGGCAGGGGGACCTGCCCCGCGCCGAGTCGGAGCTGCGCCGGGCGTTGACCCTGGTGCCGGACGATCCCGTGGTGCTGGAGCATCTGGGGGACGTCCTGCGGGAACAGGGGAAAAGGGACGAAGCAGCCGCCTTCTACGAGAAGTCGATCGCCAAGGGGCACGAAAAGCCGGAGGAGATCCGGGACAAGCTCAGCCGGGTCAGGAAAGAGACCCCGCCCGCGAAGTGAGGAGAAGGGACCTTCTTGCCGGGTCGGCCCTTTCGCGGAACGGAAGGTTTCGCGCGGCGGTGTCGGTCTGCTCGATCGCGTCGGCGCTCATCCTGGCTTCGGGTTGCGCTTCCGTCCGCCACCGGATATCCGGCGAGGAGGCGAGGAAGGCCCGGGAATTCTTCACGGCCGCCGCCGCGTTTCCCTTTCCGTTCACGGCTTCCTACTCCGGCGTCGCGGAGACTTCGGGGCGTGTGCTGCCTTTCGTCGCAGGCGTGAGATCCCGGTCCGCCGCCGAGGAAACCGTGGGCTTCTACGACCCGCTGGGCAGGCCGGTCCTCTTCCTTGCCAACGATGGGGCCATGGTTACCGTGTCCCGCGGTGAAGCCGCGGGGGAATTCCCTCCGCCGGGCATGAAACCGTTTCCGTCGGGGCCGGTCTCGCTCGGACGCATCCTGGCCGGGGCGCCGGGCTACACGGTTGAAGAGGGGGAGGTTTACGGGACCCCGGAAGGGGGATGGGTGTACCGGAACCGCCGGCAGCGGCTCTTTTCCGACCTGCCGCGCCGCCTTATCGTCCGGGCGGAATACGACTTCGCGGGGAAGCGCGTCGTCGTTTCCTACCCGGAACGGGAGACGACCGGTCCGCCCCCCCTGGTCAGGATCGAGACGTCCGGAGCGAAGATACTGATGCGGAGGGACGTGGAATGAGACGCTGTCTCCTCCATCTTGCCGTGTTCGCGGCGTTCGCCGCCGCGGGTTCCGTGATTCTTGCCGGCTGCGCCGGGGAGAAAAAGGACGGCGCGGGGAAGGGGGCAGCAGGGGAGGCGGGTCCCCCCGCGTACGGCGACGCCATAGTCTACGGGAGCAACGGGGACATCAGCGGGTTCCTGACCGCGGTGACCTCCGACTCCGCTTCCCACGACGCCGCGAGCTACATGTTCAACGGACTCGTGCGTTACGACAAGAACCTCAAGCTCGAGGGGGAGCTGGCCGAATCGTGGGAAATCTCGCCCGACGGGAAGAAGATCACGTTCCACCTGCGCAAGGGGGTCGCCTGGCACGACAACGTCCCGTTCACATCCGGGGACGTGATGTTCACGTACAAGAAGATGATAGACCCGAAGACGCCCACGCCGTACGGGGAATCCTTCAGGCAGGTGCGCCGTGTGACCGACCCGGACCCCTACACGGTCATCGTGGAATACGACAAGCCGTACGCTCCCGCCCTGGAATCCTGGGGGATGAACATCCTCCCGAGGCACCTTCTGGAAAAATACCCGGACATCAAGCAGAGCCCCCTGAACAAATCCAGCCCGGTCGGGACGGGGCCGTACCGGTTCGTGGAGTGGAAGCCGGGGGAGAAGATCGTCTTCGACGCGAACCCGGGCTACTTCGAGGGCAAGCCGTTCATCAGCCGGGTCGTCACCCGCGTCATTCCCGACCAGGCCACCCTGTTCCTCGAGCTCAAGTCGGGCGGCATCGACACGATGACGCTCACCCCTCTGCAATACTCCAAGCAGACGGAAACGGGGGAGTTCCGGAACAATTTCCGGAAGTACCGCTACCTGTCGTTCGTCTATACCTACCTTGGATTCCGTCTCGACCATCCATTCTTCAGGGACAAGCGGGTCCGGCAGGCGATCGCTCACTCGATCGACAAGAAGGAGCTGATCGACGGCGTCCTGTTCGGGCTGGGGCGGGAGGTCACGGGTCCGTACAAGCCGGGCCATTGGGTGTACAACCCCGATGTGCGGAAGTACCCCCACGATCCCGCTAAGGCGAAGGCGTTCCTTGCCGAGGCGGGATGGAAGCCGGGCGCGGACGGGACGATGGAAAAGGACGGCCGGAAGTTCGCATTCACGGTCCTCACCAACGCCGGCAACGAGAGCCGGTCCAAGACCGCCGCCATCATCCAGCAGCAGCTTGCCGCCGTGGGGATCAGGATGGAGATCCGTACGCTGGAGTGGGCCGCCTTCATCAACGAGTTCGTCAAGAAGCGGAAGTTCGACGCCCTGATCCTCGGATGGTCGACGGGCCCCGAGCCCGACCAGTTCGACATCTGGAGCTCCACGAAGACCGGCCCCGACGAGCTCAACCACGTGGGGTTCGCCGACGCCGAGGTGGACCGGCTCCTCGAGGAGGGCCGCCGCACCTTCGACATGGAGAAGAGGAAGAAGGCGTACTTCCGGATACAGGAGATACTGGCGGAGGAACAGCCCTACGTCTTCCTTTACGCCCCGGAGGCGCTTCCGGTCTTCCACAAGCGGTTTCGCGGGATAGAGCCCGCTCCCGCGGGGATCGGCTACAACTTCATCAAGTGGTACGTTCCCGGGGCCGAGCAGAAGTACACTTCTTTCCAGTGACGGGTAGGGGATGCTCAGGTACGTCATCCGACGGCTTGTCGTAATCCCGGTGATGCTGGTCGGGATCAGCCTCCTCTCGTTTCTCGCCATCCATCTGGCCCCCGGCGGCCCGATCAGCGTGGCCGCAGATCTCAACCCGAAGGCCACCGCGGAGTACCGCGAGCGGATGGTGCGCTACTACGGGCTCGACCAGCCCCTCCATGTCCAGTACGGGCGCTGGCTCGTACGTATGTCGACGCTGGACTTCGGACCGAGCTTCGCCCCCGACGGGCGGCAGGTTTCCGACAAGATCAAGGAGAGGATCCCGGTCACCCTGACGATCAACGTCCTTTCGATGGGCCTGATATTTCTGGTCGCCATCCCCATAGGAATCTACTCCGCCGTGCGGAAGGACTCCTGGTTCGACCGGATTTCCACAGTGACCGTGTTCACGGGATTCGCCGTTCCCACGTTCTGGCTGGCCCTGCTCCTCATGATCCTGTTCGGGGTGAAGCTCGGCTGGCTACCGATTTCGGGGCTGGTCTCCCTGGAGCACGATTCGCTCTCCCTCGCCGGGAGATTCTGGGACCGGGCGAGGCACCTGCTCCTGCCGGTCCTCCTGGCGGGATTCGGCGGGCTGGCCGGGATGTCGCGCTACATGCGGTCCAACATGCTGGAGGTGATCCGGCAGGACTACATCGCCGCCGCGAAGGCCAAGGGACTTGGCGAGCGCCAGGTGGTTCTCCGCCACGCCACGCGCAACGCCCTCCTCCCCGTCATCACCATACTGGGACTGTCCGTTCCGGACCTCCTCGGGGGGGCGGTAATCTTCGAGACTATCTTCGCCATCCCCGGGATGGGGCAGCTCTTCTACCAGGGGGTGATGGCCCGCGACGTGCCCCTCGTCATGGGGATCCTGGTGATCGGCGCCTTCCTGACCCTGATCGGCAATCTCCTGGCGGACGTCGGTTACGCGCTGGCCGACCCGCGCATCCGGACGGGGTGAGTCCGCATGGCCGGCGCGTCTTCCAACTTCGGGGATTTCCTTCGTCGCCTTGCCCGCAACAGGCTTGCCGTCGCGGGCGGCGCGGTGGTCCTGTTCTTTTTCGTCCTCTCCGCCTTTCCGAACGTCTTCTCCCGGCACGAGCCGAACCGGATCGACGTCCTGAAGATCCTCTCGCCGCCGTCCGCGGACCATCCACTTGGGACCGACGAGCTGGGGCGGGACGTCCTGGCGCGGATGGTGTACGGGGCCCGGATATCGCTCAAGGTGGGGTTCGTGGCGGTGGGGATCGCCACGGCCATCGGGCTGTTGGTGGGGCTGATCGCCGGATTCTACGGCGGATGGGTCGACGCGATCCTCATGCGCTTCGTCGACGTCATGCTCTGTTTCCCGACGTTCTTCCTTATCCTGGCGGTCATCGCGTTCCTCGAGCCCTCCATCTACAACATCATGGTCGTCATCGGCCTGACGGGGTGGATGGGCGTGTCGCGGCTGGTCCGGGCGGAGACCCTTTCCCTGAAGGAGCGGGACTTCGTCGCGGCGGCGCGGGCGCAGGGCGCGGGGGACGCGCGGATCATCTTCCGGCACATCCTGCCCAACGCGCTCGCCCCGGTCCTCGTCGCGGCAACGCTCGGAGTGGCGGGCGCGATACTCACGGAGTCGGCGCTCTCCTTCCTGGGGATCGGGGTGCAGCCCCCGACGCCGTCCTGGGGTAACATCCTGACCGCCGGCAAGGACAACATCGAGTTCGCCTGGTGGCTCTCCGTCTACCCCGGGCTCGCCATCCTCTTCACGGTCCTCGGGTACAACCTGCTGGGCGAGGGGATCCGCGACGCCGTGGATCCCCGGCTGCGGGGCAGGTGACGGATGAATTCGCGTGCACACGGACGACCGGCCCCGCCATCCCGGAGATTCCGATGACGGAACCCCTTCTCTCGGTTTCCGGCCTGAAGGTCTCCTTCCGCACCGAGAGGGGCACGGTCCGCGCGCTGTTCGGCGTTTCGTTCTCCGTTGGCGAGGGGGAGACGCTGGGGCTGGTGGGCGAGTCCGGCTGCGGAAAAACGGTCACGGCGCTCGCGATCCTGCGGCTCCTCCAGTCGCCCCCCGCGTCGATAGAGGGAGGCGGCATCCTCTTCAAGGGGAAAGACATCCTTTCCGTTTCCGAGCCGGAGATGTGCGGCGTGCGCGGCAAGGAGATCTCGATGATCTTCCAGGAGCCGACGACTTCCCTGAACCCGGTGATGACGATCGGGGAGCAGGTGGCCGAGGTGTTCACCGCCCACGGGACGTGCGGGAAGGAAGAGGCCGCCGGGCGCGCGGTGGAATGGCTGCGCCGCGTCAGGATGCCGGATCCCGAAAGACGGGCGCGGGAGTACCCTCACCAGATGAGCGGGGGGATGCGGCAGCGGGCGATGATCGCGATGGCGCTGGCGCTCGCGCCGCGGCTTCTGATCGCCGACGAGCCCACGACCGCGCTCGACGTCACCATCCAGGCGCAGATCCTCACTCTTCTCAAGGAGATGCGGGAACAGGAGAGGGGGATGGCGATACTCCTGATCACCCACGACCTGGGGGTGGTGCACGAGTTCGCCGACCGGGTCGCGATCATGTACCTCGGCCGGATCGTCGAGATCGCACCGACGGCCGCCCTGTTCGCCGACCCGATACACCCGTACGCGCAGGGGCTCCTCGAGTCCCTACCGGGCAAAACCGCGGGTGGGAGAAGGCTGCCGTCGATCCCGGGGACGGTCCCCGACCTCCATTCAATTCCACCGGGGTGCCCGTTCTCCGACCGGTGTCCTTTCCGGCAGGCCGCGGCGGACCGGTTACGCGCGGGGGAGACGGCCGAGGACGCGCTCGCCGTCTGCGACAGGTCGGACCCGCCGCTGGAAGAGTACGCACCCGGCCACTTCGCGGCGTGTCACCACCAGAAAATCATGCGGCCGGGAGGCCTCCTCCTCCGTGCCGGAGCAGACCCGGAGGACAAGGCATGACCGGCGGCGACGGAACGGTCCTTTCCCTTACGGACATCTTCAAGCACTTTCCCGTGCGGCGGTCGTTTTTCTCCCGGGAGACGCTGCGGGTGCACGCGATCGACGGGGTTTCCCTGGCGGTCCCTGCGGGTAAGACCGTGGGACTGGTGGGGGAGTCTGGGTGCGGGAAGACCACCCTGGGCCGCGTCGCGCTCCGGCTTGTCGAACCAGACAGCGGGAAGATCCTCTTCCTGGGGCAGGACATCACGGCGCTCGCCGGCGAGGAGATGCGCCGGACACGGAAGATGATGCAGATCATCTTCCAGGATCCGTACTCGTCGCTCAACCCGAGGATGCGGGTGGGCGACATCGTGGGAGAGGGGTGGCTCGTGCACGGGATCGCGGGATCGCGGGAGATCCGGGAGCTTGCGGAAAGGCTGCTGCTGCGCGTCGGGCTTTCGGCCGACGCGGCCGACAAGTACCCCCACGAGTTCTCCGGCGGCCAGCGGCAGCGGATCGGGATCGCCCGGGCGATCTCGCTATCGCCGAAGCTCGTCGTGGCCGACGAGCCGGTCTCCTCTCTGGACGTATCCGTCCAGGCGCAGATCCTTAACCTCCTGAAGGACATCCAGGAGGAGTACGGGATGGCCTACCTTTTCGTCTCCCACGACCTGCGGGTGATCCGGCACATGAGCGAAACGGTGGCGGTGATGTACCTTGGGAAACTTATGGAGGTGTCGCCGGCGGAGGAATTCTTCGGGAACCCCCTGCACCCCTACACGCGCAGCCTCCTGGCGGCCGTCCCGATGCTCGGCGGGGCCCCGCGCGAGAAGATCGTGCTGCGGGGGGAGATCCCGAGCCCGGTTTCGCCTCCCCCCGGGTGCCGGTTCCACACGCGGTGCTTCATGGCGCGGAAGTTATGCGAGGAGGTCTGCCCCCCCCTGCGCGAAGCCGCCCCGGGCCGCATGGCTGCCTGCCACTTCGTGTGACCCACTGGCTCCCCGGTCGGGACTCGAACCGTCGCCTCATAATCCAACCGAGGTGCCTGTCGGTCCTGGTCACGTTTACGATCGCCGGTTTATTTTTTCTTTACCTCGCCCACCCCGATAAAGGGTATCGCACCGGCACCGGTAACCTGGGGGAGAATCCCATTCCATTTTTCTATGGCCCTGAGATTGGCCTCGATCTTTCTGAGCTCTATGAGGTCCGGTGAAATATTCGCTCTCTGCAGCCTCAATGATTCCGCCTCCGCCTTGGCTGCCGTAACCGTCTGCTCCGCCTCTATCTTTATCCTGTCCAGGTCTCTTTTTGCCTTCAGTGCAAGCTGTTCCGCCGTCTGCTTCGACTCGATGGCCTCCATGAATATCTTGGAGAAGCTGAAACCCACGATGGAGAATGCATCAACCGCTATGTTGTGCTCCATGAGCCTTTCGGTAAGGGACAGTTTCATCGCATCGCTTACCGCCGGCCTCTTTGTGATAAGCTCTTCCGCCGTGTACTTGGCTGTCACGGCTTTTACCACTTCCTGCACTGCAGGGTCTATGATTCGCTCTTTGAAGTGTATGCCGATGGATTGATAGACGATATTGGCCTTGTCCGGGATTATGTGATAGTTGATCGCAACGGTGGAGCTTACATCCTGAAGGTCGGCGGAGGCGGCCGCGGCATTCGTCTCTGCCTTCTGCACCTTGACGTCCACCCGTACGATCTCCTGCATCACAGGCACCCTTAAATGCAGCCCCTCGCCAAGCACGTTCTCCTGAACAGCTCCAAAATTAAGGACAATCCCCCTTTCGCCCGCCCCAACCTGAACCCATGGCTTCAAGAACAGAAACAAGACCAGGGCTGCCACGATAATCAACCCAAGCCTCGCCGGTCCTTTCCTCATCGCCATCTGTATCGTCTCGCTGGCCCTGTAAACGTTTCTGTCATCCATCCCTACCCCCTCGTTGAAAGAAGTTTGGTTTTTCGCTGCGCAGACGGGAGGGCACCCGAACGCCGACGCTTACGGAAACCTTTCATCGACATTATACTAACCATGGGATGGCATGGAAACCGAAACCGGTAAATGATTCACGGGGGCCCTTTGCAGTGGGCCCCCGCAGACTTTACGACAGCTCCCCCGCGGCGCGGAGCACGGCTCCGTAGTCCGGCTCCGTGGTGATCTCCTTCACGTGCTGGACGTAGCGCACCGTGTCGCCCGCGTCGACGACGAATATGGAGCGGGACAGGAGCTTCAGTTCCTTGACGAGAACCCCGTACGCTTCCGCGAAAGATCTGTCCTGGTAGTCCGATAGCGTCTTCACCTTCTCAACCCCCGCCGCCGCGCACCAGCGTTTCTGGGCGAACGGCAGGTCCATGCTGACGGTCAGGACCACCACGTTCCCGGGAAGCTTCGACGCCTCCTGGTTGAACCTCCGGGTCTCCATGTCGCACACCGGGGTGTCCAGGGACGGGACGGCGCTGATGATCTTGACCATTCCCTTGAAATTCCCGAGGGAAACGGGAGAAAGCGCGTTGTCAACCACCCGGAAGTCGGGAGCCTTGTCACCCGCCTTGATCTCCGGTCCGAGAAGAGTCACCGGGTTCCCCTTGAACGTGACGACCCCTTTTCTTTCCTGCATCGCTTCCTCCTTGGCGTGTATTCATTAAACCAGATGCTCCGCGCACGAGGCCGGTTTCCCGGGGGCCGAAAGAAAAAGGCGGGCCGCCAGGCACCCTTTGCATTATAGGCTTCATATCCTCAAGGGGAATCCCCGAATCGGACCCGATTCACAGCGGGGGAATTGCCGAGCCGTCGCGATGTCGTTAAAGTAAAGGGATCAGGAAACGGAGACCGTGGGGAAGGAGAGGGGCGATGCAGGATTTCGAGAAGCTCGGGGTGTTCTACCTCGGCCGGGAGTACGATCTCGAGAAGAAGGCGCTCAAGGAAAACCTGGTCCTCTACGATTCCCGGGACCTCGTTACCCACGCGGTCTGCGTGGGGATGACGGGGAGCGGGAAAACGGGGCTGTGCATCGGTCTCCTGGAGGAGGCGGCGATCGACAACATCCCCGCCATCGTGGTGGACCCCAAGGGGGACCTCGCCAACCTGCTCCTGACCTTCCCCGACCTCGCCGACGGGGATTTCCTTCCCTGGATCAACGAGGAGGACGCACGCAGGAAAGGGGTCTCCCCGCAGGAGTTCGCGGCCAGGCAGGCCGCCCTCTGGAAGAAGGGACTGGCCGATTGGGGTCAGGACGGCGCGCGGGTCCGGAAGCTCCGCGATTCGGCGGAATTCTCCATCTATACCCCGGGCAGCACCGCGGGCCTGCCTGTCTCGATACTCAAGTCGTTCGCCTTCCCCGGGAAGGCCGTCACGGGCGACAGCGAGCTGCTGGGGGAGCGGATCGGCACCACGGTAACCAGCATTCTCAATCTCCTGGGGGTGGAAGCCGACCCCATACAGAGCAGGGAGCACATTCTTCTCTCCACCATCCTCGACGCCTCCTGGAAGGATGGGAGGGACCTGGACCTCGCCGGTTTCATCCAGGCGATCCAGTCGCCCCCCGTGGCCCGCATCGGCGTCTTCGACCTCGAGTCGTTCTTTCCCTCGAAGGATCGGTTCGCGCTCGCCATGAAGATCAACAACCTCCTGGCCGCGCCGGGGTTCTCCGCCTGGCTCGAGGGCGATCCGCTTTCCATCGACCGGATGTTCCACACGGCGGAAGGGAAGCCGAGGGTTTCCATCTTCTCCGTCGCCCACCTGAACGACGCAGAGCGGATGTTCTTCGTCTCGCTTCTCCTCACCCAGTTGCTCGGGTGGATGCGTTCCCAGTCGGGCACGACCAGCCTTCGGGCGCTTTTCTACATGGACGAGATCTTCGGGTACTTCCCCCCCGTGGCCAACCCCCCGTCGAAGCTCCCTCTGCTGACGTTGTTGAAGCAGGCGAGGGCGTTCGGGCTGGGGATCGTCCTCGCCACCCAGAACCCGGTGGACCTGGACTACAAAGGGCTGTCCAACACGGGGACCTGGTTCCTCGGCAGGCTGCAGACCGATCGGGACAAGGAGAGGGTCCTGGACGGCCTGGAAGGAGCGGCGGCCGGAGGGGCCGGGCGGTTCGACCGGAAGCGCATGGAGCAGATCCTTGCAGGCCTCGGGGAGCGGGTGTTCCTGATGAACAACGTCCACGAGGACGCGCCGGTCATCTTCCAGACCCGGTGGGCGATGTCGTACCTGCGCGGCCCCCTCACACGGGCGCAGATCAGGAAACTGATGGATGCGGAGAAGGCGAAGCGGCCCGGGCCCGTTCCTGCCGGTCCGGCGGCCGCATCTACCGCGCCTCCGGCGGCAAGAGAACGCGCCTCCGCTTCCGCCCAGGCACGCCCCTCGCTCCCTCCGGAGGTTCCCCAGTTCTTCCTGCCGGTCCGCGGCGCGGAACCGGAAGGGGCAAGCCTCCATTACGAGCCGATGCTTCTGGGGATAGGGAAGGTCTATTTCGCCAACGCGAAGATCGGGGTCGCCGCGCAGAAGGACGTCTGCCTGATGACGGAATTTCCCGACGGCCCATCCCGGGTCGACTGGGACGGGGCCCGGGAGGCGGAGATCGGGGAAAGCGATCTCGAGAAGTTCCCGCACGACCCGGGCGCTTCCTTCGGGGAACTGCCCCGGGAGGCTTCCAATGCGAAGAGTTACGCCGGGTGGGGTATCGCGTTCAAGGAGTGGGTCTACAGGAACGGGAAACTGGATCTGTGGAAAAGCCCATCTTCCGGCATCCTCTCCGGTCCCGGGGAACCGGAGCGCGAATTCCGTCTCCGCCTGCAGCAGGCCGGCCGTGAGAAGCGGGACGGGCAGGTCGATCGGCTGCGGCAGAAGTACACGCCGAAGATCGCCGCCCTGCAGGACAGGATCCGGCGGGCGGAGCAGTCCGTGGAGCGGGAGAAGGCCCAGGCCACCCAGCAGAAGATCTCGACCGCCATCTCGTTCGGGGCCACGCTCCTGACCGCGCTGACCGGCAGGAAGGTCGTCAGCCAGTCCTCGCTGGGAAGGGCCGCCACGGCGGCACGGGGCGCGGGGCGCACGTTGAAGGAGTCGCAGGACGTCGCCCGCGCCGCGGAGAGCGTGCAGGCGCTGCAGAAGCAGCTGGACGATCTCCAGGCGCTGCTTGACCAGGAGATCGAGGAAGTCAAGACGGGCGCCGACCCGCTCGCGGAGAACCTGGAAACGTGCGAGGTCCGTCCGAAAAAGACCGATGTCTCCGTCGCGCTGGTGTCGCTCGCCTGGTTCCCGTACTGGCGTGACGGCAAGGGGGGGATTGCGCCGGCCCGCTGAGGGCGTGAATCCCGGCCCCGACCGCATAATCACGATTTTTTCCTTGAACGCGAATATCGTATTCGCGCCTTCCGTTCTCGAATCATCATTTTCCTTTTATTCAGGTGGCTTACAGGCAGATAAGATCAGGAACATTCCTTGCATTTACGAAGTGCAGCGTTCGTTTGTCGATGTTTCCGGTGCGTAAAGACCATGGCGGTTTCGGGAAGGGAGGACTCGGATGAATCTCCTCGGGCGACTCTTGAAGACGATCTTCGTCCCGGTCACCATCATGCTTGTTCCTCATTCGCGCTCGAAACCCTTTGGCATCCGGATCCCGGTCGCGGGAATCTTCGTTTCCGTGCTGATGTTCCTCGTGGGAATCACCTACGTGTTTTCCGTGTCCATCCGGACCGTGGAATACTACAGGATGAAGGAAACGCTTTCCGGGATCGCTTCCCATTACGAGGAGATCCAGTCGACCGTGCATTCCCTGAATCTCGTCGAGGACGAGTTCCGCAGGCTGTTCCAGCTGAAATCGAAGAAGGCGGTCCTCGAGGCCGCCGATTTTTCCGACACGGGATCCCTGGACATGGAACTGTTGAAGGAACAGATCAGCGCGGCCATGGAATCCGCCACGGACATCCGGAGATACGTCATGGAGCAGAAGGACATCTACCTGGCCACCCCTGCCGGATTTCCGGTGGACGGCCACGTCTCGTCGGCATACGGCCCCAGGAAGCACCCCAAGACCGGGAATCCCGGGTTTCACTCCGGCGTGGACATTTCCACCCCCGCGGGGTTGCGCGTCCGGGCCACGGCGGACGGAATCGTGATCTTCTCCGGCTGGACGGCGGGGAGCGGACACACCATCGTCATCGAGCACGGACACGGTTTCAGAACCGCGTTCGGCCACAATAAGCGGAATCTCGTGAAGGTCGGCCAGCGCGTGAAGAGGAACGAGGAAATCGCCGTCTCGGGTTCGACGGGGATTTCCACCGGGCCCCACGTCCACTACGAGATATGGAAGAACGGCCGCCACGTGAATCCCGCGACCTATGTCGGAAGGGGGTAGAAATGTTCGGGATGGATTCGAAAAAAATGGAAACGATCATCGGGGCGGATTCGGAATTCCGTGGAGTGCTGGGCGTGAAGGGTACCGTCCGGGTGGACGGAACGATGGAAG
>JAKALO010000171.1 GCA_021824125.1 Deltaproteobacteria bacterium | reverse complement strand
TGTGCCTGAACTGCCACCTGAAGACGGGGACGCTGGCGGCGGGAGGCATCGGGAGCGCCTTGACCTCGACGAACGGCCCGTACACGTATGACTACTCGGGCAGCGAGAACGGCACGGCGTACACGAAGACGGTGGCCAACATCAATGACACGATCACGGTCCACCGGACGGTCGTCGGGTGGGACACGATCGCCGGCGCGGCGGACCTGTTCAAGTACTACATGACCCGGCAGCACCTGATGGTGTGGGACGGGGGCGGCGGGCAGCCCGTCCGTGCGATGAGCAGCTACACGACGGCTCCGGGCGGGTATCGTTGGTCGGTGAACCCCGGAACGACGACGCACGCGGCCACTTGGGGCCCGTACACCGACACCGCCTACGACACGGGGAACTACACCCAGCCGGGGGGCGGCCAGCAGCAGGCCGGCTACACGCAAACCACGTTCCACCAGTTCGTCTGCTCGAAGTGCCACACGCCACATGTGTCGCGGTTGCCTCGGCTGATGAAGACGAACTGCCTCGACGTGGGGCCAAGCGCGACACAGGCGACCTCGGTCAACAAACACGGAAGCACCTCGACGGCCTACACCGGCACGGGGTACACCTTCGGGGCGCAGGTCGCCGATACGGACACGGCTGGCTACAGCTACATGCCGAATGAACGCCCGATGCACTGCCACAACCAGAAGAAGTCGAACAAGGCGAGCGCCGGCGGGTGGAACACGATCACGGGGTGGCCGTAACCGTTCGGTAGCAAAGGGGGAATCGTATCGTATGTATATGAGAAGGACTTTACGGACCGGAGCGTATATTAAATGAAAAAGATCCTGATGATCGGGATGACATTGCTTGCCTTCGTCGTCTTGCCGGCGGTCCTTGCCCACGGGAAGCCGCTGGTCGAGGACGACTATACCGGCGTCACGCTGCCGGAGCGGGCGATCGCGGGGGGGGAAATCACCACCGACAACACGGGCGGGGGATGGAAAGCCATGGCGGAGGGGGATCACCTCCGGTACCTTGCTTCCCAAGGCGGTCTGCCCGAACGCGAGGGGACGGTCGAAGTGGCGTTCCAACCGGGGCCGGTTACCGGCACGGCATCGGAAGCCCTCTGCACCTTCGAGGGCCCCGGGGGCACGGCGATCCTGACCCTCTACTTCGCCCGTACGCGCCATTTGGACGGCAAGGACGTGTCGATCTTATGGCTCGACGCGGAGGCCGGCCGCACCAGCCCCTTCGGGGACCTGGTTTCCCTCGAACGTGTGGTGGCGCCGGGGGAAGCGGTCATCCTATCGCTGGCCTGGAGCAAGGCGAATCCCGCCTCCGGCGGGTTCTTCCTGGACGGTAAACCGTTGCGTCATTTCTACTCCCTGGCGTCCGGAACCCCGTTGCTCTCCGGGGCGCCCACCTCCCTTGGGCAGTTGTTGGCCGGGGCCGTTTCGGTCCGCCTGGGAACGGATGAGCGGGGAAAGCACCCCCTCGTGTCCAACGCGATCCGGCGGCTGGCGATCCACGACCGCAACCTGATGGCATCGAGGGCGGGAACGGGGTCGATCCAGTCGGTCCGGGACGACACGTTCAAGGTCGCCGGCATTTCGGGGAAACTCGTGGCCGGCGACGAGGTGACCGTCGAACTCGCCGCCTCTCCCGGAGGAAAGGCCTCGTTCGACATGGGGATGGTCAAGGGGATCCCGATGGAGGAGGTGCCGCCGACGTCGGGCGGCCCGGGGATCCCGGCCGTGGACAACGGGACCTATCGGGGAAACTATTCGATCAAGCCGGGAGACGATTTCGAGAACGGGCAGATCGTGGGGAATTTCGTATCCGCCGACAACGTGGCGGCCGGCCCCGCGATGTCCTCATCGAAGTGGACGATCGACACGAAGCCGGTGGTGACGTTCTCGATCGACAAGAAGGATCTGCCGGCCGATTCCACTTCGAAAGCCCGGATCAAACTTGTGGCGAAGGATGCCAACGGCAACCCGGTCAAGGGGCGTCATCTGAAGCTGACGCTGGCGACGACGGACCAATACACGGGAACCGTGGGCGCCGGAGACTTCGGCAAGGACGTGGGGGCCACGGTTGAAACCCGGTGGCGGGGCGAGACCGACTCCTGGGGGGAGGTCGAGTTCGATTACACGGCGGGTTTCGCGGCCAAGACGGTCATTTTGACCGCCAAGGATCTCGACTCCGGCGGTGTCACGGTGGACTACCTGACCGCGTTCAAGGAGGCGTCGATCGATATCGCGTTAACGTCTCCGGTCAACCGGGCGGCGGCCCGGCGTGGTGTGCAGTACATCCTCAAAGTGGAGGCGTCCCGCTCGGAACTGACGGCCGACGGGCGAAGCCGGTCGGTGATCCGTGCGACCTTGCTGGATCCGAACGGGACCTCCGTGGCGGGGGACCCGGTGGCGTTCACGCTGTCGAGCGCCAACGGGACATTGCGGACGATCGCGGGGACGACCGATTCCTCCGGGACGGCCACGGCGGAGTACACGGCGGGAAAGAAGATCGGGATCGTGGTCGTGACGGCGACGGCGACGCTGCGCAACGCCTCCGGGAGCGTGAGCATCACGCTCCTCTCGGACGCCCCGGCGAAGGTGATCCTGAAGGTCCGCCCCGCCACCCTGCCGGCGGACGGGAACAGCCGGGCCGACATCGGCGTCAAGGTGACCGACATCAACGACAACCCGAACGCCGACACGAAGGTGGAGTTCAAGATCTCCAGGGGAGGCGGGAGGCTCGATTCACCGGACCGTTTGACGGATCGATTCGGAGACGCCTCGAACCGGTACACGGCGGGGACGACGCCGGGGGTGGCGACGATCGTGGCGACGGTGCGGTCGAAGGCGCCCACGGATTCGGAACTCGCCCGCGCCCGGAACGTTCTGTTCGCACCTTATTCGGCCGACGGCGACGAGATCCGGGTGGAGAAGTGGTTGAAGAAGAAGGGAGACACGGCGGTCAGGGGCGAGCCGGTCATGGAGTATACGGCAGGACGCAGCCGCGAGGTGCAGGCGCTGAGGGCGCCGTACGATCTGCGGGTCGATGCGATCTTCGTCGAATACTGGGACCGGGCGGAGATCGGGCAGACGCTGGCGACCGTGACGCCTGTCGTGAAATAGGCGCAAGAAACAAGGCCGATATATGCGGGGGGCAGGAGGAACCGCCCCCGGGTTTATATGACGTCCCTTGCGGTTGCATTCTTCCTTTCCGGCGCCTCCGCGCTCCTGTTCGAGGTGTACTGGATCCGGCAGGTCACCCTGGCTGTCGGAACCACGCCCATCGCGTTTGCTCTCGTCTCTTCCCTCTCGGTGCTCGGCCTGGGGGCGGGGGCACGGATGTTCCCTCGGGGGATTCCAGGTCAGGAAAGCAGGCCCTGGACGGGCCCGGTGGCCGCCCAAGCGGCCACCGGCGCGTCGAATGCCCTGCTTCCCCTGCTTCCGTTCCCTCCGCTTCCGTCCCTCCTCCTGTGTTCCCTGCTCTCCGGTTTCGTCATCGCGGCGGTCACGGAGGCATGGAAGCGGTTCCCGACGGCGGATCAAAGGGATATCGGCCCTCTGTACGCGTGGAACTTCCTCGGGGGAGGGTTCGGCGTCGCCCTCGGGGGGTTCCTCCTTCTCCCGCTGGTTGGAGTTGCCTCGACCCGGTGGGTGGCCCTTGCGTTGAGTATCCTTTCCCTCCCGCTCTTCGTTGCCGCATTCCCGGGGAGGGAACGGTTCGGATCCGCGGCGGATGCCCCTGTGGCGGGCAGATTCGACTTCGTGCCTTCCGCACTGGTGGCGGTCACGGGTGCGACGGGGATGGGTCTGGAGATCTTGTGGGGGCGGTGGATCTCGCAAATGGCGGGGTCCTCGGTCTACACCTACTTTTCGGTACTCGCGGTCACGATCGTCGCGTTCGGGGCGGGATGCCTCTTTCCACGGAGGAATGTCGGCGGGAGGCGGCGCCTGTACGCGTTTCTCTCGCTTACGGTCGCGTACCCGCTTGTCCTGCTCGTGGCATTGCTCTCCCTCAGGGGATTCGAGGTGTCTCCGTACCGTGCGGTCGCCGCCTGGGCGGGTGGGAGTCCTCCGCTGGCGGTCCTGTCCTCGGCGATCCTCGTGTTGTCCCCGATGCTCTTCGGTTCCGGCCTCTTCTTCTCCTTCGCGGTCGGTGGCGGCCTGTCGGACCGGCCACCGGCGCACCGGACACTCTTCCTGTCCAATTGCCTGGGTGCGTCGGCAGGGGCCCTCCTTGTGCCTTTCGTCCTGATCCCCGCGGCAGGCACGGGACCGGCCCTGGCCGCGGTGTGCGCAGCCAACCTCCTCCCCGCATCGGTCATGGCGCTGCGCGCGGAGGCGGGAGGCCGCCGCTTCGGGGTGAGGACCGTCCTCGCCGCCGTCCCCATCGTTGCGGCGGCGGCCCTCTGGCTTGCGGGGCGGCCGGCGTATTTCCTCCTTCCCCAGGAGGGGA
>JAKALO010000023.1 GCA_021824125.1 Deltaproteobacteria bacterium | reverse complement strand
CCCATCCGTCTTGCCGCTGCAAGGGACTTCCCGCACGACGATCCGGGAGCCGTCCTGATCCCATTGACGCGGCATATTCGCCCCCTGCGGAATACAGTTGGTGCAGAGGTAGACGACCACGTCCGGAGAGATGGCTTCTGTCATAAGAACACCGGCCTGTGATCGCCGCGTCGGAAGTCCGTCAATTGTAGCCAGCCTCGCCGTGCTGGGAGAGGTCAAGACCCATGACTTCTTCCTCGTCCGTCACCCGCAGCCCCATCGTTTTATCGAGGATCTTGAGAATCCCGTAGGTCGCCACAAAGGAGTAGACGAGAATCACACCGGCGGCGAGCGCCTGTACGGCGAGTTGTTTCGGATTGCCGTGGAAGAGGCCGTTCGATCCTCCCGCGTTGACGGCGACCGTGGCGAAAAGCCCCGTTGCGAGCATGCCCAGGATTCCCCCGACGCCGTGTACGCCGACGACGTCAAGCGAATCGTCGTACCTGAACGTGACCTTGAGCATCACGGCGGCGTAGCACACGACCCCCGCGACCAGGCCGATCGCAAGGGCCGCGGGCGGCGTCACGAAACCGGAAGCCGGAGTGATCGTCCCGAGCCCGGCGATGCAACCGGATGCGGCTCCCAGCACGGTGGGTTTCCCCCGGTGGTACCACTCCGTGAGCATCCAGGATACGGTAGCCCCTGCGGCCGACATGTGGGTAGCAACAAAAGCGCTGGAGGAGAGGCCGTCCGCCGCGAGGGCGCTCCCGGCGTTGAACCCGAACCAGCCGAACCACAGGATGGCCGCCCCCAGTACTGTCATGGGGAGGTCGTGCGGCGCCAGGTTGTCGTGCCCGTACCCCTTCCGTTTCCCGATCACGAACACCGCGGCAAGGGCGCTCACCCCCGCGGTGAGGTGGACGACCGTCCCCCCCGCGAAATCGAGAGCACCGAGATTCCGCAGCCAACCGCCGATCCCCCACATCCAGTGCGCCACGGGGTTGTAGACGACAAGCGCCCAGAGGAGGGTGAAGACAAGATAGGCGGAGAACTTGAACCTCTCGGCGAAGGCGCCCGAGATGAGAGCCGGCGTGATCACCGCGAACATCATCTGGTAGATCATGAACGCCTGGTGGGGTACCGTCGCCGCGTACCCCTTGAACGGCAGGGCGCCGACTCCGTTCAAACCGAACCAGGAGAGGTCGCCGATGATACCGCCCAGGTCCGGGCCGAAGGCGAAGCTGTACCCGACGAGCATCCACTCAATGCTGATCACGGCGATGAGGATGAACGACTGCATGATGGTGCCGAGGATGTTTTTCCTTCGGACCATCCCTCCGTAGAACATCGCAAGCCCGGGCGTCATGAGCATCACGAGAGCCGCCGAAACGAGAAGCCACGCCGTGTCGCCGTTGTTCACGGACAGTTACCTCCAGAGGACAGGTGATAAAAAAGAAAGTATCTTGCAAGAAACGTGCATACTCGAATAACCATTGCTTTATAACGCATTAGCGGTTTCGACGGCACGCCGGCAGGTACTATTATGTCCATTTTAATACATTTATGAATACCTTCGATCATTATTGTCGATGGTATCCGGGTAAAGGCGGGGGAAACTCCGGCCTTTCAGGTGGGACACGATCACAAGGATGGTCATATTGGCCTGCCACTCTCAAATCGGCTTAACCTGAAAGCGTTAACACGTTGAATTCCCAACCCCGATAGGCAGATAATATTGAGGAAAAGAGAATTCCCATGACCAGGCACAAGAAGCCGCCCTCGCTGTTCCCGGGCGCGCGTCAGCCGCGCGCGCCCCTCGCCGACCGGATGCGGCCAGGAACACTTTCCGGGTTCGTCGGCCAGGAGGAGATTCTCGGGGAAGGAAAGTTCCTCTCCTCCGTGCTCTCCGCCCGCCCCCTCCCGTCGCTCATCTTCTGGGGCCCGCCGGGCTCGGGAAAGACGACGCTTGCACGGATAATCGCCCGGGAGACGGACGCGGTCTTCCTGCCCTATTCGGCCGTCCTGTCCGGGATCAAGGAGATCAAGGACGCCCTGGCGGAGCTGAAGAAGGGCGGACGGGCCGACGAGCGGCCCGCGATCCTCTTCATCGACGAGATACACCGGTTCAACAAGGCCCAGCAGGACGCCCTCCTCCCCTTCGTCGAGGAAGGAACCGTCACCCTCTTCGGGACCACGACGGAGAACCCGTCGTTCGAGATCCGGAACGCCCTTCTTTCCCGCTGCCGTGTTCTCGTCCTGTCCCCCCTGACGGCTGCGCACGTGGAGACTATCGCCCGCAGGGCGCTGACCGACGCGGAAATGGGGCTAGGGAAACCGGAGACGTACATCGAGCCCGACGCCCTCCGGCATATCGTCGGGATATCCGATGGAGACGCGCGGGTCGCGCTGAACGCCCTCGAGGCCGCGGTCGCGATCGCGGAGCACAAGGGGCTCGGGAATGTCGACGTGGCGACGGCCGAGGAGGCGCTGCGCAGGAAAGCGCTGCTGTACGACAAGGACGGGGAAGAGCACTACAACCTAATCTCCGCCTTCCACAAGAGCCTGCGCGGCTCCGATCCCGACGCTTCCCTTTACTGGCTCGCGCGGATGCTCGAAGGCGGCGAGGATCCACTCTACATCGCGAGGCGGATGGTCCGCTTCGCCTCGGAGGACGTCGGGAACGCGGCCCCGGGCGCGCTACAGCTCACCCTGGCGGCATCGGAAACGTACAGGATGTTAGGCAGCCCCGAAGGGGAGCTGGCCCTGGCCCAGGCCGCCGTGTATCTCGCCACCGCCCCGAAGAGCAACAGGGTGTACACGGCGTTCGGCAAGGCGATGAAGGACGTCCGGTCCGGGGGGAGCCACCCGGTTCCCCTCCACCTCCGCAACGCCCCCACCCGGATGATGAAGGACCTGGGGTACGGGGATAAATACCAATACCCGCACGACTTCGCGGAAGCGTTCGTCCCGGAGAACTACTTCCCCGAAACGCTCGGGCAACGCAAGTACTACCAGCCCTCGGAAGCCGGCTACGAGAAGACGATCTCGGACCGTCTCAAGGCCTGGTGGGGCGCCCGCCGGAAACCGGCGAAATAGTTTTTACTTGCCGGCGCCGACCAGCGTCGCCTCTATCCGCAACAGGGAGTTAGATACGTAGATCTCCCGGCTGTACGGCTCGAAGCCGGGCATCCGGATCTCCAGCTTGTGCGTCCCGCTGGCCACCTTCAGGTAGCGGTCCTCGGTGAAATCGGACGCCTTACCCTGGACGACGCCGTCCAGCATGACCTCGGCGTCCGGCGGGTTCACCGTGAAGATCAGCCCCCCTTCGTTCCCCACGCCGTAGATCTGTCCCTTGGGGTAGCAGCCGGCCAGGAGGACCACGGCAACCAGGCCGACAAGAACGAACGTGATCTTTTTCATGCCGCGCCTCCTATCTCGACAACCGTACTATGTCGTTGACCGCGAACCCGGAGCCGGATACCTTCCTGCAAACCGCGGCGTCCTCACCGAAGAAATCCGAGACCTCTATTTCCCCCTTCTGCTTCCCCGGCTTTCGCCCCAGGGACACTTTCGTGTCCGGGTCGATCACCTCGCGCCCCTCGCCGTAAACCCGCATCCGGCTCCCGATGGCGACCCCCGTCTTGCGCCCGGCGTTGACGGTGATCTCGTCCCCGTCGACCGCGGCCACCTTCCCGCTCCACTCGATCGAATCCACCCGCTGGATCAGGTTGTCGATGAACTTGGAGATCGCCGCGCGGAGCGCCTTCCCTTCCATCGTCTCGTCGTATCCCTTCGTCCCGCCCATGCCCAGGACCTGGGTCGAGCTCTCCTCGTACACCCCGTTCCCGCTTTCGGCGTAGATGACCTGGCCGGTCGTCGCGTCGATGACACGGACGTCGACGGTCGCCTCAGCGGTCTGCGTCTTGCTCGCCCCGACGAGGTAGGTGGCCGATTTCTGCTTGACCCCGAACTGGGAGATCGCGCCCGTCACGATGGCGTTCAACCCAAGCACCTGGCCCGACTGCGCGCCCGTCCCCGCCTTGATGGTCCCCGACTTGCCGAGGTCCTGCTCGTCGAGGATCAGGTCCATGTCGGTCCCGCGGGATACCAGGATGAACAGCCCCGACTTGGAGAGCTCGGTCATCATGATGTCCTGGACCGCGCCGCCCAGGCGCCCGCGGCCGTATGCGCTCTTGTCCTGGAACTTGATCACGGCCACGCGCTTTTTGGGCCCCTTCGTCGCAAGGTACCCCGGTCCGCCTTCCGCCCTGCGCAAGGTCGCCGCAGGGGCGGACGAACGGTCCGAGGGGCCGGTGATGGGAGGCGACGACGCGCACCCCGCGATTGCGAACGCCACGGTCAGCAATAACACTCCGGTAATCCTCTTCATCGGTTTCCTCCTGTGTCTCGGAAGATATCTGGTTGTCGGGTGTTTTTTTTATCCTCGGGCACCCGTTTATTTCCCCGGCGAATCCATTATCCTGCCATCCAGCGCGCCATGCGGGAGTTTTTTCGCCGCGTTCCTCCCTGCCGCCTTCCCGTAAGGCGTCATCGGGTTCATCAACAGGTTCGCGAGGGCGTGGCCCACGATCTCCGCGCCGATCCCGGCACCCCCGCCGCCACGCGGCATGTCCCGCCTGAACTGACGATCGCCGCCTTCCCACGCGAGAGCGCCGTCTTTCCGGAAGAGCCTGAACCCGGCAACGACGGACACGGTGTTGTAGATCCCGGTCGTGGTCTTGTTCCACTCCTGGACCGCCCCGTAGAAGATCCCCTCGACCCCGAGCGCCCGGCAGACTTCCTCCGGCGTGACGGCCTTGAGCTGCCCCCCGTAGCTGATCCCCAGGGTGTCCCGCAGAAGCGGGTCGCTCTCGGCCGTCGGCATCACGTTCCAGCCCTGCGCCTCGATCTGCGAGACGAAGGCGCCCCGTATGATCTCCGACGCGTCGAGGTCGTTGCTCCGGTTCTCCATCGGCGCTACCGCGACCCTGGGCCCCGTCCGCACCACGGGTGGCGGGGGCTCCCGGACCGCCCCTTTCCCGCCCGCGCATCCGCAGCAGAGGAGTATCACGAGGAAAACCGGGGGCAACCGGCATTTTCCCCCGCTCCGTCCTTTCATTGCCTCTTTATACGATCGGGACGCCGGATCATTCACCGCAACGGCCCTCATCGCCTCTCATCCCCTCCAATTGATGCACGCCATCGGGCACAGGTCCATCGCCTCCTGGATCTTGCCCACGGTCTCGCCCGAGGGGTCGAACGCCTCCGCCTTCATGTCGTCGTCGAACCGGAACACCCTGGGAACCATCTCCACGCAGACGCCGCAGCTGATGCACTCGTCCTTTTCCACGTACGGGACCCTGGAAGTGGAATCCATATCCGCGCGTCAGACCGGAGCGAGAATGCCCGCCTCCGGATTCTCCGCCAGGTAGGCTACGAACACGTCCACGCACTGGGGATCGAACTGGGTCCCCTTGCAGCGTATCAACTCCTTGATGGCTTCCTCCCGAGTTCGCGTCGGCTTGTAGGCGCGGGCCGAGATCATCGCGTCGAAGCAGTCGGCGACCGAAATGATGCGGGCGGCGATCGGGATATCCTCGCCCTTCAGGCGGTCCGGGTACCCCCCCCCGTCGAACCGCTCGTGGTGGTGCCTGACGATCGGGCACAGGCGGGCCAGGGAGCCCACCGGCTTCAGTATTACCTCCCCCCCGATCGGGTGCCCGAGGACGAACTGGAGGCCGTCAGGGGGAAGCGGCCCCTTGTTGTGCAGGATGTGGTCGGGCATTCCGATCTTGCCGATATCGTGGAGGAGCGCGGCCGCCTCGATGTCCTTGACGAACCATTCGGGCCGGTTCATCCTCCGGGCGATCTCCGTGGAGAACTCCGTTACGCGCTTGGAATGGCCGCGCGTGTACTTGTCGCGCGCCTCCACCGCGGTCGCCAGCGCTGAAACCGTTTCGACATACGTCTTCTCCATCCTGCGCTTGAGCTCGGCGTTTTCGACGGCTACCGCCACCTGCGTGGCGAGGTTCTGGATCATCACCAGGTCGTCGCCCGTGATCTCCTTCTGGCCCTGCCTGAGCCCGATGGCTATGACGCCACGGATCTTGCCGGCGGTGCCCATGGGGACGTAGATCGCCCAAGGCATGCTCCGTTCCAGCGTCGTCAGGCCCTCCGGTTTTCCCCACGGCATCGATTCGGAGGTGGCGACTATCTGCCCCTGGCTGGCGACCCACCCCACGATCCCCTCCCCCGTCGGGACGACGGTGGCCTTCATCTCCTCGCCCAGGCCCGCCAGGACGCGCACCTTCAGCGACTTGCCGTCGGGGGACACCAGGAAGATCGCGCCGACGTCGAGCCCGGTCAGGGAGAGCAGCGTGTTCAGGAACACGTTGAACATGTCGGTCAGGTCGTGGCGGGCGGTGGCGCCCGAGCACACCTGCGCCAGGAGGGTCTGCATCTGCTTCTTGGACGCCTGGAGGCTGTCGACCGATTGCTGCAGGCGGCTGGTGATCCTGTTGAAGTTCCTGGCGAGGTCGCTGATCTCCGCCGCCTCCGCCGATTCGGTGCTCAGCCTGCGGGTGATGTCCCCCCCGGCGATCGCCGCGACGTCCTTCGCCGTTCGCAGCAGCGTGTGGACGATGGACTGGATGATGAAGAACCCCGCGGCCCCGAGGATGAGTACGAATACCCCGACCGCCAGGATCTGGGTGGAATCCTTGATTCCCAGGTTGGCGTACTCGGTGAAAAGGTAGACCGCGATGAGCAGGGGGACGATGAACATCGCCGAAAACGCGACGATGAACTTCCTCGCCAGCGTCTCGGCCTTGCCTCCGGCTTTCGCCGGTTGTGCACTGTCGGGTTCTTTGCCGGCCAACGACGCTCCGTTCCCCGCGGCAAGGCCAGGTCGATCCGATGCCGCAGCGACTTCCATTGTAGTACAACCTGCCGCTATTCTTTTCGGAATCCGGACGAGGAACTTTAGATGGCTGGGAGGGAAGGGGTCGAACCTTCATTAGAGGCTCCAAAGGCCCCTGTCCTGCCGTTAGACGACCTCCCAGCGCGCCACCAGGGGGCGACCCGTCATGCTCCGGGAATGAGCCCGGAGCCATCGGATCGATGGCTCCGGTGAATCTTAGCGGGCAGCCGCAATCCCGTCAAGCTTGCGTATCTCCCGCTCGTACTCCGCGAGCACCGCGTCCTCGATCAGGTCGCGCGTCTCGTTGTTGAGCGGGTGCGCCGTGTCGCGGTAGGTGCCGTCCTTCTTCTTCTTGCTGGGCATCGCCACGAAAAGGCCGCTGTTGCCGTCGATGACCTTCAGGTCCCGGACAACGAAACAGTTGTCGAAGATGATCGTCGCGTACCCCTTGAGCTTTTCGTTGTCCGAAACCGGGTAGACCTTCACTTCCGTGATCTCCATCTCCCCCCCTCCTTCCGTAACCTCCTCAGATGTTTTGGGCAACGAAGATCCGCCGCCCGCCGTTTCGCGATAGCATCCCCTGCGCGTCGAGCGCCGCTTTCGCCCCCCCGAAAAGACCGAACACCGCCGAACCGCTTCCGGAAAGCCCAGCCGCCAGCGCGCCGGCGGACAGGAGTTCCCTCTTTATTTCCCCGATCTCGGGCCGCGTGTTCCCCCACGCGGCCTCGAAATCGTTGGAGACTGCAGGGACCAGGTCCTCCCAGCCCCGGAACGCCGGGACACGCGCATCCGGCGGGTCGTCTCCCGTTCCCCGCCGCAGCATTGCGTACCCCTCACGAGTCGAAAGACCGAACGGGGGCTTCACGATCAGCGAAAAAAACGGAACCCCCCATTCGACCGGGGTCAGGCGCTCCCCGGCGCCTTCCGCGACCGCCGGCCGACCCATGGTGAAAAACGGAACGTCCGCCCCGACGCGCGCCGCCATACCGAGAAGTGTCTCCGGGGAGGGTATCCGGCCCGTGAGAGCCATCATCCCTTTGAGGGTCGCCGCCGCGTCCGAGCTGCCTCCCCCCAGGCCCGCCTCCACGGGGATCCTCTTACGGAGGCATATCCGAACCCCTTTCGGCTCCCCCGCCCACTCCATGAAGAGGGCCGCCGCCCTGTGGCAGGTGTTGCCGTCGTCGACCGGGACCGCCGGGTCGTCGGACTCGACCCGGATCCCGGATTCCGCCTCCTCCACCGAAACCTCGTCGTAGAGGGAGACGGGGACCATCACCGTGCGTATGTTGTGGTACCCATCGGCACGTTTTCCGAAAACCTTCAGGGATATATTGAGCTTTGCAGGCGCAAGAAAGGAAAATCCACTGGTTGCGGTCAACGGAGTCCTATATCAAACGCTGTTTTTATTGTTAATAAATACTCCTCTTTCGTTAACTTGTCAAGTTTGGCCGCTTCCCTCCTTTTTCCGGAACCGGAAGCCTGTTTTGGCGTCCGTTTCCACCCGGATGGCATCGCCTTCCCGGAACTCTCCCCGGAGGATCTTCATCGACAGGGCGTCCTCGATATGCTTCTGGATGGCGCGCCGCAGTGGTCTCGCCCCATACGCGGGGTCGTAGCCGATTTCGGCGATCCGTTCGCGGGTTTCAGGGGTGAGCGTCACCGTAAGACCGCGGTCGGCGAGCCGGAAATTCACCTCGCGGATCATCAGGTCGACGATCGCCGAGAGCTGCTCCTTCCCGAGCGAACGGAAGACGACGATTTCGTCCAGCCTGTTCAGGAACTCGGGCCGAAAAGCCCGGCGCAGCTCCTCCATCACGCGGTCGCGGATGACCTCCTCTCCCTTCCCGGCAGATTCCTGGATCCAGTGCGAGCCGATATTGGAGGTCAGAGCCACCACGGCGTTCCGGAAATCGACGGTCCGGCCTTTCCCGTCCGTCAGGCGGCCATCCTCGAGGATCTGGAGGAGGATGTTGAACGTGTCGGGGTGCGCCTTCTCCACCTCGTCGAACAGGACGACCGTGTACGGCTTGCGGCGGACCGCCTCGGTCAGCGCGCCGCCCTCCTCGTACCCCACGTAGCCCGGCGGAGCGCCGATCATACGGGCGACCGCGTGCTTCTCCATGTATTCCGACATGTCGAGGCGCACCATGGCGTTCTCGTCGTCGAACAGGTACTGGGCCAGGGCCCTCGCAAGCTCCGTCTTCCCGACCCCGGTGGGGCCCAGGAACAGGAACGACCCTATCGGCCTCCGCGGGTCCTTCAGTCCCGACTTCGCCCGCCGGACGGCGTTCGAGACAAGGCGTACGGCCTCCTCCTGCCCCACGACCCTCTCGGCAAGGCGCTCCTCCATGCTCAGGAGCTTCCTGACTTCCCCCTCCACAAGCCTGGAGACCGGTATCCCGGTCCAGCGGGATACGATCAGCGCGATATCCTCGTCGTCCACCTCCTCCTTGAGGAGGCGGGGCTCTCCGGGAGCCGATGTCTCCTTCGCGGCCTCTTCCGCCTCGCGCCGGAGCGCGGGGATCGTACCGTATTTTAGCTCAGAGGCTTTTTCGAGGTTTCCCTCCCGCTCCGCCCGACCCATCTCGGAGAGCGCATTCTCGATCCGGTCCTTGACATTCCGGCTGCGGGAGATCGCCTTCTTCTCTTCCGTCCACTGCGCAATATCCCTCGACTCCTGCGCGGAAAGCGCCGCAAGCTCCTCCTCGATTCGCCCGAGTCGATCCCGGGAAGTCGCGTCCGTCTCCTTCGAAAGGGCCAGCTTTTCCATCTCGAGCTGGATCCTCCTGCGTTTCACCTCGTCGATCCGCGTCGGCACGGAGTCGATCTCGATCCGGAGCCTCGATGCGGCCTCGTCCACCAGGTCTATCGCCTTGTCGGGGAGGAACCGGTCCGTGATGTACCGCCGGGAAAGCGCCGCCGCCGCGACAAGCGCCGAATCCTTGATGCGGACGCCGTGGTGCCCCTCGTACCGCCCCTTCAGCCCACGAAGGATCGCGATCGTGTCCTCGACGGAAGGCTCCTCGACGCGGACCGGCTGGAACCTCCGCTCCAGCGCCGCGTCCTTCTCCACGTACTTCCGGTATTCGTCCAGCGTCGTCGCGCCGACGCAACGGAGCTCCCCGCGCGCCAGCGCGGGCTTGAGCATGTTGGAGGCGTCCATCGCCCCCTCGGCCTTCCCCGCGCCGACCAGGGTGTGCAGCTCGTCGATGAACAGGATCACGCGCCCTTCGGAGGTCGAGATTTCCTTCAGGACGGCCTTGAGCCGGTCCTCGAACTCGCCACGGTACTTGGCGCCGGCGATGAGCGCCCCCATGTCGAGGGCCAGCACCCTCTTGTCTTTCAGGCCCTCCGGAACGTCCCCGGTGACGATCCGCTGCGCCAGCCCCTCCGCGATCGCGGTCTTCCCCACTCCCGGGTCGCCGATCAGTACCGGGTTGTTCTTCGTCCGGCGCGAGAGGACCTGGATCACGCGACGCACCTCGTCGTCCCGGCCGATCACCGGGTCGAGCTTTTCCCGGCGGGCCATTTCCGTCAGGTCGCGGCAATATTTCTCCAGCGCCTGGTATTTCTCCTCGGGGTTTTCGTCCGTGACCCTCTGTGTCCCACGTATCGACGTGAGCGCCGAGAGCAGCCCCTCGCGGGTCACGCCGTGTTTACGGAGGAGATCGGCGATATTTCCCGGCTCGGTCGCGAACGCGAGGAGGAAATGCTCGATGGACAGGTACTCGTCCCTGAAGGCGTCCGCCTCGGAGAGTGCGCGGGCGAAAAGGGGTTCCATCCGGGGGGACAGGCCCCTGCTGACCGCCCCGGAAACCTTGGGAAGGGAGGAAAGCATGGTATCGACGTCGGACTGCAGGCGCGCCGTCGCGATCCCCGTCCGCCCGAAGAGATCGGCGGCGACCCCGCCCTCCTGCCGCAGGAGCGCCGCGAAGAAATGCTCCGGCTCCACCTGCGCGTGGCTGCTCCCGGAGGCCATGCGGACGGCTTCCTGTAAAGCCTCCTGGGACTTGACCGTCAGCTTGTCCAGGGAAATCATCGGTGCCCCCGCCGGAAGAAGGCCCGCCCCCGCCGCGGCGCGCGGGACGGGCAAGGGAAGAGATTACCTGTTCTTCACTGCAATGAAGATCCGGGCGTCGCCGCGCTCGACCAGGAACAGGACGGTCTTCTCGTCCTTTACCTTCCCCGACAGATTCCGGAACTCGGCCGCGTCCTTCAGCGGTTTGCGGTTGACCTGCCGGATGATGTCGCCTTCCTGGAACCCCGCGTCGTCCGCCGGACTCCCGGCTTCGATCGCGGTGACCACAACGCCTTTCCGGTTCTCGATCTCGAAGTGCCTGGCGACTTGAGGGGTGATGTCCTGGACCGTCAAGCCAAGCCCCTTGGTAAGGTCGGAGCCGCCTGCGCGCTTGGCCGGTTCCCCTTCCATCTCCGCGATGGTCACCGGGATCGTCGTCTCCTTCCCGTCACGAATGAGCTTCACTTCGACCTTCATGCCGGGCCTGGTGGTCGCGACTATCTGGGGAAGATCGTGCTCGTCGGAAACCGTCTTCCCGTCGAACTCCACGATCACGTCCCCCGACCGGATCCCCGCCTTCTCCGCGGGCCCGTCCCTGGTGACGTCCGCGACCAGCGCCCCCTTCCTGCCCGAAATGTGCAGCGACTCCGCCATCTCGGGGGTCAGGCGCTGTATGTAGACTCCGAGCCAGCCGCGCGTGACCTTCCCTTTTTCCTTCAACTGTCCCAGGACGGACTTGGCCAGGTGGATCGGGGTCGCGAAGCCTATCCCCTGCCCCCCCTGGATGATAGCGGTGTTGATTCCCACGACCTCCCCCTTCCGGTTGAAGAGGGGGCCACCCGAGTTTCCGGGGTTGATCGAGGCGTCGGTCTGGATGAAGTCGTCGTAAGGCCCGGAGCCGATGATCCGCCCCTTTGCGCTGACGATCCCCGCAGTTATCGTGTGTCCAAGTCCGAAGGGATTCCCGATCGCGAAGACCCACTCCCCGACCTCCAGGCTCTCGGAATCGCCGAGCCGGACGAAGGGAAGCTTGTTTCCGTTCCTGATCTTGATCAACGCGATGTCGGTCTTGGGATCGGTGCCCACGACCTCCGCCTTGAATTCCTCCTTGTCCAGGAGCGTCACCGTGACCTCGTCGGCCTTCTCGACCACGTGGTTGTTCGTGAGGATGTAGCCGTCCGCGGAAACGATGAAGCCGGAACCCAGGCTTTTCCGCTTCTGCTCACGAGGGACGTTGCCGAAGAAGTTGTTCCAGAAATCATCGAACGGGTCCTGCTGCCCGAAGGGGGAGCGGATCCTGGGGCGGCCCATGCGAACCACCTGGGTGGTGCTGATGTTGACGACAGCGGGCGAGACCTCCTTGAACAGGCCCGGGATGTCCGCTGGGAGCATCCGGGAGGGTTCCGCCGATGCCGCCCCCTTTTCCGTGTCCCCGAGAAAACGCGCGCTCGTGATCGGGGACAGGTTGAACGCCGCCGAAAGCACCAGGCCGGCGGCCACCGCCGCCAGCACGAGAACCACGACCCTGCTTTTCCGGATCATTTTCCCTTGCCTCCGGGAACCTGCCCTGCATTGATCGCCGCCGTGTACGCCATGCGGAGGTGGTAAAGGCCCTCCGTAAGCACTTCGGCCTCCTCGGCCGTCAGGTTCCCCTTCGTCTTCTCCTGGAGAATCCCCAGGATGTCGATCGAATCCTTGGCCGACGGCAGGTTCACGGGCAACCGCTTCCCGTCGGGGGACTGGACCATCCCGAGCCCCGCCAGGGCGCCGAACTGAAGCATGCTCACCAGGTCGAGGAACGTCGGCTCCCCCACACGGGGCATCCCCCCGCCGCTGCCATTTGTACCTTTGACACCCTCGGGAGCGGAAGGGTTCCCGGCTTCCGCCCGGCCCTGCGGTTGTCCCTGTTGCGGAGGGGGAGGGGAAGGCTTCTCGCGCTCCTCGTCCGGCATCGATCGCTTGTCTACCACCTTGAATCCCTTGTTCTCCGGTTCGGTCATGTCAGGCATTCACCTTATGCGTATTCACGACCACGTCCCCCGCGAATTCCCCGAGGTAGAAGTGATCGGATTCCCTCCAGCGCAGGGTGATCGGCATCTTCACCTTCTCGTCGATGACCCGCTTCAGGAAGCGGGCGCCGTACTTGACGCTGAAACCCGCGGTCGCCAGGGCGGAGAGCCCCGCGTCGCTCACCTCCAGCGTCTTCCCGTGCCCGGCCATCATGCGCCGTATCTGCTCAAGGTACAGCGCGGCGATGCTCTTGACCTCGCCGGAGGAGAGCGGAGAGAACACGATGACTTCGTCGAGCCGGTTGATGAACTCCGGCGTGAACCGGTTCTCCACCGCCTTCAGCACGTTCTTGCGGATCGGCTCGAAATCCTCGCCGTCGGCGAACCCGAGCGGCCGTGTGAGCCTCGACAGCTCCCCCGCGCCCAGGTTGCTCGTCATTATGATGATCGCGTCCGAGAAGTAGACCTTCTTCCCGCGACCGTCGGTCAGCCACCCCTCGTCGAAGACCTGCAGGAAGAGGCTGTGCACGTACGTATCGGCCTTCTCGATCTCGTCGAGAAGGACGACGGTGTAGGGGTTGTCCCGGACCTGGTTGGTCAGGATCCCTCCGCGCTCGGAGCCGACGATCCCCCGCGGCATCCCGATCAGCTTGTCGACCGCGAGCGACCCGCCCTGGTACTCGGACATGTCGACCCGCACCATGTGGCGCTCGTCGCCGAAAAGGTACTCGGCCAGCGCCTTGGCCATCTCGGTCTTCCCGACCCCGGTGGGCCCCAGGAACAGCAGCACGCCGTCGGGCCGGTAGACGTTCGCCTTGAGGGGCCCCTTGTTCAACCGCAGCGCCTTGGCGACGGCGGCGATCGCCTCCTTCTGGCCGACCACCCGGCGCGAGATGCCCTCCTCGATGTCGCGGAAGCGGTCGACGACGTCGCGGCGGACGATGTCCCCGGGCGTCTTCGTCTCGTCGGAGACGACCGCCAGTATGTCCCCACCGGAAACGATCTTCTCCCCGCCACCCCGGATCTCGGCGCGGACGCACGCCGTGTCGACCCAGTTGATCACCTTGTCGGGCAGGCGCAGCGACCTCGCGTACCGATCGGACATCGAGAGCGCCGTGTCGATCGCGTCGTCCTCTATCTCCACCCCGTAGTTCGCCTCGAGCCTCGGCTTTAGCCCGAAGAGGATCTCCCGCGTCTCGTCGAGCGTCGGCTCCGCTATCTTGACCACCCTGAAGCGTCGGGACAGCGCCTCGTCCTCCTGGATGATCTCCTTGTACTCGGTGACCGTGGTGGCCCCGATGATCTGGACCTCCCCGCGGGCGAGGCTCGACTTGAAGATGTTCGCCGCGTCGGAGGGGACGCCCATCGCGGAACCCGCGCCTATCAGGGTGTGGGCCTCGTCTATGAAGAGGATTATGTTCCTGCGCTCCTTGACCTCGGCGATCACCTTTTCGATCCGGTCCTCGAACATCCCCCGGAAGACCGTGCCGGCCACCACGGTGTTCATCTGCAGGTTCACGATCTGGCTCTCCCGCAGGCGCTCCGGCACGCGGTGCGGCTCGTACTCCAGCCGCATCGCAAGCCCCTCCGCGACGGCGGTCTTTCCGACGCCGGGATCCCCGATGATCATCACCGAGTTGCTGCGGTCCTTGTGGCACAGGTATTCGATGATCTGGTCGATTTCCCGCTCGCGGCCGATGATCGGCGGGATCTTCCCCTCGCGCGCGAGCAGGTTCAGGTTCACCCCGAACGCCCGAAGGTTCGCCGGGAGCTCGTACCGCTTGCGGAACTCCTCGACCTTCTCCTCCCTGCTGCGCAGCTGGGACGCGAAGCGGGAGAGGGCGAGGGCGGGGTCGACCCCGTAGCTCTTGAGTATCCTGGCGGGGATGGAGTGCACCTCGTGGAAGATCCCGAGGAAGAGGTCCTCGGATTCGATCTGCGAGCGGCGGTTGCGCTGCGCCGTCTCCCAGGCCACCCGGAACACCTGCTTTGTCGCGGGGGGCACCTTGAGCCCCACCCCGAGGTACTGGCGGGATATGTTCAGGTGTTCGTTCACGGAGTAGAGCACCGCATCCACGTTCAGCCCGATCGAAACCATCAGCTCGCGGAAGAGCTGCTTCTCCTCTTCAGCGAAGGCGACGAACATATGCTCGAGACCCAGGTAGTAGTGGTGACGGCGCTGCGACTCCTCGATCGAGGCGTTGAGCACACGATGCCCGGACTCGGACAGTTTTTCCCGGTAAAACGATATCTCCATCATGACCGGCTGCTTCCCCTCTTCGTCGTCCTCAACGGGCCACAACCATCGCGCGCAGCCGCTCCACGCGCTTCTCGACGGGTGGGTGCGTGCTGAACAGCGAGAGCATCCCGCCGCCCGTGAGCGGACTGACTATGAACATGTGGGCGGTCGCCGGGCTCGCGCCCATCGGGACCGCGCGCGAGGCCCCGGAGATCTTCTCCAGCGCCCTCGCAAGCGACATCGGCTTCCCGCACACCTTCGCGCCGGTCTCGTCGGCGAGGTATTCCCTCGAGCGGGAGACGGCCATCTGGACGAGCATCGCACCGAGCGGCGCCACGATCGCCATGAACAGGAGGCCAAGGATACCGCCGCCTCCCTCCTCGTCCCGGTCGCGCCCCCCGCCTCCGAAGATCGCCGCGAACTGGGCGAACCGGGCCAGCATCATCACGGCGCCGGCCAGGGTCGCCGCGACCGTTCCGACAAGGATGTCCCGGTTCTTTACGTGGGCCAGCTCGTGGGCCAGAACCCCCTCGAGCTCGTCGGCGGAAAGGATACGCACGATCCCCTCCGTCACCGCCACGGCCGCGTGTTGGGGGTTCCTGCCCGTCGCGAAGGCGTTCGGGGAATCCGTGGGCATGATGTAGACTTTCGGCATCGGCAGACCGGCGGCCAGCGACAGGCGGCGGACGACCCCGTGCAGCTGCGGCGCCTCCGCCTCCGTGACCTCCTTCGCCCCGTACATTCTCAATACGATCTTGTCGGAGAACCAGTAGGACCCGAAGTTCATCAGGACGGCGATCACGAAGGCCATCATCATGCCGTTCCTGCCCCCGACGGCCTCCCCGACCAGGAGAAACATGACCGTCATCACAGCCAGCAGAAAACCGGTTTTCAGCGTGTTGCCCATCTCGGACATTCTCCCTTTACCCGTTTTTCGAAGCGCTCCCTGCCAGTATTGATTCCATTATAAACAATTCAGTTCCAATCCCCCCTCAAATTCGGGTCCTCGTGCTCCGCGAGCTTCTCGACAAGGCGGATGAACTCCTCGGAACGGGACCGTGGAACCGCCACGTGCAGGATGATGTACTGGTCTCCACGCGTCGTGGTCCCCGGCGCGAGGATCCCTTTCCCCCGCAGGCGAAGCTTGGCCCCGCTGGACGATCCCGCCGGAATCGACACCTTCACGGGGCCGTCGATCGTGGGCACCGAAACCTTCGCACCCTTGACCGCCTCCGAGTATTGGACGGGAACGTCGAGGAGGATATCGTTCCCTTCCCGCCGGAACCATGGATGCGGGATCGTGCGGAGCGTAATGACGAGATCGCCGCTCCTACCCGCCCGTTCCTCCCCTTTCCCCGCGGCGCGGATCTTGGATCCGTTCTGCGCGCCTGCGGGGATCTTCACCCGGATCCGCTCCTCGGACCCGGTCGATCCCGAGCCGAGGCACCGCGTGCATCCCTTCCGGCCGGAACGGCCCGTCCCGCCGCAGGACTCGCAGGCTCGTGGCCGGTTGTAGCGGATCTCCCGGACCGCCCCGTTGGCCATGTCCATGAAATCGACCGGCAGCTCCACGTGGATGTCGCGCCCCTGGCGGCCGCCGGCCGCGAAGCCGCCGCGCCCCCCCCGGAGGAGGTCGCCGAAGAGATCGTCGAAGTCGACGGTCTCGGAGTGGTAGACGGCCCCCCCCGGCTCGAACCCGAAACCGCCGCCCCCCCCGAAGAAGCCGTCGCGTCCTCCGCCGGCGCGCATGGCGTCGTACTCCTCGCGCTTCTTCCGGTCGCTCAATACCTCGTGGGCCTCGTTGGCCTCCTTGAAGCGGGATTCCGAAGACTTGTCCCCCTGGTTCACGTCGGGGTGGTGCTTCTTCGCCAGGCGCCGGAACGCCTTCTTGATGTCCTCGTCCCTGGCGTTCTCCGGAACCCCGAGAATTTCGTAATAGTTCTTACTCGGATCCATCGCGGATGGACCCCCTTCCCCGGGGACGCGCGTGGGGGGGAATTACCTCCCCCCCCGCGTGGTTCCTGGTCCGCTCCCGCTTATTTCACATCGACCTTGATCTGCTTCGGTCTTGCCTGTGCTTTCTTGGGTAGCTGCACCTCGAGCACCCCGTCCTTGAACTTCGCGTTGATCTTGTCCTGTTCCACCGAGGAGGGAAGGGAGAAGGAGCGGTGGAACGACCCGTAGGCCCGCTCGATCCGATGGTAATTCTCCTCCTTGACCTCCTTCTCGAACTTCCGCTCTCCGTGCAGGGAGAGGATGCCGTCCTTGACATCGACCCCGATCTGATCCTTCTCGAGGCCCGGAAGCTCCGCCTTGACGACCACGGCGTCTTCCGTCTCGTAGATATCGACCGCGGGCGTCCACACCCCCTTCGCGAACGCCTCATCGCGCCCCCTTGTCCGGGAGAAGGTGTCCTCGAAGAGCTGGTTCATCTTTTCCTGGATTCCTGACAAATCCCTCAATGGGTCCCACCACCGCACGATAGCCATGTCGCCTCCTCCTTTCTTCGGCCGTTTGGACCGGCCGGGTTCCGGTAATCCCGGGGGCTACTTTTTCCCCGGGTCTTCGTATTCCGCTTCGACCACGTCGCCCTCCGCGCCCTTTCCGCCCCCCGCGCCTCCCGCGGGCGCGCCTTCCCCCGTGGGCGGGGCCTGGGACGCCGCCTGCTGGTACATCTTCTCCGCGAGGGCGTGGGCTTCCCGCATCAGCTTGTCCGATGCGCCTTTAAGGGTCGACTCGTCGTCCGACTTGAGCGACTCCTTCGCCTCGGCGACCGCCGCCTCCACTTTCGCGACAAGGTCGGCGGGCAGTTTTTCCTTGTTCTCGCGCACCGTTTTCTCCGTGTTGTAGACGAGGGAGTCGAGGTGGTTCCGCGCCTCGATGACCGCCTTGCGCTTCCGGTCCTCTTCCGCGTGCGCCTCGGCCTCCTTGACCATCTTGTCGATGTCGTCCTTGTTCAGCCCCGTCGAGGCCGTGATCGTGATCTTCTGCTCCTTGCTGGTCGCGGTGTCCTTCGCGTTCACGTGCAGGATGCCGTTCGCGTCGATGTCGAAGGTGACCTCGACCTTCGGGATCCCGCGGGGGGCCGCCGGGATACCCTCCAGGTGGAAACGCCCCAGCGTGCGGTTGGCCGCCGCCATCTCGCGCTCGCCCTGGAGGACGTGGACCTCGACGCTCGTCTGGCCGTCCGCGGCGGTGGTGAAGAACTCGCTCTTGCGGACCGGGATCGTCGTGTTCCGTTCGATGAGTTTCGTCATCACGCCGCCCAGCGTCTCGATGCCCAGGGAAAGAGGCGTCACGTCCAGTAGGAGTATGTCCTTGACCTCTCCCCCGAGGACCCCGGCCTGCACGGCTGCGCCGGCGGCCACGACTTCGTCCGGGTTGACACCCTGGTGCGGGTCCTTGCCGAAGAAGTCCTTCACCATCTGGACGACCCTCGGGATCCGCGTGGAACCGCCGACGAGCACGACCTCGTCGATCTTGCCCACCGGCACCCCCGCGTCCCTGATCGCCAGCTCGCACGGCTTGAGCGTCCGGTCCAGGATGTCCTGGACCATCTGCTCGAACCGGGCGCGCGTGAGCTTCAGCTGCAGGTGCTTGGGGCCCGTCGCGTCCGCCGTGATGAAGGGCAGGCTGATCTCGGTCTCCATGACCGAGGAAAGCTCGATCTTCGCCTTCTCGGCCGCCTCCTTCAGGCGCTGGAGCACCGTGCGATCCTTGGATAAATCGATCCCCTGGTCCTTACGGAACTCGGAGACGATCCACTCGATGACCCTCTGGTCGATGTTGTCGCCGCCGAGGTGCGTGTCGCCGTTGGTGGCCTTGACCTCCACAACGTTGTCCCCCACTTCGAGGACGGAGATGTCGAACGTCCCGCCGCCGAAATCGAACACGGCGATCAGCTCGTTCTTCTTCTTGTCGAGGCCGTACGCCAGCGCCGCCGCGGTCGGCTCGTTGATGATCCGCAGGACCTCCAGACCCGCGATCGTCCCGGCGTCCTTGGTCGCCTGGCGCTGGGAGTCGTTGAAATAGGCCGGCACCGTGATCACGGCCTTCCTGACCTCCTCGCCCAGGTAGGTCTCCGCGGCCTTCTTCAGCTTGCCCAGCACCAGCGCGGAGATCTCCTGCGGGGTGTGCTCCTTGCCCCCCGCGGAAACGCGGGCCTCGTTGTTGGGGCCCCGGACCACCTTGTAGGGGACGAACTTCATTTCCTCGCTGACCTCGTCGTACCTCCGGCCCATGAACCGCTTGATCGAGAAGACCGTGTTCTCCGCGTTCAGGACGGCCTGGCGCTTGGCGACCTGTCCGACCAGGATCTCGCCTCCCTTCCCGAAAGCCACGACGGACGGGGTTAGCCGGCTTCCTTCCTCGTTGATGATGACCTTCGGCTCCCCCCCCTCCATCACGGCAACCACCGAGTAGGTCGTCCCGAGGTCTATTCCTATGATCTTCGACATTGCGTGTTGCTCCTTCCTTCAAGTATTTTTTTCTTCATATCTCCCTCAGTATCTTGGCGATGAACCGCACCAGCGCCTGCTCGTCCACCGGCTTGGTCACGTAACCCGCCACTCCCGCCCCCACGGCCCACATCCGCCGGGACTTGCTCTCCTGGGCGGTCAGCAGGAGCACGGGGATCCGGGATGCGATGCGCCCGATCTCGACCAGGGCGTCCAGGCCGCAAAGCGATGGCGTGTCCAGGTCCACGACCAGGAGGTCGGTCCCCCCGAGGACCACGCTCCGGAGCCCCGCGCTGCCATCCGTGAAAAGTTCCGTCATGGCCCCCGCCTCCGAAAGCGCCCCGAGCAGGGGAGCCAACGGCCTCGAATCGTCGGCCTGCATGTCCGCTATAAGAACTACCCTTCGGGTCACTTTCGATGCCTCCGCTCCAAAACACAACAAGTTCCGTGCCACGGCTTCAATCGGAGGCCAATGGATTTAAACTGCTTTATTTAATTGGACTTATTTTACTTAAGGATTGAAAAAATCCGGGTGTTTGCAATAGGCAACCGCGTCATTGTGGCACTCTTGGTTGAGCGCCATGCCATAAATGCACTCGCCTTCCGGCGCCCCCATTCCCGCAGGGCATGTCGCGGCGTCAAACCTTGAAAACCGAAGCCTTCGAGCGTAGTTCCTCCGCCATGGTCCTGAGTTCCGCCGTTTCGCTGTTAACGCCCTTGATCCGGCCGGCGGTCTCCCGGATCGTCTCGGCCACCTGCCGCATCGCCTGCACGACCTGCTCGTTGGCGCTCGTCTGCTGGTGCGTCGCAAGGGAGATCTGCGTGCTCGACTCCAGAGT
>JAKALO010000170.1 GCA_021824125.1 Deltaproteobacteria bacterium | reverse complement strand
TTCGGCCTCGTGTCGAGCATGGGCGGCGCCGGACAGCTCTCGCAGAACGCGGCGTTCACATCCGCCTTGACCGGGAAGATGATCCAGGGCCAGCAGGCGGGCGCCGCCAAGGACGTCATGGCGGCCCAGGGACAGGCGGGGCAGCTTTCCATGGAGGCGGAGAAGAAGGCCGGCCCCCTGGAGATGCGCGCGGACGAGCTCGAGAACGAGGGGAACCGGCTCATGGAGGCCAACAACCGGCTCATGGGAATCGCGAACGCGAAGTTCCTCCTCGTGGCTTCGGAGGAACTGTTGCGGAAGATCGACGCGGACGACCGGCGTATGGAGCGGCTCAAGGAGGACTCCCGGGAGTTCCTCGCCTCGATGTCTGGCCGTTGATCTTCCGCATGCGCGGCGACGGCGGGAAGAGGTTGGGGGGGCGGGGCTTCGTTCTCCTCCTCGTTCTTGCGCTTCCGGGTCCGCGCGCATGGGCCGATGCCGGTTCGGGCAGGGCCGACGGTCTCTGCGCAAAAGCGGAAACGGCGGAACGGGAGGCGAAGGACTACGAGCGGAAATCCGGGGAGCGGCAGCGGTTTCTGAAAGGGAAGGGCGGCATCGCCTCCCGGAACGACACCTTGCCGACCGGCGGCGATTCGGCGGCCCTCCGGCAGTCCGTGAAGGCCAGGCTGTCGGAGGTCCGGGCGCTCCTGCCGCAGCTCCGGCAGGGAGCGGCCGCCGCCGCAAAGGACCGTGGAGTCGTCCCGGGCTTCAGCCAATTTTTCGCCCAGATGGAGAGCAACCTGGGCCGGATGCTCCAGGCCGCCGACGCCTGCCTGGACGCGCCTCAATTTTGCAGCGTCCCTTCGATCTCCTGCCCTCCCGTGCCGGCCATGCCGTCCTTCAACCATACGGGAAGCGCCGCTTTTATCAGGCAGGTCCAGCAGAGCTACGCCCAGTCGGCGAACCAGTTCCGTCAGACTTGCCAGAACTTGAACGCCGGGATCCTCGGAGACGTCGAACGCCTGAAAATGGGAAGCCAGACCGCCGGCCAGCCGGGACGGCTTCCCGGGATCGCCACGCCGCAACCGTTCGGAGATACCGACCTCTATCTCCGAAGGGCCGAAAACCTGCGGCGGGAGGCGTCGCAGTACCGGCTCGAAGCCGACCGCGCATCGGGCGTCCGGGGCTATTGCGGCGCACGTTCGCACTTCCGGATGGATGCGAAAACGTCCCATGCCGTCGTGGAGTCGTTCAAGGCCGCGGAGCGGCGTCGGAAACCCGAGGCGGATTTTCCTCTCGACGCGAAAGTCATCGACCTCAAGGCGGAGTGGGAAAAGAAGTGGAGCAAGGGGACGACCCTCAAGGCGTCCGACGTTCCCCTTCCGAAGTTGACCGTCGGCGATGGCGGCAAAACGGCACCGGGCCGGGCCGAGGAACCCCCTGGCGAGGACGGCCCCTCGTGGTGGGACAGGCAAAAGGCCGCATATCGCCAAGCGGACAAGGAGATGGAGCTCACCGAGTTCATCACGTCCAGGCCGAAGGAATTGTTGAAGGACGTGGTGACGGAGTTGGTCGAGAGCAGCCTTGGCGCCTACGGGAAGACCGTGACGACGGGGTACAAGATCATGAGCGCGGTCAAGACGACGAGCGACGAAGTGGGGGAGATCCTCACGGACGCCCCGAGGGTGCTCGCCCGCGGTAGCATGGACGAGGCGAGGGAACTGTACGTAAGGACGGAAAGGGTCCCCCTCAATTTTTTGAACAACATCTTCGACGACGTTACCGGCAAGTTTCCTCCTCCAAGATACAGGTACCAATACAAGGGAGGCGGCGGGCAATGATCCGGGAGAGGGAAGGCCGTATCCTCTTCGCATGCGCGCTGCTGGCGCTGTCGGTCCTTCTCGCGACGCCGACCCAGGCTTCCGCCGGAAGAGTCGAGGTCCGGAAGGTGCTCGACACGTCCCCCCTTGGCGACCCTTTCGTTTTCGACGTGGACCCGGCGGGCGCCGTCCTCGTCCTCACCGGGGACAACATCTACGATGCGGGGTCGGGGGATCCCCTGTTCGGGGAGCCCCTGAAAAATCCCGGCTGGCTCGCCTTCGCCGGCGGAAAGCTGCAGTTTCTCGCGAACGGCGGCCTCTTCGTCGTGGACGGGGGAGTGCCGAGGAAACTCCTGGACGTTCCCCTTTCGAGCCGCGTCTTCGTCCCGGACGGAGAGCGGACCTACATCGGCGGGATCACGGCGGCCGGGAGGCCGGTGCTGTTCCTCTACAAGGAGGGCGTGGGATACAAGGCGCTGCTCGAGCTCGATGCCCCGATCGACGCCATGGCCCTCGCGCGCGGGGAGCTGTTTTTCGCCGTCGGTCCGAGGATCTACGTTCTCAAGGAGGGAGGACCCGCCAGGCTCTTTGCGTATCTGCCGGGCTTTCCGCACATCCCTTCCATCGCGGTGGACGACAAACACGGACTGCTCTACTTCTCGGACGGCGACAACATCTACGCCGTGCGCGGCGGAGACTTCGTTCTCGTCCGGCGAGGCCTCGGGGGGATGCTCCGGTGCCGGGAAGGCGACCTCTACGTCCTTTCCTGGCGCGACCACGCCCTGTTCCGGATGACCGGCCTCCCCGAGGCGCTTGCTTCCGCCGGGACGCTCGTCCCGCTCGAGGACCCCTGCAAGGCCCCCGTCCTGTCCCTCTATTGCGAGGCGGATAAGAAAAGGGCGGTCCTCAAGACCCTGGCGGTGCTCGCGAATTCGATCGCGCCCGGGGACGCGGCGGCTCGTGACGAACTGGGCGCCTACATGGCCGGGCAGAAAAAGGAGTTCGAACGGATCACGGCCGCGCTCGAGAAGGAGGCGTCGACCGGCGCGGAAGGGGTCCTGTGGGGCGGCGGCCTCGAGCCGAAGACGATCGGGGCGAACGCCGCGATCGCGACGGAAGGGAAAGGGGTCGGGCTCACCCTGTGGGACGGAAGCGGGATCCGCATAGGGCCGGAGTCGAAAATGGTCGTCGGCGATTGCAGGCCGTTGGGGATGTGCGGGCAGACGTTGGAGAAAGGCCTCCTGTATTTCGAAGCGGGCAAGCCGCCAGTCGACGGGATGTCGGGTCCGATGCCCCGGGAATTCGTGATCGCCACCGAGGCGCTGAACTTGAGATTCGGTTTCGCGCGGCTCGCGCTGTTTGCCGCAGGTGACCAGACCTCCGTCGTCGTCGTGGAGGGCCGGGTGGAGGCCGTGACGCCGGGGGGCGAATCGGCGGTCGTGACGTCCGGCGAGATGCTCGAGGTGCGGCGCGGCGAGCGGCCGGGGGAGCCCAAGCCTGCGGAGATGGGGAGATTGAATAAATGGTGGGAGGTGATCCGATGAGGGGTCGTTCGCGGGGGTGGGGAGTTCTGTGTGCCGCCCTGGCGCTTCTGTTGATGGCGGGATGCGGGGTCAACTCGACGTTCGTCTATAAACCGGGCGGGCCCGCGGTGGGCGGGCCGAAGCTCCCGGTGAAGGTGGCGGTCCTTCCGTTCAAGGACGGCACGGAGGATTTCACCGATCGCGGGTCGGTCTTCATCAGCGGCGGACAGTACAATGTTGCAAAGGCGGGCATCGCGGCCACCATGACCGCGCTGACGCCGGAGCTGTGGGCGAAATCTTTCGCGGAGGATCTGGCGGCCTCGGGCGTTTTCCGGGCGGTCCGATTCATCTACGGCCCCTCGGAGCTCGTGGACGAGGACATATCCATCGAAGGCACATTGACGAAGGCCTATGTCGGGAAGACGTTTGACAATTTCAACGAGTTCGCTGTTTCCCTGAGAGCGCTGACGAGAAGCGACAAGCGAATTGTTTGGGAAAAGGAAGTGACGAGGCGGTGGAAGACCCCGGGGAACGCATATGCGGGATGCGGGATGGGGATTCAATGCTCGGTGGACAAGTTTAAAGCCGAGTACAACAAGGCGATGCAGGGGATGTTCGCGGAGGCCCGGGCGGACCTGGTCGCGACGCTTGCGGCATCTTCGGGGAGCCCAGCCGGAGAGGGTGGCCTCCCGCCCGCCGGCGAGGCACGCAAAGAGGAATTCGTCGGGATAGGCCTGGAGGTGAAGGCGGTTGATGATGCGCTGACGGTGGTGCGAGCCATGGAAGGCGCACCCGCCTCGAAGGCCGGCATGCAGGCGGGGGACATGATCGTCTCCATTGACGGCAAGCCCACCGCGGGCATGCCCGTTGCCGACGCCGTGGGCAGGATGCGCGGCGTCAAGGGGACCTCCGTGACCGTGGGCGTCAAGAGGGCGGGGTGGAACGCGCCGCGGGATTTCACCATCGTCCGGGATGTCATCCGGGTCGGGGCTTCCGCGCCGCCGGCCCAGGAATCGACGGAGCAGACGATAGAGAGGATTCTCAAGGGAAAATGAACCGGCATTCGAAGGGGTGGGGAGGGTCGATGAAGAAGCTCCTGGTGGTTGCCTTTGCCCTTGTGTTGATGGCGGGTTGCTCACTCAACTCAACGTTTGCCTACAAACCGTCTGCGCCGTCAGCGGGCG